>JAJYRF010000005.1 GCA_021794255.1 bacterium | reverse complement strand
ATAGTTTAATTTTCATAGTTTAATTTTCATAGTTTAATTTTCATAGTTTAATTTTCATAGTTTAATTTTCATAGTTTAATTTTCATAGTTTAATTTTCATAGTTTAATTTTCATAGTATAATTTTCATAGTATAATTTATTATATATATATTTAGTTCATGCATATAATAAATAAATTATTTTCAAATTAACAATTTATTATTATTTATATTATAACAGGTTAATATAAATAATAATAAATTGTTATAAATTTTTCTTGACAAAAGTCATAGCTAAAAATAGAATAAATATTATTAAAGGAGGTGATTAATTTTGAAGAAGAAGCTTACAGTATTAATCGTAGGAATGTTTTTGGCTTTATCTACTTTAGCATTTTCTGGATGTGCCAAAAAACCGACTGCTAAACCAGCCCCGGCAGCACCAGCGGCTCCGACTGTTCCGTCTAAAAAGGCAGCAGCTAAAGTAGCAGCAGCTAAAAAGACGGCAGCAGCTAAAATAGCAGCAGCTAAAAAGACGGCAGCAGCTAAAATAGCAGCAGCTAAAATAGCAGCAGCTAAAAAGACGGCAGCAGCTAAAAAGTAAGAGAAAAAATAAGCTAACTTATTTTTATTAATTTATTTTTAAAAGTTTATACCCGCTTTTCTTTTTAAAAGAATTGCGGGTATTTATATTTAATTTTGCAATTAATGTTTTTTGAGAAAAAAAGGCGGATTTTTACGCCTAATTATTATATTAAGCCAAGATAATATTTTATATCAGCTATGCGTAAAATTAATCTGATTTCTTTTTCACTTTTTTATATCAAACATAACTATAAGCAAAGAAAGCAAAGAATAAAATAAATCGGATATATTATATCACATTATATCGGCGATTTTGAGTTAATTATTAATTATTAATTATTCATTTTTATCTTAATTATAATCTTAATATTGATTTAATCAAGGGCATATTTACACTCTTTTCTAAAATTTCTGCCAATAATTCAAAATTATAATTTTTGATTTTTTGATAAGAAAAATCATTATTTTTATTGCTATTTTTATTAATAATTAAATTGCTATTATTATTGTATTTATTTCCGTAATTTTCATTGTTTATTTTCTTTTTTTTTATTAATGCGGAAGCTATAATATTTCTAAATATATCGTTTTCAAATAAACCGTGAACATAAGTTCCTATTAAAACCCTATCTTTAGATATAATTCCTTTTCCTGTAAAATTGCTAAATAATTCTTCCGTTTGTGCATTAATTCCTTTAGTATTAATAGTATTAAAAAATGATACTCCGTTATGTATTTCATAACCGTCAAGCAATATTTCATTTAAATCATCCTGAAAAAAATCTGATTTATTATTAATTTTATACTTGTGATTAAAAAGTATTTTTTCTTTTTGCATTACGGTTTCCATATCAAAAAAACCGAAACCTTCAATATTTGATTCTTGAGATTCTATATACATAGGGTCATTGATGAATTTTCCCATCATTTGAAATCCGCCGCATATACCCATAATAATACCTTCCGAATTATGATAATAATTTTTAATACAATTAAATAATCCTATTTTTTTAATTTTTTTTAAATCTGAAATAGTAGATTTTGTTCCCGGAATAATAATTATATCAAAACTATTTAAATTAAAAGAGGTTTCTTTATTAGACGATTCTTTAATAAAAGAAATATTAAATCTCTCGTCAAGAAAAAGCGGATCGAATTCATTAAAATTTGAAATACTATCTAAATATATAATTCCAATTTTAATTTTATTGTTTTCATTCTCATAAAGTTCAAATTTGTTATCTTCAAGTTTTTGAATTTTTTTAAGCTTATTACCATCTTTATAACAAATATTTTGATTTAAAAAAATGTTTATATCAAATTTATTCTTATTGTTATTGTTGTTAGCTAAAATTTTATCGTTATTTTTTGATGAATTACGTTCATTAGAATTTATTTTTTTGATTTTATCGTAATATTGCAAATTTAAACTGTCTTCTGCTTCTATATATAGATTTTCTATGTATGGTATAACTCCCAGACACGGTATTCCCACTTTTTTTTCTATTATTTCAATTCCTGATTTAAGAATAGATTCATCTCCTCTGAATTTATTAATGATAAACCCTTTTATTAATTTTTTCCATTTATCGGGTAAAAGCATTATTGTACCGTAAATTGACGCAAAAACTCCTCCGCGTTCTATATCTGCCGCAAGTATCACAGGAATGTCGTAAAGTTCAGCAAAACCCATATTTGCAATATCTACATCGTAAAGATTAATCTCTGCAGGACTGCCTGCGCCTTCAATAATTACAATATCGTTTTTGCTTAATAAATATTCAAAATTTTTTTTTATTATTTTGACAAATTCATCTTTTTTAGAATTGTATTCTTGAAAAGTCATATTGCCAAAAAATTTTCCATTTACAACCACATGCATTAAATTATCTTTGCAAGGTTTTATTAAAATAGGATTCATAAACTTTGTAGGCTTGATGCCTGCCGCTTCAGCCTGCATAGATTGTGAACGCGCAATTTCGCAGCCGTCATCGGTTACATAACTGTTTAAAGACATATTTTGAGGCTTAAAAGGAGAGCAGACAAAACCATTGTTTGAAAAATAATGCAAAAAACCTGCCGTTAACGAACTTTTCCCAGCAGAACTTGATGTTCCCTGAATCATTAAATATTTATCGGTCATTAATCGTTTATAAATAATATAATCAACTTTTTAATTTATATATGTCTCAAAATTGCCGATAGAAATTGTTAAATATATGCAAAGCTTATAAAATACTGAATGACCGCTTCGCCATAAACGGCACGCATTTATATGGCTTATAGCCTCGTGAACAGAAATGGCGTACACATTTCTACTTCAAAACTTTCCTGCCTATACAGGAACAAGAATGACACACCTAATAGGTGAAAATTTAAAAACCAGCAAAGTTATTTAAATAAATTTTTAATTATTTTATTTATAAATAATCGGTTTAATCTTTTTCTTCAGATATAATTTCAAGAAAAAAATTGACTATTTTTGGGTCAAATTGAGTTCCCGAGCATTTTTTTATTTCCTGCAATGCTATTTCTTTAGATAAAGCTTTTCTATAGGGACGATTGGTGGTTATAGCGTCAAAAGTATCAATAACGGCAATAATTCTTGAACCTACAGGTATAGAATCGCCTTTTAATCCTTCAGGATACCCCTTGCCGTCATATCTTTCCTGATGATGCAGAACAATATTGGCAACTGGAGTTAAAAATTTTATTTTTTTTAATAAATTAAAACCTATTTCAGGATGTTTTTTTATTTCTTCGTACTCTTCGTCCGTGAGTTTTCCCGGTTTATTTAAAATCGAATCTCTAATGCCTATTTTGCCGACATCGTGCAATACGGCGCCATATTTTATATCTCTTATAGCAACTTGGTTTAAACCTAATTTGGCGGCTATTAATGTTGCATATTCCACAAGCCTGTCTCCATGACTTTTAGTATATTCATCTCTTGCTTTTATCGCTTCCGACATTGAATTAATAGTTTCAAAATGCGCTTCTTCCACTACATTAAGAATCTCTGCATTTGACAATGCCGCTGCAATAATATCCGAAACTGCGGATAAAAAATCTAACGAATCGGGCAAATTAATCAAATTACCCGACTGAGCGTTTATAGGTCTTATTTTACGTTCATTTTTCTTATTTTCTTTTTGTAAATTTTCATAAATATTATCATTTAAAAGAAAAATAAATCCAATAAAATTTTTTTCCGTCTTAAGCGGAATTAATACCTCTGTTAATGCGTATAAATCCTTTAAACAATCATATTTTGTTTTAGATATATTATTATTGTTAGAATCTTCAAACTTATCTTTATATATTATGTTTTCAAAAATATTATCATTAAAGCTTCTGATAATAGGCTTAAAATTTTTAAAACAATCTAAACACAGCTCTGCGCCGGCAAAAAATGACGACGGCAAACTAATAGACAACGATGAGTTTTGATTATTTTCGGTATTATCTAAAGTGTATATAATTTTATCTTTGTCATTACAATTGTTATTTTTATTTTCTACAATTTCGGCAGCATAAGTTTTCCCTTTTTTTCTCAAAAATAATTTTAGCAGTTTAAGCTGCGAGTTCTTAAAATATTGGCACTCTGTGCATTTAGACAAAATTACGTCGGATTTTTCGCATTTAAAAAAATCATGATTTAAACTTTCATAATTATTTGCATTCTGAAAAAATTTTTCGTTTAAATAAATACATTGAAAATTAGAAGAGGTGTAGCAATATAATGCGCTGTTATATAATTCACATTCAGGTTTGCCGCAATTAAAAAATTCATAGCAAAATTTATTTTCTTCTTTATCCGTAAAATATACCGCGGCACCATCGGTGCCGGTAAATTCCATTAATTTATCTACGCTTAAACTTAAAATATTAAATAAATCAAGCGAAGATGAAACAAGATTAGACATAGAAAGAAGCGTGCTGACTTTTTCATTTTGCTGTTTTTGATTAAGATATAAAAAATTGGCATTTTCAAATAGCGTTGAATTATAAATAAATATTCCGCTTAATAAGGCGATAAAATTTCCGATTTCTTCTTCCTGTTCCGTAAATTCGTAAATATCTTCAGAATAAATATTGAGCGCCCCTAGAACTAACGGTCCTGCAAAAATGGGTATGCTTAAAAGAGAACTCATTCCCGAAAACTGTTTCTCTACTTCATAGTAAGCATCGGTTAAGTTTTCTTTAAAATCTTTAATAACAATAGGCTCGCCGTTTTCAATAACGGAACCGATTATGCTTTCTCCCATATTAAGCATAAAATATTTTTTTATAAATTGATTTTTTTTGTAATACTTTATGCAATTTATATTATTCGATAATTCAGGGAATCCCTGCTTAGTAAGTTCATTGTTAATAATAAATATTGTTATCAAATCGCTTTTTATAAATTTTGAAGCTGTTATTGCAATTTTTTCATAAACATCTTCTTTTGAATTTTTTGACAATAAATCTTTGGACATAAAATATGCAATTTCCGGAAATTCTACCATAAACAATCCTTAAGCAAGAGGTTAAATTTTAAACCTTCGCAAAGTCATTCCTGTGTATACAGGTACTCTTTAAAGCCGACGGCTCATCCAGAAAATAAAATTTCTAACGATGATTGAAAGTAATTATATTTAATTTAAATAAATTTATATTTCAATTTAAGTATTTTGGTTTGCCCTGCCAATGTTTATCCATTTTTTAATCCTTTCGTCTTTTATGACATCTGGTTTTTTATTTTTTAAATCATTGATAGATTCAATTATAACGCTTTTTAAATTAACAGCCACATCAAATTTGTTTCTATGCGCTCCGCCTAATGGCTCTGGTATTATGCCGTCTATAATTCCCAGATTAAGCAAATCTTTAGCGGTAAGCTTTAACGCATTTGCGGCTTCTTCAGTTTTAGCTACATCTTTATATAAAATAGAAGCGCATCCTTCGGGCGATATTACTGAATATATAGAATACTCAAGCATAAAAACCTTATCTGCCGCACCAAACGCAAGCGCTCCTCCGCTTCCTCCTTCGCCTATTATTACCGATATAACAGGTACTTTTATATTAAGCAGTGTGTAAATTGAATGCGCAATAGCTTCCGATTGTCCTCTTTCTTCCGCTCCGAGACCTGGATATGCACCGGGGGTATCTATAAAAGTCACAACGGGAATTAAATATTTTTCAGCCAGTTTAAAAAGTCTTTGAGCTTTTCTGTAACCTTCAGGATTAGGCATTCCAAAATTTCTCTGCATCTTATCTTTTGTCGTTCTGCCTTTCTGGTGTCCTACTATCAGAACTCTTTGCGGTATTGACGCAGCATTATTTTTTTTAATAAACCCGAACCCTCCGACTACAGATCTATCATCCATAAATGCTCTGTCTCCATGCATTTCTATAAAATTATCGGTAATAATGTCTATGTAGTCTAAAGTGTAAGGTCTTGACGGATGTCTAGAAAGCTGGGTAATCTGCCAGCTGTTTAAATTTTTAAATATTTCATTTATCACCTTATCTTTTTTAATTTCAAGGTTTTTTATTTCTTCATCAACATTGGCTATACCGCTAAGATTAAATGTTTTAAGTTCCTCTATTTTATTTTCAAGTTCGCCTATAGGTTTTTCAAAATCTAATAAGTGCGCTGTCATAATTTTTATTTTATTTTTATTTTATTTTTATTTTATATTTATTTTATTTGTTAAAATATTATAAATAATTATTTTTTATATAATTTAAATTATTTTTATATTTTTGGCAATGTCTGTTTTTTTTAAAGCTGCTATATCCACCAATATATCTTCATTGAGTCTTATCTCAATATTTCTTGTTTTTATTAAAACTTTAGATGTTCCGCTGCAATTTATAAATCCGGTTTTTAGCCGCTTTATAAAATTTTTTAATTCTTCTTTATCTTTATCGTATATATTTTGCGATGAAATTTCAATAATACATAAATTATTATTTTTATTTGGCATATTTTTTATAATTTTATTGTTTTTGATAACATAGCTGTCTAAAAAATCAATTGTTTCTCCGATAATTTTAACGTTATAATCGCGCGCGTCAAAATCTGAATTTTCTATAAAACTTTTGCTATTTTTATCTTCATTTTCACTATCCTCATAAGAGTTCTTATTATTTGAAGATAAAAAATCTTCTTTTAATGCCGTTGAGCTTCGCTGATCTGACGACTCGTCAATCCTGCCGGAAATTACTACTGGCTCTGAAGTATTAAATATGTTTTCATATTTTATATAATTTTTAGGAAAAAAAACAACTTCAACCGATACATCGGTATCGCTTAAAATAAATGATGCCATTTTTTCATTGTTTTTAGTGTTATGTATTTTTAATTGGTTAATAACTCCGCATAAAATATATTTTTTTTTATCATTTTGAGAATATTTCAGATTTTTTCCGGCATTTTCAGTATTATTTTTATATGTATTTAAAATGCATTCTTTTATTAACGATGAAATTGAATAATCTGTAATAAGCTGAATCTTTTCTTCATAACCGTCTAAAGGGTGCCCTGAAATATAAAAACCTATAGCCTCTTTTTCATAAGCTAAAATCTCTTTCTTATTATACTGATTATACTGAATTTTAGAAATATCATCTGAAAAAATAATATTATTAAATTCGGAAAAATTATTATCATCAGGCTCTGCATTAAATAGCAGCGGCAATTCAAATTCATTCGATGATTTTTTTTGTCTTATAGAAGCAGCTTCCTGCATTGCCTGCTCTAATTTTTCAAGCATACCTCTTCTTGTTTCATACCCGTTAATATCTATATCTAAAGCTCCGCTTTTAATTAAATTTTCTATGGTTCTTTTATTAACTTTTCTGGTATCCACTCTTGAACAAAAATCAAGTAAATTCTTATACTTGCCGTTTTCTCTTTCGTACAAAATAGATTCAATAGCGGCATCTCCGACATTTTTTATAGCTCCAAGTCCTATCTGTATAACGTTTTTTTCGTCTAAACCTGCATCCTCGGCATATTTTGACGCATTTTTAATTAAATTTTCTTTAATATCAGGATGATTTTTCAACGGTAAAACAGCAAAATGTTTCGTCGAATAATTAACGGACGGAGTAATTATTATTGATTGATTAGCTTCATTAATTATCTTCGCAAGTTTATCAGTATTTGACATTTCGCTTGAAAGTAAGGCGGCAATAAAATAATCTGTGTAATTAGCCTTAAGATACGCAGTCATATAAGCTACAAGAGCATAAGCGGCAGAATGAGATTTATTAAAACCGTATTCTCCGAATTTTGTTATAAGCGAAAATATTTTTTCAGAAATATTATTGTTAATATTGTTATTTTTGCATCCTTCTATAAATTTATTTCTCATTTTTTCAATAAGTTCGGCGTTTTTCTTACCGACGCCTTTTCGCAGAACATCGGCGTCCCCCATAGAAAAATTAGCTAATTTGATGGCAATTCTCATTATCTGTTCCTGATATAATATTACGCCGTATGTTTCTTTAAGAATGTCCTGTAATAACGGGTGCAAGTATTTAATTTTTTTAACGCCGTTTTTAGCTTTAATAAAATCGTCAACCATACCGCTGCCGAGAGGACCCGGTCTATATAGCGCAACAAGAGGAATAATATCTTCAAGCGATTTTGGAGCTAATTTTAAAAGCAGTTCTTTCATTCCCGAACTTTCAAGCTGAAAAACTCCTGTTGTATCTCCGTTTGAAAGAAGTTTGGCTGTTTTTGCATCGGCTAAGTCTATATTGTAAATATCAAACACTTCTTTTATACCGTTATTCTTGTTTGCTTCGTTAATAAGATTTATTGCTTCTTTCATTACGGTCAAAGTTTTAAGCCCTAAAAAGTCAAATTTTATAAGACCTATCTTTTCAACGCCTTCCATTGTATATTGCGTTGTAACGACATCGCCGTCTTTAGAACCTTTATATAGAGGCAAATACTCATCAAGAGGCTTATTCGCAATAACGACGCCGGCAGCATGAGTTGAAGCATGCCTCGTAAGACCTTCAAGTTTTCTCGCTATTTCTATTAATTTTTTGACTTTTTCATCGTTTTGCATCAGTTCTCTTAGTTTAGGTTCTTCTTTTATAGCTTCATCAAGAGTTATCTTAAGCGTATTCGGAATCAGCTTTGCAATTTTGTCTACTTCGCTATACGGCATATTTAATGCGCGCCCCGTATCCCTAATAACGCCTTTGGCAAGCATTGTTCCGAAAGTAATTATTTGCGAAACGTTGCTTGCTCCGTATTTTGAAGCAACATACTTGATTACCTCGTCTCTTCCGTTAATGCAAAAATCGCTGTCTATATCAGGCATGCTTATTCTTTCAGGATTTAAAAATCTTTCAAACAGCAAGTCATATTTTATAGGATCTACATCGGTAATTTTTAAACAATAGGCGACTAAACTTCCTGCTGCAGAACCTCTTCCTGGTCCGACAGGAATATCATGCTCTTTTGAGTATTTGATAAAATCTGAAACTATTAAAAAATATCCCGCAAATTTAGATTTTTTTATTACATCAATTTCTCTATCAAGTCTTTGCCTGTATTCTTCTATTTTTGGCTTATAAACTGGACTGCTGTTTATTCTTTCTTCAAATCCTTCTCTTGCATCATGTTCAAACAATTCTTCCATATTTTCACTGCCTGCAGCGCTATCTTTCACGCCATTCTGCAGAGCATCGGAATAATCATTTTTATTATCTGCGGATATAGATATATTAACATTGCTGTCAGCTATAGACTTTGGTTTGTAAGCAGGAAAATGAAATTCTCCAAATTTAAAATTAAAATTAATTTTATCGGATAAATCGGCAGAATTTGTTAAAACCGAATCAGGATAAGCCGAAAAATCTTCATACATTTTAGATGCGGATTTAAAATAAAGGTCTTTGGTTGAAAATCTCATTCTGTCTCTATCATCTACTTTTTTGCCTGTTTGAATACACAATAAAATATCGTGTGCTTCATAATCTTCTTTCATTAAATAATGGCAGTCATTTGTCGCAACTACGGGTATAGAACATTTTTGCCCTAATTCTAATATTGCTTTATTTATAATATTTTGCTCTTTAATTCCGTTTTCTTGAACTTCAAGATAAAACCTGTCATTATCAAAAACCTTAGAAAAGAATTGAACGCTTTTAACGGTTTCTTCAACATTTCCCGATAAAATTTTTTGCGGAATTTCGCCTTTAATACAAGCGCTTAATGCAAAAAGTCCTTTGTTATATTCCTGCAAAATCTCTTTATCTACGCGCGGTTTATAATAAAAACCTTCCAAGTAAGATTTTGATACAAGCTTGCATAAATTTTTATAGCCTTCGTCATTTATAGCAAGAAGGATTAAATGATAAGAATGTTTTTCATTCTGGTTTTTAGTAAATCTTGAACCGGGAGCAACATAAACTTCGCATCCGATAATAGGTTTAATTCCTTTTTTTACAGCTTTTTCATAAAATTCTACCGCTCCGAACAAATTGCCGTGGTCTGTTATTGCAACGGAAGGCATATTAAATTCTATAGATTTATTTATTATATCGTCTATTTTATTTGCGCCGTCTAACAAACTATACTGCGAATGTAAATGAAGATGAACAAATTTTGAATCCATAAAATTATACTCCAATTTTATAATCTAATAATAATCTAAACAAATCTTAAATATATATAATTATATAATATAGATTTATATAAATTATATTTTATTATAATTTATATATTAATATAACTATATAAAATAAAATAAATAATTAAATTATATAAAGTATTTACTCCCATTCTATAGTCGAAGGCGGTTTAGATGATATATCATAAACCACTCTGTTGACTCCTTTAACTTCCGATATAATTCTTGAAGATATCTGCCTTAACACATCATAATCTAATTTTGCAAAATCGGCAGTCATTCCGTCCGAAGAAGTTACCGCTCTAATCGCTATTAAAGATTCATAACTTCTTTTGTCTCCCATAACGCCTACTGTTTTGACAGGAATAATAACAGGAAAAGACTGCCATAATTTATCGTAAAGATTATTTTTTTTAATTTCTTCGCTTACTACCGTATCTGCTTTTCTAAGCATTTTTAGATTTACCGCGGTCACTTCTCCGATAATTCTTATTGCAAGCCCCGGACCCGGAAAAGGCTGCCTCTCAATTATTGCATCCGGAATATTCAATTTTTTTCCTATCATACGGACTTCATCTTTAAACAACTCTTTTAACGGTTCTACCAATTTAAAATTAAATTTTTTAGGAAGACCTCCTACATTATGATGACTTTTAATCATGCTTGATGCTCCATATATGGGAATGGATTCTATTACGTCGGGATAAAGAGTTCCTTGAACAAGAAATTTTGCATTTTTTATTTTTTCAGCCTCTTTTTCAAAAATATTTATAAATAATTTTCCTATAATTTTTCTTTTTTTTTCAGGGTCGTTTACACCCTTTAAAGCGCTTAAAAATATTTTTTCGGCTTTTATAAATTTTACATTTAAAGATAAATTTTCTTTGTAAAATTTAACGACATCTTTTGCTTCATTTGCTCTCAAAAGACCGTTGTCTACAAATATACAGGTAAGTTTCCTGCCTATGGCTTTGCCGACCATAACAGCCGCTACGGTTGAGTCTACGCCCCCCGACAGCGCGCAGATGGCATTATCGTCAGACGATATTTCAGTTTTAATTTCTTTGATTTTATCTTCTATGAAATCCGACAATTCCCAATTTTTTTTAATTTCTGCAATATTAAATAAAAAATTATTTAATATTTTATGTCCGCATAATGTATGAGCAACTTCAGGATGAAACTGAAGACCGTATATTTTTTTTTCCTTATTTTCAAAAGAAGCAGTATTGCCGTTTTCTGTTTTTGACGTAATTATAAAATCTTTCGGCGGAGAAACGATTATATCGCCGTGGCTCATCCAGACCGGATTATCATCGCCGCATCCGGCAAATAATTTGCTTTTTTTTGTAATTTCCAGTTTTGAATAACCGTATTCTCTATTTTTTGCCGGCTTTACATCGCCTGAGAATAAATATGCAATTATTTGCATACCGTAGCATATACCAAGGAAAGGAACATCTATTTTGAACAATTCATCCGATATAGAAGGAGCATCTTTATCGTAAACCGAAGAGGGACCTCCTGAAAGAATGATAGCGGCGGGATTAAAATCTTTTATTTTTTCTATCGAACTTAAAAAAGAATATATTTCGCAATAAATCCCGCTTTCTCTAATTTTTCTGGCTATAAGCTGGGTATATTGAGAACCGAAATCTATTATCAATACTTTTGATGAATTGATTTTCATATTTAATTTTTATATTTAATATAATTTATATAATATAATTTATATAATTTTTTAATAATTATTTATTTATTTCATATTGTAATTAAAATTATTTTTATTTATATCAGAATTTTATTTATATATTTTATTTATGATTTAATTCTTTAAATTTAATTCTTTAAATTTAATTCTTTAAATTTAATTCTTTAAATTTAAAACCATGACTAATATTTGATAGCAGTTTAATTAAATCTATTAATATATTATTTAATCAAGTCTGTAATTTGGCGCTTCTTTAGTAATTATAATGTCATGGACATGGCTTTCTCTTAATCCTGATGAAGTAATTCTCATAAATTTAGTTTTTGTTCTAAGCTCTTCTATTAAGTGAACGCCAGAATAGCCCATTCCTGCCCTCAATCCGCCTATTAATTGATGAACAGTATCGGATAAATTACCTTTATAAGGAACTCTTCCTTCAATTCCTTCAGGAACAAATTTAGATTCTTCGGTCTGATGAGACTGATAATATCTGTCTTTAGATCCATTAACCATTGCCCCCAGAGAGCCCATTCCTCTATATACTTTATAGCTTCTTCCCTGATAAATTATAGTTTCTCCCGGACTTTCTTCAGTTCCTGCGAAAAGATTGCCCATCATAACAGAATTTGCTCCAGCAGCCAATGCTTTACAAATATCTCCCGAAAATTTAATCCCTCCGTCTGATATTATAGGAATACCGTATTTTTCATAAATAGGAGAACATTCCATAATTGCCGAAAGCTGAGGAACGCCGACGCCTGCAATAATCCTTGTGGTGCAAATAGAGCCGGGACCTATTCCTACTTTAATTGCGTCTATTCCTGCTTTTGCAAGTGCTTCCGCAGCATCGTAAGTAGCAATATTTCCCGCAACCAATTCACAATTAAAATTCTTTTTTATATATTTTATCATATCTATAACGCCTTTTGAATACCCATGGGCGGTATCTATAACTATCGCATCTGCTTCAGCTTCAAGCAGAGCAGCGACTCTGTTTTCCGTTTCTTTAGAAATTCCAACCGCAGCGGCTGTTCTAAGTCTCCCTAAAGAATCTTTGCAAGCGCTTGGATATTTTTTAATTTTCTCAATATCTTTAATGGTGATTAAACCTTTCAAATTATAATTTTTATCAACTACAAGAAGCTTTTCTATCTTTCTTTCATGTAAAATTTTTTTAGCTTCCTCTAATGTTGTGCCGGCAGGCACGGTTACAAGATTTTCTTTAGTCATAATGCTTTCTATTTTTTCATTTACATTCTCTACGAATCTTAGATCTCTATTGGTTAAAATACCTACAAGTTTTTTGTCTCTTACTACCGGCAGACCTGAAATCATATATTTTTTCATTAAATCTAAAGCATGAGAAACAGTTTGCTCGGCAAAAACCGTAACAGGATTTGTTATCATTCCGCTTTCAGATTTTTTAACTTTATCTACCTCAGTTTTTTGTTCTTCTATGCTCATATTTTTATGAATAACGCCTATTCCGCCTTCTCTCGCAATTGCTATTGCGGTTCTTGATTCGGTTACCGTATCCATTGCAGCGCTTACAAACGGTATATTTAAATTTATATTTCTGGAAAATTTTGTTTTAAGATCAACATTTTTTGGCAAAATATCTGAATAATCCGGCACTATTAAAACGTCATCAAAACTTAGCGCTTCTTTAATGATATTTTTCATTTAAATATCCTCCGCTTTAATTTTTTTTATTAAATTTCTTTATCATAAGTTATAAGCCCTTCCAGCAAACTGCACTCTGAATCTATTATATTTGATGCGTTAAAAAAATCCATACTTTTAAGACAAATTGCGGCGCCGGAAATAACTAAATCTTCTCTTCCATGCTCAATGCCGATTATATTAGATCTTTTGCTATTATTAACTTTGCAAAAAATTTTATATATATTTTCAATATTTTCTTTTTTTATATCATAGCCGTGAATTTTATCTCTAGAATAATCTTTAATTTGCATATCTACCATAGCAAGGGTCGTAATAGTGCCTGCTGTCCCTATAAGACTTAAAGGTTCTTTAAAGCTGTATCCTGAAGCTGATAAACCGCTTTTTAAAATATTTATACTATTGTCTATATATAATTCCATGCTTAATATTTCATTGGATTGGGGGGGGTCCGACCTCAAAAATTCTTCGGCTAAATGGATAGCTCCGATGTTAATGCTTTTTTTCCACATAGGCAGCCCATTTTTACAGCAAATATACTCTGTAGAACCCCCTCCTATATCAATAGCGTAAAAATTTTTCATTCTGTCAAAACAATTTTTAATTCCCGAAAGTGTAATTTCAGCTTCTTTCTCTCCGTCTATTATATTGACTTTAATATGAAACTCGTCATATATTTTACTTGCTACAGTTTTTCCGTTTAAAGCATCTCTCATAACGCTTGTGCCCGTTGCAATAATATTTTCCGGATTTATATTATGCCGTCCTATTATATCCGAATAATACGCTAATACTTTCATTGCTCTATCAATAGAAGATTTATTAATTATTCCCGTTTTTTTAAAATTTTCCCCCAGTCTGACAATTTTCATATCGACAAATAACGGCGACAATACGTCTTTTTTTGATTTTGCAATAATGCATCTTATAGTATTAGTTCCAATGTCTATTGCGGCAAACATTATATCTGCATCCCCTAATAAATAATGTTATTATTACAAAATTAATACATTACATTACATTGAATTAAATTTTTTATGATTAATTGAATCAATTTTTAATTTACATTTCTATAATTTTTAACATAATTTATGTAATTTTGGGCGGATGAACTTATAGACTTTATATCTTCTTTTACAAGGCTTTTTTTTATAATGCCGGGAATCCCCGCTACAAGACTACCATCGGGAACAATAAAATGCTCTTTTATAACAGTTCCTGCCGCTATTATGCAATTATTGCCGATTACGGCTCCCGTCAAAACTATTGCTCCTATTCCTATTAAACAATTATCTCCTATAGAACATCCGTGCAAATTGACGCTATGTCCGACTGTAACGTTATTTCCTATAATCAGAGGTCCTGCGTCATGTTGTACATGCAGCACGCTATTATCCTGAATATTTGTTCTTTCGCCTATTGTTATATAATTGACATCTCCTCTGATAACAGCGCCGAACCATACGCTTGAATCTTTTTTTATTTCAACATCGCCTATGATTGTTATATTATCGCAAAGATAAACTGAATCATGAATGTTGGGAATTTTGTTTAAATAACTCTCAATAATCATTTATAATCCTCCATTTTTATTATATTATATAATAATTAATATGAATTTAAAAAATTATTTTTTATTTATATTTATTTATATTTTTAATATAATAATTATAACTTTTATTTTTATAAATTTAATTTATAAAAATACTAATTACATAACAAGTAAATTTTTACTTAAAATTTTAATTTACTTATTCAATTAATTTACTTATTAATTTATTTAATTTATTTAATTTATTAATTTATTAATTTAATAAATGCTTACATAAATGCTTACTATGTAACTTAATAAAATAAATAATAAACCTTTATGTATGCTTATGTTGATTCGGCTATACTTAATATAATATATAATTTATGGAACTTAATAAAATAAAAGAAATATTAAATGCCGGTCTTTCTGAAGAAAATTTAATACTAATATTGCCGGAAATTATTATCAATTTAGAAATTGACCCTTTTTTAATATATACTTTAAGATCAGTAATTTCGGCTATACTTAATATAATATATAATTTATGGAACTTAATAAAATAAAAGAAATATTAAATGCCGGTCTTTCTGAAGAAAATTTAATACTAATATTGCCGGAAATTATTATCAATTTAGAAATTGACCCTTTTTTAATATATACTTTAAGATCAGTAATTTTAGATATTATTTCACTTTATGAAGAAAACGAAAAATTGGAACCTGTCCAATTACAAAATAGCAACAAAATCAGTCATATATCAAGTTTTATCGTTAAACAAAAGGTTAACGCTTATTTAAAAGATACTATTATAAAAATAATAGACCTGATTATTATAGACGCTCCGTTAAAAATAAAATATAAAGAAGCAACACTTCTTATAAATAATTTAATTGATTTAGAATTTAAAGAACTTTAATAAATTTTATATTATTTTGGGATTATATTGCCTTAATAACCGACTTTAGAGGCAAGTTCTTTTGCTATCCTTTTGGCTTCCAGCACATCTTCAATGTTATTTATTTCAAAAGAGATATGCTTTTCCATTACCTTTTTTACTTTTTCAGCAATTTCAGTGAATTTAATATTTCCTTCAAGGAATTTTTTGACAAAAAATTCATTTGCTTCGCTAAAAACACAAGGCATGCTTTTTTTTATTTTTAATGCTTCTCTTGCAATAAATATAAAAGGAAATTTTTGCAAATCAGGTTCTAAAAATTCTATATTGCCTATTTTCGCAAGATTAATTGATTTCATTAAGCCGTTTAATCTTTCAGGGTAAGACAGTGCATATCCTATAGGTCCTTTCATATCGGCATCGGCAAGCTGGGCTAATATTGTTCCATCATGAAATTCAACCATAGAATGAATAACAGCTTGAGGATGTATGACAACATCTATTTTATCTTCCTCCACATCAAATAAATAATGCGCTTCTATTATTTCTAAACCTTTATTGGCTAAAGTTGATGAATCAATCGTGATTTTTTCCCCCATCTTCCATTTGGGATGGTTTAAAGCCATTTCTTTTGTAACTTTGCTTAAATTTTTATATTCCGTGTTAAGAAACGGGCCGCCTGAAGCAGTTAAAATAAGTTTCTTTAAATCTTTTTTGACGCCGCACCTTAAACATTGAAAAATAGCAGAATGCTCCGAATCTACAGGAATTATTTTAGAATTTGTTTTTTTGGAAAGTTTTATAAGAATATCACCTGCGGTAACTAAAGATTCTTTATTTGCAAGAGCTATATCCTTTCCCGCAAGAATAGTGTAGTAGGAAGCCAAGAGCCCAGAAGAACCGCTTATAGAGTTAAGAACAATATCTACGTCTTCTGAATCAATTATTTCTTTTAGATTTTTTTCTTCATAAAGAATCAAAGTATTTATATAATTTTTTTTAAAATGCGTCTTTGCATTTGAAGCTTCATTTTTATTAGGAATAAAACAATATTTAGGTTTTAGCTTTATAGCCTGTTCCAGTAAAATTTCCGAATAATGCGCTGCGGAAATTGCTGTTACCGTAATATTTTCAGGATAAGACAATGCTACCTCTATGGTTGATTTACCGATTGAGCCTGTTGAACCTGCTATAAAAATTTTTTTCATTGAGTTTGGTTATATTATATTATGTAAATAAATATTTGATATTATAGTTTATTGTATATAAAAAATTTTAATTGATTTTGTTTAATTGATTTTGTTTAATTGATTTTGTTTAATTGATTTTGTTTAATTGATTTTGTTTAATTGATTTTGTTTAATTGATTTTGTTTAATTGATTTTGTTTAATTGATTTTGTTTAATTGATTGTATTATTGTATCAGAAGGTATTTTTTGATTTATTAAATATTAAGTATAATTAAGTATGTATGATAGATAAATATTTTTTCATTGATTATATTATTGTATAAAATACAATACTTTATTTTTTTAAAATTAGATAAAAAAACATATAATAAAAAACAGGCGCTGCAAGGATTAAACTGTCTATTCTGTCAAGTATGCCTCCATGACCAGGAATAATACGGCCTGAATCTTTTTTGCCTGCAATTCTTTTAATAAGAGATTCGGCTAAGTCTCCGAGCATTCCAATAATCACCGTTATGCTTACAATTAAAATATATTTGAAAATATTATATTGTTCAAAATTATTACTAACTAACAATTTAAAAATTATCGCTGTGCCGATAGCGCCGGCAAAACCGCATATAGCGCCTTCGACTGTTTTCTTTGGACTTAAAGACGGATATAAAAGATGTTTTCCGAAATGCCTGCCTCCGTAATACGCAAATATATCGGAAGCCCATATTATAACAAACAAAAGCAGCAGCAGCAATCTGCCGTCGGATAAATTAAAGATTTTTACGATAAATGACAAAAAAAATCCTGCATAAATAATAGAAAATAAATCTAAATAAATACCGCGGCCTTTTTCGGAATTAAAAAACAAGACGTCTTTTAATAACAATAAAAAAGACGACACAAAAAGAATTAAGATAAATAAATCAGCAGATAGAAAAATATTGGAATAAGCTATCGCAATAGACAATAAACTAGGAATAGTAAAGGAAACAGGCTTGTTTAAATCTTGAATTAAAAACAATTCATATATGGAAAGTGAAATTAATATTGCGCAAATAAAAAAAAAACCTGAACTATTAAGCAAAAAAATAGATAAAATAATTAAAGTGCCGAATGCTATACCTGTAATAAATCTTTTAAAATCAAACTTTAATTTTCCCAAATCTTCTAATCCTTTTTTCATAATTTTTAAGAGCGGATATGAGATTTTTTCTTCCGAAATCAGGCCACATAGTTTTAGTAAAATACAACTCGGTATATGCTATCTGAAAAAGTAAAAAATTTGAGATTCTTTTTTCTCCTCCAGTCCTTATTAATAAATCAGGATCAGGCACGTCCTTAGTGTAAAGATATGAAGAAAAAACACTCTCTTTTATTGAATTTAAGTTTTTTATCCTGCCTTCTTTAAAGTCTAATGCAGCTTTAGCGGCAGAATTAATTATTTCTTCCCGCGAACCGTAGCTCAGAGCTAATATTAAAAAAATATCGCTATAGCCCGATGTTTTATCTATAGCGTTTAAAATATTTATTTTTGCCGAATATGGAATTTTTTCAATATTTCCTATAACATTAAAATTTATTTTATTTTTAATAAGCATAGGAAGTTCTGCCGAAATATATTGTTCTAAAAGATGCATTAAAGAATCTACTTCTTTTTTAGGTCTTTGCCAATTTTCAGATGAAAACGCAAAAACCGTAAGATACTTAATTCCAATTTCTAATGAAAATTTTAGCATACTTCTTAATGCCTTAATGCCTTTTATATGCCCTTCAATTCTATCTAAATTTTTTTTTTCTGCCCATCTTCCATTACCGTCCATTATAATTGCTATATGACGCGGTAAATTGTCAAATATAATTTTTTCTTTCATTTATTTTATTTATAATTAAACAATTATAATCTATAATCAAATAATATATATAATACATTTTATCTTAAAATATCAAATTTCCATGATATCCTTTTCTTTGGCTTTTGTAATTTTAACAATTTCTTCTATATAAGAATCCGTTAACTCCTGAACTTTTTTCTGCAGTTTAAATGATTTATCTTCATCTATTGTTTTTTCTTTTTCTGCCGATTTTATTTTATCGTTAGCTATACGCCTAATATTGCGCAGTTCCTGTTTCATAGATTCCGACATCTTGCTAATTTGTTTATTGATATCTTTTCTTCTTTCTTCCGTAAGCTGCGGAATAAGTATTGTAATACTTTTGCCGTTATTAGAAGGATTTAAAGACGGGTCATGTTTTTGTATAGCTTTTTCTATACTTCCAAGAGAATTTATATCCCACGGATTAATCATTATTGTTCTGCTGTCGGGGATAGAAACAGTTGCAAGCCTTATTAAAGGAGATAATGCTCCAAAATATTCAATTGTAATATTGTCCACTAAGGCTGCGGAAGCTCTGCCCGTTCTAATTCTGGAAAGTTCATTTTTATAAGCTTCGGCTGCATTGGTCATATCTTTTTTTAGTTCTGAAATTAATTTATTTTCGTCCATAGAATCATTCCTTTAAATAAGTGTATAAAGCGTTTATAAAAAGCAATCAAAAATAAATATTGTAAAATATTTTTAATTTTTTAAATTTTTTTCGATGATTGTTCCGATAGATCCATCTCCCTTTACAACTTTTAACAAATTGCCCGCCGTTAATAAATTAAATACGATAATCGGCAAATTATTATCCATACACATAGAAATTGAAGTTGAATCCATAACTTTTAAATTTTTGTTTAAAACATCTATGTATGATAATTTAGAAAACTTAAGAGCAGTTTTGTGAAGCATCGGGTCCATATCGTAAACTCCGTTAATTCTTGTAGCTTTTAGTATAACATCCGCATGTATTTCCATTGCTCTTAAAGATGCAGCCGTATCTGTCGTAAAATAAGGATTTCCTGTTCCTGCTCCAAAAATAACAATTCTTTTTTTCTCAAGATGTCTTATCGCTCTCCGTCTTATGTAAGGCTCTGCAACCTGCTGCATTGTTATTGCAGACTGCACTCTTGATATAACGCCGATATCCTCTAATCCCGCTTGCAAAGCAAGCGCATTAATGACGGTTGCAAGCATACCCATGTAATCAGCCGAAGACCTTTCTATTCCCAGCCCTTTAGAAGATGAACTGAATCCTCTGAATATATTGCCCCCGCCTATAACTACGGCAACTTCTATACCTAGTTCAACAACGGATTTTATTTCTTGCGCAACAAAAAAAATTACCTTTGAGTCAATGCCGCAGCCGTTATCTCCTGCAAGCGCTTCTCCGCTGACTTTAAGTAAAATACGATTATACGGAAGCTGATTGTCCATTTATTTATTCACCTGTTTATTCGCCAAGTTGAAATCTTGCATATCTTTTAACTACAATATTCTCTCCAAGCTTTGCGACATTTTCATCTATTAAAGAAGATATATTTTTTGAAGGATCTTTTATGAACGGTTGTTCATATAAACAAACTTCCTGAAAATATTTATCTAATTTTCCGTCTACTATTTTTTCTTTAACAGCTTGCGGCTTATTCATTGTAATTAATTGTTCTTTATAAATCTCACGTTCTTTTGCAATAACTTCCGGAGAAATATTTTCTTTTTTTAGATATAGCGGATTCGCGGCTGCAATATGCATTGAAATATTTTTTGCAAGTTCGTGAAACTCATCTGTTCTTGCTACAAAATCTGTTTCGCAATTTATTTCTGTAAGTACGCCTATACGTCCGCCTGCATGTATATAAGAAAAAATCAATCCTTCTTTAGTTTCCCTAGAAGCTTTTTTCTGAGCCCTTGCAAGCCCTTTCTTTCTTAAAACCTCAATGGCTTTATCAATATCTCCGTTTGATTCAACAAGAGCATTTTTACAATCTACAAAACCTGCTCCTGTTATGGAACGTAAATTTTTCACAAGACCTGCATCTACACTGGGAGACTTTTCCAATTGTATTTTCCTCCATTTTGAAAGATAATTTTAAATATTTATACTATTAGCAATATAAAATAACATTGATAATTTTTTGCATAAAGGGGACAGATTAAAATCTGTCCCCTTTATGCAAAATTAAATTAATAATTTATAATTTATAATACTGCGTCAAGTTCTTACATATAGCAGTTTAAATAAGTTGAGCCGGCGCTGCATCAACATTTTCCGTATCTTTAATATCTTGAACAGTATCTTTAATTTTAATGTCTTTAACAGCTACTGTAGCAGTGGCAACGGATTCATTTTCATTATTCTGTATAAAGGTTTGTTCGTTAATATCGGCGATAGGCGTTTCAGAATTTTTTGTTTTGTTAAGTTTTGCCTCATACATTGATTTTCCTTCTATGGCGGCATCGGCTATAATACTTACTATTAGTTTTATGGACCTTATAGCATCGTCATTTCCGGGAATAATATAATCAACGGGGGTAGGATCCGCATTGGTATCAACCATGCCAATTATCGGAATATTTAATCTATTTGCTTCTTTAACTGCTATTTCCTCGCGGTTTGTATCTACCACAAACAGTCCGTCGGGTATCTTATTCATATATCTTATGCCACTGAGAACTTTTTGAAGTTTTTCTATATCTCTGTCCATTCTTCCCATTTCTTTTTTTGTAAATTTTGAAAATTCTTCGGAATTTTTTAAAGCTTCAATTTCATTTAATCTTACGATAGAATATTTAATTGTTGAAAAATTAGTCAGCATACCGCCGAGCCATCTTTCTGTAACATAAGGCATACCGCATCTCTGGGCTTCTTCGGTTATTATTGAAACACCCTGCTTCTTTGTTCCGACAAAAAGAATTATACCTCCGTTTTTAGTAATCTCAACTATTTTTTCATATGCAGATTTTAAATAAGGGAGAGAATTTTGAAGGTCTATAATATAAATCCCGTTCCTTGCACCATAAATATACGGCTTCATTTTTGGGTTCCATCTTTTTGTCTGGTGACCGAAATGAACTCCAGACTCTAACAACTGTTTAATTGTAACTGTAAATGGCATGTTTTTCTCCTTTGTGCTTTGTTCTCTCCGTTTATATTTATTTATTAAATTTTTATTAATTCATTAAAATTAAATCAATTAAAATTAAATCAATTAAAATTAAATCAATTAAAATTAAATCAAGCACAAATAATAAACGGATACGGTTTATTTGATTTTTTTTATCTAAACATAACTTTTTATCATTTTTATTGAATTATTGCAAGAAAATTATTTTGTATAAAAAATTAAAAATTTTATTATGTCCGTTTATAGATATTCTTTTTAATTCGTATGAATTATCTCCTACGGCAGTTTTGCCTTTGTTTGTAGTAAATGCTCCTTTGTACCCGGCGTTTTTTGCTTCTCTCATAACTTTTGCATTATAAGCTCCATAGGGATATGAAAAAAATTCAATTTTTTTTCCGATTAAATCTTCAAGGATTGCTTTAGAAGCTAAAAGCTCTCCCATAAGAATCCCGTCATCGTCTAAACTATCAAGAAAATAATGATTGATACCGTGAGAAGCTATCGTAATTCCATTATTGGACATTTCAATAATATCTTTTTTATCCAAAAAATTTTCAGGCTGCTTTTCTTTTCCGTTTTGTTCTATAACCGCGTTTGTTTTGCCTATATATCCTGAGCTTATAAATATAGTAGCGGTAAAACCCAAACTTTTTAAAATAGGATAAGCATAAGTATAATTATTTTTATAGCCGTCGTCAAATGTTATTAAAACAGGTTTTTTTAAAGGCAGCTTATGACCTTTAATAAATAGAAGAAGTTCATAGGGGGAAATAGTGCGGTACCCTAAAATTTTTAAAACTTTCATCTGAAATTTAAACTGTTCCGGCGTAACATATAGTCCTTTTAATATTGCGGTATTTTTGGGATAATCTATTTTATGATAGTATAATACTGGAATTTTCATGTGTATAAAATAAAAATATTACAAATTCGCATTTTTATATTTTTATAACAATATAATACTATAATACTATAAATTTTACATAGATATTATTTATTAAGATAAGCCTAAATATAAATATTTAAAGGGGACGGATTAAAATCTGTCCCCTTTAAAATAATCCATGTTTAGTCAGTAGTCAAGATCTATAAGATGCATTGATATTAATATATTCTTTTGTAATATCGCATGTTAAAACTTTAAAAATTGCAGGTCCGCATTTTAAATCAATCTTAATATTTATTTCTTTTGGAGACATAATTTTTTTTTCATTCTCAATACCTATAAATCCAAAAGACTTTGAATTTTCAACAATTTTAAAATTATTAATATAAATATCAATATAATTAGGCTTTATTCTTGCAGCGGCTTTTCCTATCGCCATCATTATTCTGCCCCAGTTTAAATCTTCGCCTGCGATAGCTGTTTTAACTAAAGGAGAATTTGCAACAGAAAATGCTATTTTTTTTGCTGCAAATTCGCTATATGCATTTATAACTTCAACGGTTATAAATTTGGTAGCGCCTTCGCCGTCCTCCGCAATCATTTTTGCAAGATTAAAACATACATCTCTGACTGAATCTTTTATAATGTCATAGCTGATGTCTTTTTCTGTAATTCCTATTGAAATACCGTCATTAGAATCGGCTGGATAGGCAAAATCGCCGATATTATTATTTATCCTGCTATTATCAAAATTAGTATCGGCATCAGGGTATAAAAAGAACGCCGTGTCGTTTGTTGAAGTATCCCCGTCCACTGTTATAGAATTAAAAGAATATTTAACGCATTCTTTAAATAAAGAATCTCCTAAACTTTTTTTTATAGGCAAATCTGTAAAAATAAAAGCAAGCAGAGTAGCCATGTCAGGCATTATCATACCTGAACCTTTCGCCATACCTAATATATGATAATTTGTATTATTTATAGTTATATTTTTAACAAATATTTTAGGAAATGTATCCGTCGTCATTATTGACCTTGCGGTCTCTTCAGCCGTGTCTTCGGACAATGATTTTACTAATTCGGGGAAAATATGCTCTATTTTTGATGTATCTAACCGTTCGCCTATTACGCCCGTTGAACATATTAAGATATTATCTTCTTTAATATTTAAAGCTTTAGACGCAAGAGACATAACTTTTTTAGCATCTTTTATACCGTCTAATCCGTTGCATGCATTAGCATTGCCTGAGTTGACTATTACGGCTCTTATAATATTCTTTGAATTTTTTTTAGACAATATCACCGGAGCAGCTTTAATTTTATTTTTTGTAAACACGGCGCTTACTCTTAAGGGTATTTTAGAAAAAATCAAAGCCAAATCAAGCTGTCCGTTTTTTTTTAAGCCAGAAGCCTTTGCCGAAAAAAGATAATTTTCTATTTTCATATATTTTTATTTAAATAATAATATTATAAACATTAAATTTTTAGGGATTATTAAAAGGGACAGATTAAAATCTGTCCCTTTTAATAATATAATCAATTATAAGTTCGTTTTGATATAATTTTTTATAATTCTGTTTATAAATTTTTACCGTGACAATTTTTATATTTTTTCCCGCTTCCGCATGGGCAAGGTTCATTTCTACCTATTTTTTTAGATTTTACTATAGGTTTTTGTTTGACGGCGTTTTCATCTCCTTCGCCTATAAAACTTCCGTGCGTTAGCAGCATATTTCCTGCTCCAAAACCGGCGCCTTCAAGAATCTCTTCTCCCGTAATATCTTCTTCTATTTGGATAAAGGCGATAGAATTTATAGCTTCTTCTTTCATACGTATTTGCATATTAATAAAAAGCTCGTAAGCTTCTCTCTGATATTCTATTAAAGGATTTTGCTGAGCATAACCTCTAAGTCCTATCCCTTCTTTTAAAGATTCTAATGAAGTGAGAGAATCTTTCCAGATATTGTCTATAGCTTGCAAATATAAGGCTTTTTCTATATTAAGAGCTTCTTCTTCCGGAAATTCCGCAAGTTTTAATTCAAGTATTTCTTTAACCATTAGATAAACTTTTTCAAACAATAACTTTCTGTCTAATTTCCTTAGTTCATTAATCCGACTTTCTTTATTATCAGATATTAACTCTATACTTAATTCTGACATTATAACATTTTTAAGTCCTTCTATATTCCAATTTTCATTATGTTCTTTAACAGGTATATAAATATCAAAATAGTTTTCCAATATTGTTTCCGCGTCAGAAATAATATATTCATGCATCTCGTCTAAATTTTCAGCCTGCAATATTTTTCTTCTGTAAGAATAAATTATTTCCCTCTGTTTATTCATAACATTGTCATAATCAATCAAGTTCTTTCTTATATCAAAATTATGTCCTTCAACTTTCTTCTGAGCATTTTCTATTGATTTTGATATCATAGGATGTTCAATTGCCTGCCCGTCTTTAAGACCTAACTTTTCTAAAAATGGTGACAATCGCTCGGAGCCGAATATTCTCATAAGGTCGTCTTCCAATGAAACATAAAATCTTGAAGAGCCGACATCGCCCTGTCTTCCGGATCTTCCTCTTAACTGGTTATCTATTCTTCTTGCCTCATGCCTTTCCGTTCCTATAACATGCAAACCGCCAAGTTCTACAACGCCCTCGCCGAGGACAATATCGGTTCCCCTCCCTGCCATATTTGTAGATATTGTAACTGATTTTCTTTGACCTGCCGCAGCGATAATCTGAGCTTCTTTCAGATGGTTTTTAGCATTTAAAACAGCATGTGGTATTCCTCTTTTTTTTAGCAAAACGCTTAATTTTTCAGACTTTTCAATTGAGACCGTGCCTATTAAAGACGGCTGGGATTTTTTATACAACTCTGCAATTTCATCGGCTATGGCTGAAAATTTTTCATTTTCGGTAGCAAAAACAAGATCTGAATAGTCTTTTCTTGCCATAGGCTTATTTGTCGGAATGATCGCCACATCGAGATTATAAATTTTTTTAAATTCTTCGGCTTCAGTATCGGCAGTTCCTGTCATTCCGGCAAGTTTTCTATACATTCTGAAAAAATTCTGGAATGTTATAGTTGCAAGAGTTTGATTTTCTCCTTGAACGGTAAGACTTTCTTTAGCTTCAATAGCTTGATGCAGCCCTTCCCCAAAACGTCTGCCGGTCATAAGTCTTCCAGTAAATTCGTCAACAATAACAATCTCATTGTCTTTTACTACATAATCAACATCTTTAGAATAGCACGCATGAGCCCTGAGAGCCTGATTAACGGCATGAAGAGCTTCAAGATGTCTTGGGTCGTAAAGATTTTTAATGTTTAATGTTTTTTCAATCTTTTCAATGCCGTTTTCCGTTAAAATAGCCGTTTTAAGTTTTTCATCAACTGTATAATCTTCATTTTCTTTTAAGAAAGCAACTGCTCTATTGACCTTATAGTACATCTCGGTTGTCTCTTCGGCTTCGCCTGAAATTATCAAAGGAGTTCTTGCTTCATCTATGAGAACGGAATCTACTTCGTCCACTATGACATAATTTAGTTCGCGCTGAACATAATCGTCAAGCGAATATTTCATATTATCTCTCAAATAATCAAAGCCGAATTCATTGTTAGTTCCGTAAGTAACATCACAGCAATAAGCCTTTTTTCTATCTTCATCGCTTACATCGTTAGTAATGACCCCGACGCTTAATCCTAATAAATTATAAGCCTTTCCCATCCATTCAGAATCTCTTTTTGCAAGATAGTCGTTAACGGTGATTACATGAACGCCTCTTTGCGTAAGACTATTAAGATAAGCGGGCAGTACGGCGACAAGGGTTTTTCCTTCTCCTGTGGTCATTTCCGCTATTTTACCGCGATGAAGAACTATTCCTCCGATAAGCTGAACATCAAAAGGCCGCATTTTTAATGCTCTTTTAGATGCTTCTCTTGCTATCGCAAAAGCATCGGGCAATATTTCATTTAATTTTTTATCCTGCTCTTCATCCGTCAAATCTTTAAAAATTTCTTTAAACTTAAGAGTCGTTCCTTTAATTTCGTCATCAGTAAAAGCTGCATATTTTTCTTCAAGAGAATTTATTTGTTCAATGATAGGTCCTATTCTATTTATTTCCCTTTGATTGCTTGTTCCGAATATTTGCTTAAGCAAATTCATAGCCATATTTTATTTACCCGATATCTGAACATCATCAATTAAAATTGAAGGCGAGCCGATAGTCCCGAAAAAACGGATATCATCTGCAATTTCAACAATATTATTAAA
>JAJYRF010000006.1 GCA_021794255.1 bacterium | reverse complement strand
ACAAAGAACTTGCATAGCGTGAATTGTTATAAAATTAAAATCATAAATATATAAATATTTTAAACTTAAAATTTTTTTCAGGTACTGTTATGCTAATTTTTATAAATACATAAATATAATAATATAATAATATAATGAAATAGGTCGGTTTTAGTTAAAAAAAACAAATTAAAATTAAAAATTAAAATTAAAATTAAGAGGATAAAAAAGAGCATCATAAATATAGAAACAGTAAAGTTAGTTTTAGTTAAAAAAACAATTGATGAGGAAATAGAAATAACAAAAATAATTTGATAAATTAAATATAGAAACAGTAAGGTTAGTTTTAGTTAAAAAAACAATTAAAGAGGTCGTTCAACATTATGATCAATACTGATAATGATAACCAAAATATTAAAAAAAATTTAAAAATTATTCCGTTGGGAGGATTAGGCGAAATCGGTCTTAATATGATGATTTACGAGACTCTCGACGATATTATCATAGTTGACTGCGGATTAATGTTTCCGGAAGATTATATGCTTGGGATAGATATGGTAATCCCTGATTTTAATTATTTATACAATAAAAAAGAAAAAATACGCGGTTTGCTGCTGACGCACGGACACGAAGATCATATAGGCGCTATTCCTTATCTTTTAAGGGAATTTAATATTCCGATATTTGGAACTCCGTTTACGTTAGGTATACTTGAAGAAAAATTAAAAGAACATGATTTACCAACGAAATTTTATTTATTTACGGTTAAAACTGGCGGCACTATTACGCTGGGAGATTTCAGCATCGAATTTATAAGCGTGGCGCATTCGATAATTGACGGAGCCTGCCTTGCTATTATTACCCCTTTCGGAGTTATTATTCATACGGGAGATTTTAAATTAGATCAATCTTTGGAGCAGTCACAGGCTACAAATTTTAACAGACTTGCGTATTACGGAGATAAAGGCGTTTTAGCGCTCCTTTCTGATTCTACAAATGTTGAAAAAGATGGTTTTACAATTTCTGAAAAAGATATTAAAAAAACATTCAGAAATGCTTTTAGGGACCATAAAGGAAGAATAATTATTGCTCTTTTTGCGTCTAATATTCACAGAACTTCTCAGCTATTAGACCTGGCGAGAGAATTTAACAAAAAGGTTTTAATGAGTGGCAGAAGTTTAATAACTTATACCAGAGTTGCAAAAAAATTAGGTTATTTAAACTATTACGAAGACACTTTAATTGATGAAGAAGCATTACCATATTTTGAACCTGAAGAGTTATTAATTTTAACAACTGGAACGCAGGGCGAACCTATGTCGGCTCTTTCCAGAATTTCTGTTGACGACCATAAGTACATAAAAATAAAAAATAACGATCTTGTTATTTTGTCGTCAAAGTTTATACCCGGCAATGAAAAAGCAATAACGAAAATTATAAATAATCTATATAAAAAAGGCGCAGAAGTTCTATATGAAAAGATATCGGAAATTCATGTTTCAGGACATGCAAGCAAAGAAGAGCTTAAACTGATGATGAATGTAACAAAACCGCAGTATTTTATACCAATACATGGAGAAATAAGGCATCTTTATCAGCATAAAAAAGTAGCAACTGATCTGGGCATAAATCCTGCAAATATATTTACGATTGAAAACGGCGATGTTTTAGTTTTTGATGCGTGCAAATGTTTAACTAAAGGAACTAAAGTCTATTCCGGCAGGATATTTGTTGACGGCAAAGGGATAGGCGACGTTGAAACGGGAACATTAAAAGAACGAGCTCATTTATCAGAAAATGGAATGATAATAATCGTATTAGTTGTTGATTCTAAAACTTCAAATATTATTTCGGGACCTGAAATAACATCAAAAGGATTTGTTTTTGAAAATTATTTTAAAAGTCTCTATAAAGATTTAAACGGTCAGGTTTTAAATATTATACGTTCAAATCAAGAAGAAGAAGGCGAAGATATAGACTGGATAAAAGTTAAAGATGAAATCAGAAGAGTTATTAAAAAATATTTGAATAAAACAATAGATAGACAGCCCTTTATTTTTCCTATGATTATAGAAATTTAGAAATATAAAAAATTATGCATCAAGAAATAATTATTTTAAATATATAAATAATATAATGAGCTATCGTTTTTATTATTTAATTTATTTTTAAAAAAAATATGTAAAAAAATATTAGAAAGTTTTAAAATAAAAAAATAGCGGTATAATATAATCAGACAATATATAAAATATAAGACTTATATATTAAAATATATTAAAAGGAGGTGATTTCAATGGCTTGCGCTTCAAAAAAAGGAGAGGGTACTAAAACGAAACCGCCGAAAACAAAAAACAAATAAACTGAAGTATATATGCCTCCATTTATTGATTATTAATAATATGGAGGCATATATATATATTTGTAAGATTATTAAGATTATACTATATGTTTATATTAACTATTAAGTATTAAATACTTAATAATACTTATGACCTTTCTTTCTTATTGATATTGCTGAATTTTAAATTCTTAAGATTCATATCTGAATGCTCCCAAACCTTATAAATCTACTTATTGTACATATAAAGAAACAAAAAATTAATCAATAAAAATTTTTATTGATTAATATGTTTTATTGTTTTATAATTATTACCAATTAATAACAATTATTAATATCAATAATTTTTTGTATTTAATATTTATTATTTTAACAATATAAAAATACACTAAAAATTTTTATTGATTAATATGTTTTATTGTTTTATAATTATTACCAATTAATAACAATTATTAATATCAATAATTTTTTGTATTTAATATTTATTATTTTAACAATATAAAAATACACTGCAAAAAATAATAAAATTAAAAAAATAATCAAAGATGATTAATTAGGTGTTTATAGCATTACAGAATTACACATTATGATGATGATGATTGCAAAATACAAATAGGCAAATAATTAACTATATGTATTATTTTATAATTATTTCTCTTATATTTATTTAATTTAAAAAAATTAATTATTAATTGAGGTTAATTGTTTATGGACGCATTACTTCTTGCCCGAATTCAATTTGGACTTACGGCATTTTTTCATTTTTTATACCCTCCCTTGACTATTGGCTTGGGTGCTTTACTTGTTATTACGGAAGGAATTTATGTTTATTCAAAGAATGAAGATTATCTTAGAATCACAAGATTTTTTGTAAAGCTGTTTGCAATCAACTTTGTGGTAGGAGTTGCAACAGGTATAGTTTTAGAATTTCAATTTGGAACAAACTGGTCTCAATATTCGGCTTTTGTAGGAACTATATTCGGGTCTCCGCTTGCTATAGAAGGGCTTTTTGCTTTTTTTATGGAGTCTATTTTTGTAGGCATTATGTTATTTGGCTGGAACAGATTATCGCCAAAAGCTCACTGGGTTTCTACTATACTTACCGCATTTGGATCAGCTCTTTCAGGCGTTTGGATTATAGTTGCAAATTCATGGATGCAAACTCCTGCCGGTTATAAAATAGTAAACGGAAAGCCTATAATGACAAACTTCTTGCATGTTGTTTTTAATCCATATTTTCCTGCGGAATTTACCCATACTATTATGGGAGCTTGGGAATATGGCGCATTTTTTATGGCTGGAGTAGCATCATGGTTTTTAATTAAAAACAATAAAGATATGGTTATGAGAAAGGCTTTAAAAGTTGCAATAATTGCCGGAATATTTATTTCCGTCGTGCAAATTATTTTAGGAGATGTGAGTGCTAAAGAAGTTGTTAAATATCAGCCGACAAAGCTTGCTATGATGGAGGCCCAGTGGCATACGCAAAAAGATGCCCCTGAAGTATTATTTGCAATACCAAATGAAGTAAACCAAACAAATAGTTTTGCAATTAAAATTCCTTATCTTTTAAGCTTATTGGCGACGGGAAACCCATACGGCAAAGTAAGAGGGCTTGACAGTTCAATAAAATATATTACCCATAAAGATCATATAACAAATTTAAAACCTTCTATGTTTCCAGTAGATGCAGTTTATACTACATTTCATATTATGATGTATATAGGTTTTTATCTGGCGGGAATTATGCTGATTGCTTTAATACTATACTGGAAAAATAAATTATATGATAATAAGTTCTTTTTAAAAGTATTATGGTATTCTACATTTTTACCACTTCTTGCATTGGAAATGGGTTGGTGCACTACGGAAATAGGTAGACAGCCGTTTACGGTTTACGGACTATTAGAAACCCAAAATTCTGTTTCTCCAAACGTGTCGGCGACTGATTTAGCGATATCATTAGTCATGTTTATAACAATTTATTTAATTTTATTATCTTTTGCTCTATTTCTGTTTAAGAAAGAACTTAAAGAAAGATTAAAAGGCAAAGATGAACTTAATGCTAAACCGAAGGAGGCATAATTATGAGTTTTCAATTTTTACAAATACTCTGGTTTATACTTATCGCAGTTATAATTTTAGGCTGGTCGGTTATGGACGGATTTGATTACGGTGTAGGCGGACTGCTTGCATTTATAACTAAAGACGAAAAAGAAAAGAAAATTGCAATAAATTCTATTGGTCCGGTCTGGGATGGAAATCAAGTGTGGCTCATTTTAGGAGGAGGCGCTATATTTGCGGCTTTTCCGCAGGTTTATGCCTCAGTATTCAGCGGTTTTTATCTTGCAATGATGCTTGTGGTATGGTTAATAATATTTAGAGCAGTTTCGTTTGAATTTAGAAGCAGAGTTGAAAATAAAAGCTGGAAAAAGCGCTGGGACATTGTTATAACCGTAACAGGGCTTGGCATAGGGCTTTTGCTCGGAGTAGCTTTAGCTAACCTATTAAGAGGTGTTCCTTTAAACAAAAACCATATAGATTTTGAGTCGTTATTTAGTTTGCTTAATATTTTTGCAATAGTCGGCGGGCTTATATCTTTATCTATGTTTTTAATGCACGGTTCGACTTATCTTGTTATGAAAACTGAAGGGGAACTTCAGCAAAGGGCAAGGAATTATGGAATAAAATTTGCCTATGCATTTATAATATTTACAGTTATTTTTCTGTTGATTTCTCCAATATTTGCGCCTAGATTATTAAATAACAGTCTTGGTATTTTAGGAGATATTATGCCGATAATAATAATTATAGGAGCGATAGGCGTCATATTAACTATGAAATCAAACAACGACATAAAACCTTTTATGATGTCTGTTTTAAGCATAGTCGGTACAGTAGCAAGTGTTGCGGTAGGCTTATTTCCCGATATAGTTCCTTCTACTATTAATCCAAAGTATAGCCTTACATTATTTAATTCATCATCAAACGAACTTACGTTAATAGTAATGCTTATAGCTACATTAATTGGGTTGCCTTTAGTTATATTATATACAATTTATGCCTATAAGAAATTTGGACTTAAAGTTAAGATGGATGAAGATAGTTATTAATATTTTATTAGCAACTAAAAAATAGGAAACATATTAATAATTAAAATAGTAAATTAATTAATGCTAATGCACATTAAGACATTGAAATAAGACGGGGAGTAGTTTAGATCAACGCCTCACGGCGTTCGACGGTTCCTGCTGCCGACGACAAATTGCTTTGTCCGCTTTATTCCCGTTCTCAAAGGAACTGGAATATTCTACAGGCGTAAATTCCTGCAAGCCCTGCGGTATTTCAAAATTAACCGTGTGCCTTAGAGCCCCGTCTTTTATCAAGCAGGCAAACAAAAAAGAAGTTAATTATTTTTTCTTTAAAAAAGAAATTATTTTCTACTTATTTAAAGAAATTTAATATTATCATTTATATATAATTAATTTAATAATAATTTATTATTGACCTTCATCTTCAAAATCATCAGGGTCTTCGCCTTTGCTCGTTTTCGCCTGTCTTGTCTTAGTTTTTTCAACTCTATTGTCTATCCGTTTAATAACCCCGTTAAATAATCCTTCAATGGCATAAATTACCTCTTTATTGGCATTGCCTAAATGTTCCACAGTATCTGCAGGAATTCTGTCATAAAATGCATTAACTATTCTATGCCTAAAATCGGATCTTTTTTCCCTGAATGATTTTTCATCTTTTAATAACATAATTGAACACCTCCAAATTAATTATTGCAAATAAATTAAAATGTAATAAATTATTCATATATATTATATTTATATTAAACTGTAAAACATATTATATATGAATAAAAATATTTATTAAACAAATTTATTAAACAAATTGTAAAACAACCATAATTTTCATTTAATAGTTAATTAACTATTAAATGAACTACTAAATTAACTACTAAATTAACTACTAAATTAACTACTAAATTAACTACTAAATTAACTACTAAATTAACTACTAAATTAACTACTAAATTAACTACTAAATTAACTACTAAATTAACTACT
>JAJYRF010000063.1 GCA_021794255.1 bacterium | reverse complement strand
TAAGATTTTAAGTAAGATTTTAATCTGCTTTAATTATTTTCGGCGGCCTAATTATCCCCACCCACCTCCCTTACACCTTAAAATAAATATGTATATTAAATGATATTATGTATATTATACAAGATTTTAATCTGCTTTAATTATTTTCGGCGGCCTAATTATCCCCACCCACCTCCCTTACACCTTAAAATAAATATGTATATTAAATGATATTATGTATATTATACAAGATTTATTTATTCTCTCACTCCCGACTGCGTTTGACGTAGTTGGGAGTTTTTTTCTTCTTTCTTCTCTCCCTTGTGTAAAAGGTGTCAGATTTATTTATTCTCCTACTCTCGACTGCGTTTGCTGGTTTAGCAAGGCAATAATAGTGTTGTCGAATGTAAAAGGTGTCAGATTTATTTATTCTCCTACTCTCGACTGCGTTTGCTGGTTTAGCAAGGCAATAATAGTGTTGTCGAAAAAGTCAACTATATTATTTAATTTATGAAACCCTTGCCAATTCTGCTTTTCAAAAATTAATGTCAGATTTATTTTATCTTTTATTAATTGACATTTAATATTATTGGTATATATAATATATATATATGGAATTTGAATGGAGCAGCGAAAAAAATATGAAATTAAAAGAAGTGAATAAAAGGTGTCAGATTTATTTATTCTCCTACTCTCTACTGCGTTTGCTGGTTTAGCAAGGTAATAATAGTGTTGTCGAAAAAGGTGTCAGATTAATTTATAAAAATAAAAGTGTCAGATTTATTTATTTCCTACAGTTTCGGACAGGATAGCCCAAACCGTAGTTAAGCTTGTCTTAGAGCCAATGCTCGAACCTGTATTCCACGAAAATTCCTACGGCTATCGTCCGAAGCGTTCGGCTCACGATGCAATAGCCGTCGTCAGGCGAAGAAACTGGGAATACGACTGGGTAATAGAATTCGATATCAAAGGCTTATTTGATAATATTAATCACGAACTCCTTCTTCGTGCCGTTAAGAAACACTGCAAAACTCCGTGGATTCTGCTCTACATAGGAAGATGGCTTAAAGCGCCAATGCAGGATGACAAAGGCAACTTAATAGCAAGGGACAAAGGCACTCCGCAAGGCGGCGTCGTAAGTCCTTTACTTGCCAATCTCTTCCTTCATTATGCCTTTGACAGGTGGGTTAGCCATAACCTTAAGGGTATTCGTTTTTGCCGCTACGCCGATGACGGAGTAGTCCACTGCGAAAGTCTTCCTCAGGCTCAAACGGCTCTTGAGAAAATCAAAGAGCGCTTTTACCAGTGCGGGCTAGAACTTAATCTTGATAAAACACGGATTGTCTATTGTAAGGACTCAATGCGTCGGAAAACATATCCGGTAATAAGTTATACATTCCTTGGATATACATTCCGCCCCCGCGGGTCAAAGAACAAGTACGGCAGATTGTCCGTAAATTTTCTTCCTGCGGTGAGCAGGGAAGCCCTTACAATGATGAGGCAAACTATTCGCAGATGGCGTATACAGCTTAAAAGCGATAAGAACCTAAAAGATTTATCAAGCATGTTCAATCCCATAATAAGAGGATGGTTTAACTATTACGGGAAATTCTATGCCTCGGCTATGTTTCCGGTTTCAAGACACATTAACACGTATTTAGTCAGATGGCTTATGCACAAGTATAAACATCTTAAGGGACATAGGACTCGTGCCGCAACGGTATTTAGAAAACTGGCGCAGTCCATGCCAAAGGCGTTTGTACATTGGGGACTTGGATGTTTTACAAACTGAATAATGGGAGCCGGATGAGCTTAGAAGTTCACGTCCGGTTCTGCGAGGGGCTGGAGGTGAAAATCCTCCGGTCTACTCACCTTTTTATAGAAAGATTATGGCGCACTATTAAATACGATAACATCTATCCTTCGAGTTATGAGACTCTAAAAGACGCAAGAGCCGGGATAGAAAAATATATCCATAAATATAACAACCACAGGCTGCATTCGTCTTTGGGCTATAAACCGCCGCTAAAGGTCTATAGCGAATATTTTGAAAAGGCGGCATGAATAAAAGGGGTTAAATGCGGGGGGGGGCACATCCCCCCCCCCTGACCCCCCTGAAAGACTATATAAATATGAATAAAAAGGAATAAGAAAACTAAAAAAGATGTTGTCTTGACAATGGGTGCAGTATAGTGTTAAATATAATAAAATACATAGTAATAAATCGAAGAATTTTTAAAATTAAAGTTAAATAGGCTTTACTCCGAAATAAATTTAAATAACATAAAAATGAAGGAGTTTTAAATATGACAAAATATATTTTTTTATTATCGGTTACTTTTTTAATGTCCGCCTTGTTTTATTATAATAATGCCTCTTTTGCGTATGATAATGCAAAGGTTATTTCATCGGCTCAACAAGAAGCAAAAGGACTTTCTTATAGCAATGGAATTTCTTGTGCAAACAAAGTAAATGTAAATGATTGTTGCAAAATAAGAACTTCTAAATCTATATTGGAAGTTGATAAAACATATAAATTTGCAAATCCTATACTATTAAATTATCTTAATAGCCATAGTTTAGACTACTATAATATTTGCAGAAAAGAAGCAACTAAATAATAATTTATAGGATATTTATGAAAGTTTTTATAAGTATTTTAAAAGTTATTGGAACAATAATAGTTATTATTATAAGTTTTTATTCAGCTCGCTTATTATATTCATTTTTTCCAGGAGTCGGAACTATTGATAATGAAAATGCTGTAGGGATTGCAAATACTTTTATTATATTTGTAACCCTTATTTTTATTATAGCAACTATTATTATTTCATTTTTTATAATATATTATACCAAGCATTTCTCTCAAACAAAAGAATTACAATTAACGGAAAATATGGGGGATATTTTAAAAATATTTAGTGAAAAATCTGATAGCAGAGATAGGTTAATTAGTCTGATAGTGGGCGATAAGAAAATAAATGAAACCATTAATAATAAATTAGCTTCCATGAATCAAGAACTAAATAAGGTTATTGAAGAAAAAAACAAGAAAATTGAAGAAATGGATACGAATATCAATAAGTTAATTAAAGCTACAAAAAAAAATAATGACTATTTAATTAATTATGGAATAAAATTTGGTCATTTAATTAGAAAAGAACCTGAAGATAATGATTTGAAAGAGATAAAAGAATCTTTTGAATCAATAAAACCTAAAGAAAAATAATAAGGGGGTGTTAATTTTATGGGAGAAAAAGAACTTAATTATGCTGAATTCAATGGAAAAAGAACTGAAGCATATGATTTGCTAGAAATGCTTAAGGTTCGTGGATTCAGCGTTACGCCGCCAATTGCCATAGAAAATATTATAAAATTTCTAGGGCTTGCGCTTGAAATAAACCCTGATTTTAATAATATCAAAGTTATAGGAAGAATAACAATTAAAAATGGTGCTCCTACTATTTGGGTCAATCCTATAAAAAATACAACAGAAGAAAGAAAACGTTTTACGCTAGCGCACGAATTAGGTCACTTTATGCTTCATATAGCACCAGAGGGAAAAATAAATAACTTTGATGAATTTTCTGACAAAAATATTTCATTTAATCGGGACGATAATTGGAGCTATACTGAAATGGAAGCTAATAATTTCGCTGCAGAATTATTAATACCAATTAGCCTTGCTAAATCTAAGGTTAAGGATATATTAACCTCTGAACCTGGAATTTCAACAGAAGATATGTTAGTGAAATTATCAAAATGTTTCGAGGTTTCGGAGACAGCAATGGAATACAGACTTAGAAATCTTGGGGTTATAGCATGAAAAGTAAAAAGTTTAAAATTCCTAGAACAGGTTTTCTTGATTGTACTTTAATAATTGCTTTCAATGAGGAGGCCATAGAATCTTTCGATATTTCGACTGGATATTTAGATAATAATTTTATATTTGAAGAAGTAGATTACCAGATTAAAATAGGTACATCTGATTCCAATACTATTATAACCATTAGTACTGAATCAGAGGATAATCAATTAAATAACTTTATTTTCGAAATAGAATGCAATCATGAAGATAACCATGAATTAAATATAAGTTATTACGTTCCTACCGCCCCTTTTACGAACTCGCTCTCAAGCACATTCTTTGGACTTGCCGATAATAAACAAATAATCCCTATGATAGACATAGAAAATGAATCTAAACTAAATAACTATAATAAGGACGAATTAATAAATTTTAAGCATTTCCTTGACTTATCCTCTATAAAAATCACTCTTAATAAAGAGGCAAGAGAGGAAGCCAAAATACTAAGAAAACAAGAAAGAAAAAACAAACAAGAAATGAAAACTGTCATTCCGGATTTATTAGAAGAACCAATGAAGATAGACGATATAATTATTAGATTTAAAGAAATTAAAAAAAAAGAACAAGTTATACCTGTTTTTTTATGGGATAGTAATACCAAAATTGATAAATTAAAGATATTCTATAATTATTTAAAAAAAGGAGGGTACGAGGAGTTTGCAATTAGAATAGTAAGTTACGGTAATTTTATTCACCAAAAATCAGAGATAAAGGGATTACATGACTTTATTATATTTGCGGATTTAGATACTAATTTTAATATCGATTACATAAAAAATTACATAGACAATATTAAGGATGATTTTAGTAACATCGTATATCTTGGAGCTCATTTTCTAACATCTCAAATGACAATTCCGAGGTCTGATACCAATAATAATAAAATATTTGATAATATGCCTCTATCAGTATATAAAAAGTTAATTAAAGATTATCCTGCATTAAATTATGGCGATTACTGTGGTTTTGACCGAAAAACACTCTCATCTATGCCCAGGTTTGGAGTTCCAACAGCAAGAGTGATATTGGAAGCTCTGATTGGTTCTGAAAAATTACTAATTAGGAGAGGATGGGACGAACTAGATATATCTCTTTCCTTATCAGGGAAAGAAGCAATAGGATATAGCAACTCAATGTCCATGCTCTTAAGGGATATTCAGAATGGTTTATTAGATAAAGAGGATAATTTTTTATTTATGGATGAAAAGCTATGCGACGCAGATAATGCTTTGAAATCTTATTATCCAGATAAAACAACTCCTGGAGAGATTAAAACTCTTTGTATGAGACACAATGTTTTTTCGATAAAACATAATTATATCAAAAATCAAAATCCCTAAAAACCTTATACGGGATTTCTTTTAATGAACTTACATTTGCGTTATTCCTTTCTTCAAATCTGGTTCTCAATGCGATAGATTCTTTTCTACTTCTGATTAACGTAGATCGTTTAATATGCTCTTGTAAAAATTTTTCTTTAAGCCTAAAAAGCGTCAATCTTCTTATTTCATCCGGCTTTAATATCTCTAATATTTTTTTTTCGGCTTCTAATAATTTTAATTTATACCAGTTAGGTGCACCACGTAAAATTTGCCTTAGTTCATAAGTATTAAAATAAGCAAAATAATTTTCTGTCTGTATATATTTATCCTCGGCTTCTTTTATTAGTTCAAGTTTTCCAATATCATTTACTGAAATAATGCCTATATTTCGCATAAATTCTTCTTTTATTAGTTTATCAATAAATTTTTTATAAGCTACTACGATAACTTTATTTGCATATTTTTCAAATATTTCAATTTGTTTAGGCAATCTCTTTAAAGAGTCAGATTTTGATTTAATCTCATAAATATTTATGTTATCACTTACAACCAGCATATCAGCTATTTTTCCAGTTATTGCCACTTCTGGGACAGCAATATAGTTATCACTAAATTGCGCAAATATCATTTTATATAAAGAAATTTTAATTTTATCCGCTTCATTCATTTTTAAGAGCTTTATTTTTTATAAATTCTTCAATAAATTACAATGTACTTACAGAAGGACTTTCTCCCGCACAGAGATATTTAAATTGAAAAGTTTTTTCTTATAAATTTTTAAGTTTAGACTACATTAAATCCAAAAATTCCCAATACTTAAAATCATCTGGATTACAAAAATATTCTTTCCTTGAACTACTCCCCAATATCCGGACCAAAATTAACTATAGTTAAGGTGTGATAGTTTTATTGAATTTATTATTTTACATAATAATATATTTCTATTTACGTGTCTTAGTATTTAGCATTAATATGATTATATAAAATATTGTTATATTAAATCATAATTATATTACTGTGTCAAGAAAAATATTTAACTTGCAATTTAAATTTTAAAATTGAAGTCTTTTTTTAAAAAAATTAAAGATTTAAGTCGCCGCCGTAAAAGTTGGTCAAGGTTTATAGATAGTCTTTTTCAACAACGGCTTTTTGTTGTTGAACAATAAAAGGGGTCAGCAACTGTGTTATTTGTCAAGTAAAATATTTAATGTAAGTTATTGAAATAATTAATAAAATATAAAATCCATTTTTTGGTTATTTTATTT
>JAJYRF010000083.1 GCA_021794255.1 bacterium | reverse complement strand
ATAAATACTATAACTGCACAATTATATTATGCAATAAACAAGCAGACACCATTACCTATTACTATACTTATTACTATACCTATTACTATACTTATTACTATACTTATTACTATACTTATTACTATACCTATTACTATACCTATTACTATACCTATTACTATACTTATTACTATACTTATTACTATAATAGATAGATAGAAACAAATCATAATAAGGCAATAGATTTAAATATTTGCGGTTATATAAATTTTTTTATTTTTTGAATTATCAGGGATAATTTTATAATTTTGTATTATTTTTCCTACAAATATTTCTGTTTCATCTAACGCTTTCTTACAATTCATTCCTTTAGTCAAAAGAGCTGCCATAGTTGCGGAAAAAGCGCAGCCTGTTCCATGAATCTGCTTGTCCAAATTAATACGCTTTTTTTTATATATAATAAATTCATTATTATTTAAAAATAAATCAGTTATTTCATCGCTCACCGTATTTGCCGTATTTATTAGATGTGACCCTTTTATTATTACATTTTTAATTTTTTTATATTTTTTCTTAATTGCAATAGCCGCTTCTTTCATAGAATTAATATCTTTAATTCTATAACCTGAAATCAGTTCCGCTTCGCTTATATTTGGAGTGACAGCGGTTGCCGTATTTAATAAAGGTTTTAAAAAATTTATATCAATATTATTTCCTAATCTAATTCCTGAAGTAGATATTAATACCGGGTCTAATATAACATTTTTAATATTATATTTTATTATATAATCAGCTAAAATAATACTTTGGCGTTCATTCCCTATTAACCCGATTTTAACTGAATCAATCTTGAAATAATCAAATATTGCTTTAAGTTCATAATCAAAAAAACCCTCATGGACAGGCATAACTTTATATATATTATCAGGATTTTGAGCGGTAAGCACAGTTATTGCCGATAAGCCCATTATACCGAATTTTGAAAAAATTTTTGCATCGGATGTAATTCCTGCGCCGCTTGAACCGTCGTAACCTGCGACAGATAAAATTTTTTTCATTTAGCTTATCTTGTTTTAATTAATTTTAATTAATTTTAAATTAGTGCGCTTATGCTTATGTATGGCTTATGCTTATGTATGGCTTATGCTTATGTATGGCTTATGCTTATGTATGGCTTATGCTTATGTATGGCTTATGCTTATGTATAATAGATACGAAAATTTATTTTTAACAATAAATAATTATAATATTGTTTTAGATAATTTTAAGTTTATATTCTCTCATTTTTTTTAATATAGTCAAAACTTCTTTTATATTATAAGTATTTAGAACATTTTTTTTTACTACCCATCCTTTTCTTGCAGCGTTAACTCCATACTCAATAAAATCAAGACCTGTTTTCTTGTGGGCATCAGGATTGATTGACAGCATTACAGATTTAGAAATTGCTTCTTTAATATACCGCCAGTCAATATCAAGTCTTTCCGGATTCGCATTAAGTTCAATTATAGTCCTGTATTTGCTTAATGCATCTAATATGGCAGAAACATCTACCTCATATCCCTTTCTTTCAAGAATAAGTCTTCCCGTCAAATGTCCTATCATAGTTGTATAGGGATTTTTTATTGCTTTTATTATTCTTCCCGTCATTTCTTCTTTAGACATATTAAAGTGGAAATGGACGGAAGCTATAACAAAATCAAGCTTAGAAAGTACCGTATTTTCATAATCAAGATTCCCGTTTTCCAAAATATCAGATTCAATGCCTTTTAATATTGTAATTTTTCCTTTATATTGTTCGTTCAGCCTGTCAATATATTCAATCTCGGAATTTAATGCATCGGCGCTAAGTCCATTAGCATAATGCGCAGAAACAGAATGGTCGCTTATACCTATATATTTAAAATCTTTTTCTAAAGCTGCCTCAACCATTCCCTCTAAACTTTCTTTTCCATCAGTATAAGTAGTATGAACATGAAATATGCCCTGAATATCTTTGATATTTATTAATTCAGGTATATTTTGTTTTAGAGCTTCTTCTATCTCGCCGGTGCCTTCCCTTAATTCAGGAGGAATAAACTGCATATTAAAAACATTATAAAATTCCTTTTCGTTTTTAACTATAATTTTATTTCCTATTAAATCATTATCATTAATACTGCTGACTTTAATATTGCCGCCGCTATCATTATTATCATTATGTTTTATTTTATAAATTCCGTATTCGTTTATTTTATAACCGCGCTTTTTCTCAAGAGTTCTTAATTCTTCATTGTGAAGTTTTGAACCTGTAAAATGATGCAGAGCATATATATAGTCTTCGGGCGGCACTATTCTTAAATCAACACGCATTCCGTTTTTAAGCATAACGCTTATTTTAGTTTCTCCCTGAGATTCTATGCGCTCTATTTTGTCGTATTTAATGAAAACTTCTCTAATTATTTCAGGCTTTTTTGATGCGGCTAAAATGTCTATATCCCCTGCCGTTTCTAATTTTCGCCTTAATGAGCCTGCTATTTCGATATTTGAAATAAATTTATTTACTATATTTAATAAATAAGCGACTATTAAATCTGCCTCCTGACGCGCTTTAAAATATAAAAACCTTTCTTTGTAGATATTATATTCTTTTACTGATTCAAATAAATTGTTAATTGTTTTTTCTCCAAATCCCTCAAATTGAGAAAGTTTATTATTTGCCAATGCTTTTTTTAAATTATCCACATTTTTAATTCCTAATTTTTCGTATAAAATTTTAGTTTTTTTTGGACCTAATCCCCTTAATTTTAGCAATTCAAAAATGCCAGGAGGAACAGATTCTTTCAGTTTTTCATAATAAGACAGATGCCCTGTTTTAATCAATTCTTCTATTTTAAAGGCTAAGTCTTTACCTATGCCCGGAATTTCCGTTAATTTACCTTTAGAAACGATATCTTCAATATTACCCGGTAATTGGCTAATGATCCGCGACGCATTTGAGTATGCTCTTATTTTAAAAATATTTTCATCTTTAATTTCAAGCAATTCAGCAATTTCCTCAAATATTTCAGCAATTTCTTCTTTAGTTATACTCACAAAAATACCTTATTTTTTATAATATTATAATGAAACTTTTCGATTAAACTTAATTATATTAATGTTTTTTGCTATAATTTTTATAAATTTTTTTATTTTTTACATCTTTATTATATTTTATAATATTATATAGTATAATTCATCATAAAAACTTTATTTAGTTTATTAATAATATCCGCAATTAATTTTGTTCTGCGCAAAAAGGCTATATTTATTTTCACCTTTTTTATGATATAATCTTTAATATTAGTTAACCCTTATAGTGGTTATCGTTATTGTTATAAGACACAACAATTATAACACATCATAGGGAGATTTTTTTATATCTCTATGGAAGGATATTAAAGAAAAAAAATAAAATAATGAAATTATAATGAGGTATATTTATGGGATTTTTGATAAATTTGGTTTTTTTTATTTTTAATATTATCAGCATAATTCTCACGGTTTATATGTGGATAATAATTATACAAGCTTTAGTGTCATGGGTAAATCCAGATCCGTATAACCCGATTATAAGATTTCTTAACGATGTGACGGAACCTGTCCTTAGAAAAGTAAGAGCAATAATTCCGATTGGCAATATCGGAATAGATTTATCGCCTATAATTGTTATTATTGCTATTTATTTATTGCAATTTTTGCTTGGTTATTTAAAATATAATATAATAAGTTACTTAATCGGCTTAAAAACTTAAAGCATAATATATTAAAATTAGTTTAAAATTATATTATATATATAAATATTAAAATATTTAATTGATTAAAATTATATAATTATTTAAATTTGAATCTTTTTAATTTATATGTAATCAAAATTAAAAATAATTGTAAATTATTAAACAATTATTAAACAATTATTAAACTAGGAGTATTTTATATATGGAACTTTCTCCGTTAGAAATTAAATCTCAAAAATTTCCGCGTAAATTAAAAGGCTATGATGTAACAGAAGTTGACAATTTTTTAGAACTCATTGCTAAAGATCTGGAAAAGCTTTACGGTGAATTTTACAATCTTAAAGAAGAAATTGTAAAAAAAAATCAAGAAATTAAAGAGTTTAAAGAAAAAGATAAAATGATAAGCGACGCCGTATTAATGGTGAGATCAATAGGCGATGAAATTAAAACTTCCGCCAAGAGCGAAGCTGAATCAATAAAAAATAATGCAATTATGGAGGCAAAAAGAATTACCGATGAAGCTTATGTTAAATATTCTGAAATATACTTAAGCGCAAATGAACTTTTAAATAAAAGAGTTTTGATATTAAATTCTATGAAAAATCTTCTTTCTACAAATATTGACCTTGTTAATTTAGAAGAATCAAAAAAGCTTGAATTATCCCTATCTGTTAAAGACAAAAAAATAATAGATAATCTTGCAGATGCATTAAAAACCGATAAGGCATACAAAAATAAATCTAACGGCGATAATAAAAATTCTGATTACAATAATACAAACGACCAAAAAAATATTAACGACGAAGACAACATCAACGATAAAGTTTTAAATAAAAATAATGCAGACATTAAAAATAATCAGTCAGAAGAAATAAATAATAAATTATCTCAAGAAGAACATACAACGACAGATAAAGATGATAAAGATGAGTATGAAAAAATTGAAGACTACTATAATGATAAAGACAAAAATGATATTTCAGGCTCAGAAAAAGAACCTTATGGCAAAGATAATGAAGAACTTAAAAAATTATTAGGCGACGTAAATAAATTTACATTTTAAAATATCATTATTAAACTACCTCATGATAAAACCCATCAAGGCCATTGTTGCCTTGCTATTAATCTATTAATCTATGCATTCTTCTGACCTATCCGGCAATCCTGTTTCCTCTGATAAACACGGGGCTTTAAATAAATAACCATGCCATATTCCGGGCAGAGTTTTCAAAGTAACTACAGTCCAGAATATCGCAAGCATTACAACAAAAATAGCTCCAGCAACCCTGAAAAGCTCAAGATTAGTTAATCTGTACAGAGTAATAGTAGCGGCGGTATAAACGCCCAAAGGAAATGTAAATCCCCACCATCCCATATTAAAAGGCAAACCTTCTTTCATATATCTAAGTGTCATCAATGTTGCCATTATAAGCCACCAGAAACCAAATCCCCAAATAACCAATCCTCCTATAGGTCCGATAGCATTAGCAGCTTTAGCATACACAAAAAGTTTAGTTCCGATAAAAGCGTGAGGAGCGTCATTCCCTAAAAGAAGCACGCCTAAACTCCCTGTCCCAATAGGTCCGAGCGTAAGCCATGTTGAAACAGCCATATCTTTGTGGGGAAGTTTATGCCATGCAAGACGCAAAAATAAAATTACAAGAATGCCAAATGCCAGCGGAACCGAAAAAGCCCATAAGGCATAACCGAGAATAATAACAAGTCTGCCTACAGCTGCAGACACATGCTGAGCAAGAAATCCTGCTGAAGCGGCGGCAACCTCGGCAGGCACAATCGGCAGCAGCCATATAGCAGTCATATCTTCTATGCTGTGTTTTTGATTCGTAAACATATAAAAAGGGACTAACAAACCTACTACTATTGAAATAAAAGCGTCAAACCACCATAAGTTTAAAGCAAGATTTACGCCTTTAGGAGCGTCAAAAATTAAAAAACCGTTTATTATTGTGACGAGCCCCATAGGTATTGCGCCAAGAAACATAGATTGAATAGGGTGACTTAATAATCTTTTGGCAGAATTAAAATAAAATACAAGCCGGCTTATAAAAAGAATGCTAAAAATTATAAAGAGAATAATATTAATTACCCACAAGGTTTCGGCAACAATATGAAATCCGGGAATAGAATACGGAAAAGCGGCAAGCATAAGCGACAAAATGCCCGTCCCCATATTCATAGTAAACCAATTTGGGGTGAATTGTTTTATAATATCTGTGGAATGATTCATCTGCTTTAAAGGACGCATATTATTAACTATTGAGTCGGCTTTTTTCTTCATAATTTTTATTTTTTTAATTTAATTTTTATATTTTTTAATTTAATGTTTATATATATTTATTTAATGTTTATATATATTTATTTTTAATATATATAATATAAGTAATAGCGATAAAATTTTAATATATATAATGAGTGCGTCTGCATTAAAGCTATCCTAAAAAAATTAAGTTTCTATAATACTCAAAAAATTTTAATATACAATTAAGTATTAGATTTGTATTTATTATATCTTTTTTTTATGTAAAGTCAATAAAATAATTTTAACAATATAACATTATTTTATTTTTTAATTAATTCAAATAACTATACTTTTATCTTATATTTTGAATATATTAAGCCAATAAAAATTATTATTAACCAGTTTAACAATTTCAGTAAATTTATTTTTTTATGTATTTAAAATGATGTTATAAAAATTATAATTTGTTAATAAATATTGTTAATAAATATCTTTTAACTACAACTCATTTATTTAACAAAAGCTATTATTTTTATTGTATTGAATAAATATACTCGGTAAAAAAGTTATAATTATGGTATGGTATGGTATGGTATGGTATAGAAACAAAAGCTATTATTTTTTATTCACTTTAAAAAATAAATTTTAA
>JAJYRF010000023.1 GCA_021794255.1 bacterium | reverse complement strand
GTCTGAGACTCCGGTACCTTTTTCTAAAGCGGAATCGAAAGAAAATATTAATTATTTTTACTTAAAAAGGCAAAAAAATAGAAGTAAAAATGGCAATAGTCATAGTAGCCATAGTAGTTATAGTAATGGAAATATAGCAAATAAAGCGGCCGAAAAAATTTACGAACTGATATACGAACGCTCTTTTTACAAAAATAAAAAAGGAAACCTTAAAATTTCTTTGGATAAGGTCGTTATAGCCAGAAACCTAACTTTTTTCAGTATTAGTTATTATTACGGCGGATTATGGCTTGGCAAGTTTAATTATATCAGGTATAATTCCGCTCCGTCTGCCGTTAAATTAAAATTCGGCATTCTGTCAAACGGCGAAGTAAAAAAATTTCGATATCAATTTAATATGTAGTTAATATGTGGTTAATATGTGGTTAATATGTGGTTAATATGTAGCAGACATAAAAGTTTATAAAATTCTTGGATTTTTATTTTTATAACCGTACAGTGAAGAAAAGTTCGTTAGCCGTATTATTTCCCGCTATATACCCCGCAGGGATGATATCTATTTCTATACGATGAAAAACTATTAAACTAATACCGGCGAGCGGAAGAATGCCGTCAAACTGATTTGCCAATTTTACCTCGTTATGATAACCCGTTGCGAGAGCTGCCGCAAGGTCTATTCTGACAGGTCCTATCGACGCAAGTTTATGATAAACCGAGACATATATCGAAGGCGTACCGAAACTGTTTTTTGTGATATACGAAATTCCAGCCTGATTTATTAGCGGAACGCCTTTTACATTAAAAAATGCCGTTACTCCAGGGTTATATTCTTCGTAATGCGCAGTCGGAGTGCGCCAGGCATGGCTGCCGTCGTTATTAAAATGATAGCTTCCTACGACTATTCCTATGCGGTCGAAAGCGACTGAAGGAGTTGCAAATGCCGGTTTTTGATTAAATACACCAAAAATTTGCAAAGTAATTAATAAAAATAAAACCGATAAAATAATATTTTTCACATATTTAAACCGATAGCGCTTTTAAAAATTAATATATAACCTGCTACCTTACTATACTTGATTAATATTTATTTTATTATTTGACATCATAAACTAAATATAATAATATCATAAATTAATTGTTAGTTGTAAAATTATTATAATTATTATTAATTAATGAAATTTTTTTTATATAGATTGTTTTATTTAAAATATGGATATTAATTTATATTTAAAAGATTTAAAAAATAGAAAAATTGTTTTATTGGGTTCAGCGGTTTTACTGTTAGCAATCGTATTTGTTTTTTTAATAATTTTACCGCTGAGCCACTCGATTCGCCTAAACTCTATAGCGGTTAAAAATCAAAAAGCTATATTGAATTACGTTTTAAAATATTCAGCTAAAATAAATTCTATAAAATCAAAAGCGGCTGTTTCTACCGGTTTTTCTACCGTATCGGGAAAAAGCGCCGGTATAGTTAACGGCAAAGGTAAGGGTTATATTAAGTTTATGTCTTCGCTTTTTAGATATTTTAAAATAAATAAATTCCAAATATCTAAATTATACTCAAGATATTCTTCTTCAGTAAAACATGCCGATACAGGCGCAAGCAGTTCAAACGCGGCAGGCGGCGGAATGTCAAAGCAACCTAAAGAAACTGTTTTTATATCGCTGAAAGGTTTAAGCCTCAATCAGTGCGTAAATCTCATTTATGCATTATCTCATTCGTCTCAAGAATACGGAGCAAATATTATCTCTATAAATATGAAAAAAAATTTTACTAACGGCAAGCTTCTCAATTTGACTATTAATATAATAAGACAATAAAAAAAATAATATCGCACAAAAAATGTGGAAAAAATTAAATATTGTTTATAACGCTTTGTTGACCGTTATATTTTTATAAAATTTCCTTATGATAGGAAAAAAATAATTAAAGATATAATAGACGAATTTCATTCAGGTAAAATAACGCTACTAAAAAGAGACATATCAGTGAGTTTTATATTCAATACTTTAAAAAACAAAAAAACAAAAACAAAAATTTCTTGACATTTATCGGCGTGGTGTTTAATATATAATAATATTTTTATATTTGTTAATATAACATATTATTATCCATTTATATCTTTTTATATTATCTTAATTAAATAAATAAACGACACTTTAATAGATAATTTTTAACTTAACTATTTAATTTCCTTAAGGAGGAGATTGTGTATCCTAAGAATTATTTTAAAAAATTCAGCAAGTTTTACCTTTTGGTACTATTACTATTAATTTTCACAGTTCCTATCGCATTATCAGGATGCGGAGGAGGTGGCGGCAGTTCCTCAGGCTCATCATCAAATACAGCCACATCAAGTTCTACAATAAGTGGAACGGTTGACGGAGGGCCAACACCCTTAAATTATCAAGTTACCGTATCTCTTTATGAATCAGGTTCCTCTACTCCGCTTGGTAGCTCTACCACAAATAATGGTAATTTTACTATAAATTTCAATAATCCTTCAAGTCCCGGATTGTTATATATTGTTGTTCAAGGGTCTGGAACTAATTCTAATATACAACTATTATCGATAGTTGAGTCTTCACAAAATTCAAACTTGTCGGAGTCAGGAGTCGTAGTTAACGAACTTTCTACTGTAGCTTCTGAATATATTGCAAATGCTTTCAATATGAACTTTAATCCAAACAATGATAGCCTAAATTTTCCATCAAATCTATCTGGAGCTTCTTTAGCCACTGCTTTAAATAATTTTATAACGCAATTTAATAACCTTTATAATTCTACAGGCAGTAACGCAGGTAGTCTTAATAGCAGCGTTAATTCAAGTACTCAAAACACAATAGATATCCTTGCGGATGCTATTTCAAGCTGCGTAAGCAATCCTTCGGGAACTGTTTGTTCCACATTATATAATAATGCTTCATCATCCTCCAGCGAACAAATTTCCGAAATAGTTTATAGTATAATAACTAATAATACAAGCAATCTACCTTCAAATTATAGCTTGTCAAATATATATACGCTTGCTTCAGATGAATCATCGACTACCGGTTGGTCTATACCCAGCACTGCACCTGCAAGTTTAATGTTCAATATGCCAGTTTCTATTAATACGTCATACATGCCATCTAATATTACTAATACTACTTCAATTGGTTCTACTGCTGTAGATTCTTCAGGTAACTTATGGACGATAACAGATACTTATTCCAGTACTTCAGGGTACTATACAGATCAGCTTGTTGAAATATCAAATGGTAGTATAGCGAAAACAATTAATTTGGCAGGCAGTCCTTCAACATCTCCATATGGAAATAAAGCATATACCTTAGCTATAGATTCTTCAGGTAATATTTGGCTGACGGATCAGGTATATAATGCTTCTTCGAATTCATACATAGATCAACTTCTTGAGGTTTCTAACGGAAATATAGTGAAAACTATTAGTCTACCTAATAATGTAGGAAATGCTTTAGAAATAGATTCTGCTGGCAATATTTGGGTTCCGACTTATACATATTCTTCAACTAATACGAATGCATATTCTGATGAATTAGTCGAAGTTTCTTCTAATGGAACTATAGAACATGAGTTTACTATGCCATCTAATGCTACTGGTCAGCCCGAGGGTATTGCGATAGACGATAATGGCAATATTTGGATTCCGACTTATAATTCTAATAATTCCACAAATTCATCGTCATATGAGTTGGTTGAAGTGTCAAGCGGCGGTAGCGTATTAAATATCTTGAATTTACCTGGAGCTAATTACGGAGATATATTAATTGATCCTTCTGGTAATATTTGGCTATCTATTGAATTATATGACAGCGCTACTTCAACTTCATCGTATGAATTAATAGAAATTTCTAATGATAAAATTATAAAAACTACTCCGATTTACACTAATATTACAAACGGCGATGGAGGAATTAATTGTATTGCCATTGATTCTGCAGGCAATTTGTGGGTTGGTGGCTATAATAATTACGATTCGTCTACAAATACTTATACAGGTCAACTTTTTGAAATAACCAACGGTACAATAACGAATACTATAAATATCGGAAATTATGATCCATGGGGAATTACCATTGACCAATCCGGAGATATTATAATTCCGACAAATAATTATATAAATATTAGCGGAACTTATGGTTATTATTCAGGCAATATTATAGAATTAAAAAATGCTGCAGAGGGAGAAGAATATTTTCCTTATCAAGGACCAGAATATGCAAAAGGGACTAATGGTTCCAAGGTTGTTTAACATTTTATTAAATAAATAATAAATTGCTGTTGTGAAACGGCGTTAAATTTATTTATTTTCTTGCTCCCGACTGCGTCAAACGCGGTCGGGATTTATTTATGAAAAATACCTTATTTCCGTGCAATTTTTATAATATTTTAATTAATATTTGTTATAAAATAAATACAAGACGCAATTATTCAACGCCTATGCCCCAAGATTGGCTGCCGGTTTGCGCTTGCCAATAAATTATATTGTCGTACACAAAAGGCAGTCCTAAATCTTCCTGTCCCTGCTGGGAACCTCCGTAAGAAACGGCATTTTGAAAAGCAAGAGCGTTGTTATTGGAAGAATTCATAACGTTCGTTACTGCCGTATAATCGCAAAAACTGTTGTCGGTATTGTTATCCGGCTCGGTTATAAAGTTATTGGAGATATAGCCGCTGCTATTGTTCAACAAACTAAAGGCGACGCTTAACCCTCCGTAAACAAGATTTTGACATGAGCCGAAAGAAATTACGTCGTTTGTGGATGCTTCGTTGCCGACCGCATCGTCAAGCGCTTCCGTTCCAAGATGAATAAAATTACTGCCTGTATCAAAAAAAGAATAAAATTCGTAACTATTGGAATCCGACGTCGAACTTCCAAATTCCGACGGTATTAAAGGAAATGAATATTGATTGCCGGATTGAGACAAGTCTGGATAGAATTTCGACGTTGCAGGCACTGCGTTATCAGATTCCGTGTTTAAACCGAAAGTTATAGTTCCGACCGGATTATTTTTAGGGTTGTCCAAGATATCGTACCCGTTTGTAAAGGTAATATTTTGAAAATTTAATATAAAGCCGTTGCTATAGTTGCTATTTGAAACTGCCGTAGGAAATGACGGAGTGTAAACCGTCCCTCCGCTCTGTCCGAAAGAATAGTAAGGAGATAAGCCCATGCCGAAATCGCCTTGCAAGAAACCTGTCGAAGGAAACGCATTATCGCTTGTGGCTATTGCAATCGGAATGTTTTGCGCTTCCAATCCTCCTCCCGAAGAGGCTGTATAGACGTCTGCGTCGTTCACGTAACCGCTTGCGGTGCTGTTGTCTCCAAAAGTAACGGAAAATGTGTTGGATGTAGAAGCGATATTGACTCCTGCAGTAGTTAAAGCAGATTTGTTTATTAAAATGCCCGTCGCTCCGGTATCTAATAAAAGCGGTATAGGCGTCGAACCGCCGTTAATATAGACATAAACATATGGAATATTGGGAGCGTCTTCATCGGCATAGTCGTCAAGATAAATATACATTACATTATTATAAGCCTTAACGGTCGGCGTAGAAGGCGCTACGTTCTGCTGAGACGGAGAAGAACTCGAACTACCATCGCCTCCTCCGCCTCCTCCGCAACCGGACAAGACCAATGAAATTGCCGCTATATAAAATAATAAGGATAGAATTGTTGATAACGGAAATCTTTTATTAAAATGAAAAATCTTCAATATATTTAATTAATAACTTTTATGAAATTTTAATATTTTAATTTTGAACGATATAATTATATAATAGATATATAATAGAAATAATATTAATTTATTGCAATGGAAAAGTTTATGAAAAAATTTTGAAATATTACACATAATTAAATAAATTATGAAATTAAAAACACTGAAAACATTAGAAACATTTAAGTCGGTAACTATTTCAATATCTTCATTATCTTGTTTATTTTTGGCTTTTGCCGTGATTTTCACTTTAAGCGCAATAAAAACATATGCCGCAGTAGGCTGGACGTATAGCGAAACGGTTAATGAATACGGACAGCCGCAAACCGTTCCGTTAAATGAAGCAATAAGCCGAAAAAATCTACAGAAATATCAAGCGAAAGGCATTGTCGTTTCAAGCTATAAATTTCAAATTAAAAATTTTAAAATAATAGCCTTATTTAATTCCAATAACATATGTTATGAAATGAAGACCTTTAATAACAGAACTTTGCCGTCTTTAAAAGATTTAGTAGGTTCAACGCTCGCGGCGACAAAGCCGATAGTTTTAAAAAGAGTATGGCTAAGATCAATTACCATGCAATACGGCATCGGTTCGAACGCCGTAATATATAAATCTTTCGGGCCGCCAGGAGATATTTCCGTTAAAGTTTATTCTCCGGCTTTGAAGCCTTAAAAAGACTTAATTAAATAATTAAATAATTGAAAACTTAAAAAGAAAATAACAGGTTTTTATATTTTTATAATAAGAAATTTTTATAAATTAAATGTTAAATCGTTATGCGCTAATTTAAAGCGAATTATAACTACATAAAAACGTAAAATAAGTAAACAGAGAGGTTCGTCAAATATGGCAATACTAATAAGACTAAGACCCATTAAATCTTTAAAAGATAAATATTTTTATAAATTTAAATCTTTATCCAAAGCGTTAAATTCAAACGGCGGGTTTACTTTAATCGAGCTTTTGAT
>JAJYRF010000078.1 GCA_021794255.1 bacterium | reverse complement strand
CTACGGATTTATCTTTAGTTTTACAGGAATATCTATGCAACTTGCCGTCGAGCATAAATTTAGTCCACCAGATATTACCTCTTTTATAAAGCATTTTATACCCCCCTTGACTGTGCCTTAAATTGTGTCTAAATTTTGGCAATTTTCATTAAAATTTAGCAAAATTTGACAAATATGTCAATATAATTTTTGGAGGGATAACGACTGGAAAGGCTTAAATACTGCTTGATTTAGCTGGTAGGCGCGGACGGTCTCGAACCGCCGGCTTCCACCGTGTGAAGGTGGCACTCTACCCCTGAGTTACGCGCCCATTTATTTAGTAACATTATAATATTCAGCTTGCAAAGATATGTCATATTAGACTATCTAAACCATTTAAAGTAATTATAATATATTTCTTTAAAAAAGCAAATGCCATTCTGTCAATGTCAAGGCAAAGTAGAAATGTCACTTTTTGGTTAAAATTAATATACTGTCCATGCGCCGTTATATTTTATTGACATGGAGCCGTCTATATGCTCTTCTATCGTTGCCTTTTTTGCTCTGATGCCAGGCTCTAACTTAAATAGTTTTAAACTAAATAGTTTTAAACTCTTTTTCAGCCCCTGCATTTGAAATAAAAATATCTTGAGCATGCATTTTTATGTCAATAGTTAAGTTTTTAGATAACAGCATCATAAATTTAAGTCCGTGCATCACTTCCGGATCTTTTGCCAGCGATAATAAAGACAAAATACCGTTTTTTTGATATTTTTCTTCTTTTGATTCATTAATTGTTTCCGTTGTTGAACGATTGATAGATTTAATAACTTCTTTCACATCCATTTGAGTTACAAGAGTTTCTATTATTAACTGACCTGTATTCACAAGCCTGTCAATCAATCCGTCGGTAAACATTCTTTTCGCTCCTGCCGTTGCATTGGCAAGTTCGACTAAATCGTCTAATGTGCCACTGTCAATAAATCCCTGCCCTGCGTCTAGAAGCGGCTTTATGTTATATTGCAATGTCATCTCTGTCAGCTCCGCCAATTTCTCGGCAGTCCCCGCCATACGTTCAATCATCGCATCAGTCGTTCCTTTGTTAAATCCTGCAACAAAATCACCCATTTCCTTAAGAGTTTGAAGCGTGCCGGTTCTTTCGAGTTCGTCAATCTTTTCAAGCGAAGATTCTATAGACTTTGATATTTGATGTGTTTTTTTAACAAGCCCTATTATATTTTCATCGCTAAGGACATCTGTCAGCTCCGCCAATTTCTCGGCAGTCCCCGCCATACGTTCAATCATCGCATCAGTCGTTCCTTTGTTAAATCCTGCAACAAAATCACCCATTTCCTTAAGAGTTTGAAGCGTGCCGGTTCTTTCGAGTTCGTCAATCTTTTCAATGCCTTTTTTCATGCTTTCAGACTTTTCACCGACAGTTTTAATCATGGAAAGCTGCTCTTCACCGAAAAAACTATCTAGTATAGAAAGACCAACGGTAATATTGTCAGCCACCCTTTGAACTATTGCATCTGTTGCTCCTTCCTTCTGAGCTTGAATCATTGCGCTAAATTCATCTAGAGTGTCTAACCTGTCAATAATATTTAATAAATGTTCAAGAGCTTGTGGCTTTTCCGTGAGTTTTTTCGTCAGGGCGGCAGCAACATCTATTTTTTCATTTTCAGCCATAATTTGCCTCCTATTTTATTCTATTTTAAACTGTTAAATTAAAGAATACCCATCGGGGTAAGCCAGTAAACTTTATTATATGTTAATTTAAACCAGTGAATAAGAGATGAAGGCACTACGGGGTTTGGCGGATTATTGTAATCAAACATAATATAGGTTGCCTTATTTAAGCCAGTTTCGATAAAACAAAACACCTTACCGTCATATCTGAAAGGAGTAAGACCTTCCCTTAATTCTGAAGCGATATTCTCTACAATAACATCCGATTCAAAATGAGCTGTGGAACCTGCTTTGCTTATCGGCAGATTTGTCGTATCGCCTACAACATATACATTGCTGCTTCCTTCCATTTTTAATGTATATCTGTCCGTAGGTATAAATCCGTTTTGACCAAGTCCCGAATCTTCTATTACCTGAGCACCTTTATGCGGCGGAATGGTGATTAAAAGATCATATTTTAAAGATACGCCTTCTAAGCTTGTTATTGTTTTTTTGTCAGCATCCACTTCCTTCATATTAAACAATGTTTCAGATTTTATGCCTCTTTCAGGAAATGTCTTTGCCGCAAAATTGGCTACGGATTCCAATCCGTGCAATCTCCCTATAGGATATGTATAAGTATAATCAACTTTGTCTCTTATTCCTTTTTGCTTAAACCAATCATCAAGCATATATGTGACTTCTAAAGGAGCAACGGGACATTTGTGCGGTAAACCGATAGCAAGAACTATTTTGCCGCCTTTAAAATTCATAATCTCATGCCTTAATTTAAGACATGCATCTAATTCGTAAAACCAGTGTCCGCCTTCTCTTAAACCCGGAATTACTTCAGGTGCTGGTCTTGAACCTGTAGCAATAACCAATATGTCATAATTTAAAACTGCGCCGTTTTTAAGATGAACCTCATTTTTGTCTTTGTCTATTTTAACAGCGGGATCGAGATGCAGTTCTATCATAGGATCAAGAAGATCTCTTTCATTTCTTGTAAGCTCCTCTTGATTTTTTAATCCTAAAAGCATATAAAGCAAACCCGGCTGATAAAAATGAATAGGATTATCTGAAACAATTTCAATAACAACTTCACCTTTTTTAAGCTCGCTTCTCATTTTTTTAGCAAGGAGATTGGCAATAATTGTTCCGCCTACCCCTCCTCCTACCACTACAACTCTTTTTGACATAACGACCTCCTTTTTCTTTTTTGATTTTAAATTAGTAATATTATAAGCTGCTATAGGTTTTTAAAATTAGTTTTTTAAAACTGTTTTCCATGCCGACGGTTATTAAAATAATCACAAAATCACATATCTTTTATTTTTTTGGCAAATATTCTCCAGTATTTATCTTCCTCTATAACTCCCAAAAACTCCTGCTTAACTTTTTTTAGCCATTCAGGAACGTCCTTAGCGCTTCCAGCATCTCCTGATATAACCTCTATAACCGCACCTACCGGCTGCTGCCTCATTTCTTTAATTAATTCCATTAACGGTCCTGGACAGTATGTCCCTCTCGCATCCACTACAACATCAGGTTTAATGTCTTTTAAATCTGCCATAAAAAACCTCCAGTATTTTATTTTATTTTTTATTTTGTAGTCCTTATATAACAATAGCAACGTGTTGCCGGCAATTATGGTAAAGTTGGGCTAAATGGCGCAAATACAAAATATAAATTAAAAAGTAATTGTCTTAGCTTCTTCCATAATGCCGAGAAAAGCTGCAAGTCCAATATTATCATCTACAATATCTAAAAGGTCTTCTTTTTTTAAATCCAGTAAATCCATTACCATAGAACAAGCATAAATTTTTAATCTTCCGAACATTTTTGCCTGCTCTAACATATCGTAAAACATTTGCGCCTTTTTTTCTTTTAATTTTTCAAATATTTTGCCGCCTGTAAATTTATTTTCTTTTACATTTACTTTTAAAAAATTATAAATAGCATTCATAGTCACAAATATTGAAACGTCTATCTCTGAAACTGCTGCTACAGATGAAATCATGGCTACAGCATGCGCTTTTTCATAATCTTCCGATTTAAGTATAATTGCTAGTTTCTTAAATTCACTCATAAATAATCTCCTTAGCTACTTTTAATTGTTACTTTAGTTGTTAATTCTATTTAGTTGTTAATTCTAATTGTTAATTATATTTTATAATAATTATGATTTGTTAATTATTATTAATTATTGTTCAAAAAATATTTAAATATTTAATATGTAAAATATACTATACATTAATTATTTAATATATAAAATATACTACACATTGCAAAATATATGCCTGATTATTATGTTACATTTTAAATGTTACATTTTAAATTTATTAATTATTTTTAAAATACTTATTATTATTAATTATTGTTCAAAAAGATATTATATTAATTATAATCTTTTTATTATCAATTTTATGCCATTTTGTCAAATTTTACAATCATCTTTGATGAAATATACAGTTTATTTTTTAAAAATTAATTTATTCAAAAAAGCATAAAATGATGAAAAATAAATTTTTAATAATTAAAAAAGATATTTTAAAAATATTTTTAAATTGACATAATGACTTTAAAGTCATTATAATATAATATTATATATTATATATTATATATTATATATTTTATATTTTATATTATATATTTTATATTTTATTTTTAATTATTTATTTTTTTATTAAATAATTCATAAATAATTAAATTTAACAATATATATATTATATCAATGCCTAATGAATAATAAATAAAACACTGATTGGTTAATTTGGAATATTATTTAAGCAGAACATAAAATATTATTATCAACTAAAATAGTAAATTATCAAACTAAAATACACCTAAGAAATTGAAATTTTAGTCTTGACTTTGGGGAGTACTTTATATTAACTTAGCCGTATGGAATATACAAAATCCTATAAATATTTAATACTCGGTTTGATTGTATCGTTTTATTTTATGGTAATGCTTGACATGAGCATTGTAACTATCGCTATACCTCGCATTATGTCTTCTTTAGGGGAAAATCTTACCAATACAAACTGGATTATGATAGCATACACTATATCATCGGCTATTTTTATTTTGCCTATGATATTTGTCATTAAAAAATTCGGACTTAAAATTCCTCTAATAGTATGCATTTTAATATTTGTCATTTCTTCAACTCTTTGCGGATTATCTTTTTCATTAAATGAATTAATATTTTTTAGAATTTTACAAGGAATTGGCGGAGCAGGCATTATGCCATTAGGTCTTGCTTTAATGTCAAAAATTTTTAAGCCTGATGAAAGAGCAAAGGCAATGGGAATATGGGCAATAGGTTCTATGGTGGCACCTGCAATAGGACTTACTCTCGGAGGATTTATTACAGAATATATCACATGGAGATGGATTTTTTTTATAAATATTCCTATCAGCATTATTTCATTAATAGGCATTATTATAATTTTAGAAGATGACTATACTAAAAATACGTACAATAGAAAATTTGATTTTATCGGCTTTATTCTTTTTTCTATAGGTATAGGTTTTTTAATGATTGTGTTTAACGAGGGAGAAATTAAAGAATGGAATTCTGCATATATACATATAAGCGAACTTATGAGCGCAATAGGTTTTATTTCATTTTTAGCGATTGAACCGTTTATTAAATACCCGCTTATTAATTTTAATATATTTAAATATTTCAATTTTTCAGTTATAACGCTTATAAACGGAATAAGAGCAATGGCTCTCTTCGGAATTATGCTTTTTGTTCCTGTATATTTGCAAAATATGATGCATTATACTCCTTTTAATACAGGTTTAATTATTATACCGCAGGCTATTACAGTAGCTATATTCGCGCCTATCTCAGGGATGCTTTCCAATAAAGTAGGAAACAAAATTCTTATTATAATAGGCATGACGCTATCGGCTATATCTTTTTTAATGTATAGCAATTTATCTCTTCAGTCTAATTTGGCTGCTATAATTTTGCCGGAAATAGTACGGGGCATCGGGTTTGGTTTTTTATATGCGCCGATAATGACGGAAGGATTAAACGCCGTCCCTAATGCTTTCATACCTGAGGCATCGTCGCTTCTTCCTGTTACAATGAGAATATTTGCAGGGATGGGTGTTGCACTGTTTGATAATCTTCTTGTAATTAAACAGGTATTTTATTTAAATAAATACGCTGATACGATAACATACAGCAATCATCTATTTACACAATTTTCTGAAGAAATTAGAAAAAATATTTTAAATAAAATCAATCCTGGAATTCTTGCACATTTAAGGCAAAACCCCTCATTAATTATGGTGGACTCATTAGTTCAAGGATTTGCAAGTATTGCAGCCTACGATTATATTTTCTTATTTGGAGGAGTTATGACTTTATTAGGCGCCGTTTTTGCATTAGCCTTAAAAAATAAAAAAGTAAAAAAAGGATAATTTAAGTTAAAAATAATAGTTATCTAATAAATTATCTGTCATCAACTTTTAATTTGTCTATTGAAATTAACTTTTAATTTGTCATAATATCCTTTTTATTATTATTTTCAGTTAAGGAATAGATAAAATATATATTTTTATGCGTTTTAAAAGCATGCTTGTTGCATAAAAATATAGTTATTTTATAATAGACATTTTAATAGTTATTAACAATTTAATAAATTATCTTGACAAAATTAGCATGCTAATTTAAAATTAACATTATTGTATTTTTTTATACATCATTTCTTATTTATTTATATTTATAGGCACGTAGCTCAGGGGTCAGAGTACTACCTCGACACGGTAGGGGTCGGCGGTTCGAGACCGCCCGTGCCTACCAGTATTTAGAAGGGTTTGCAGGGTTCGTAAATTCATCGTTATACCCAACTGTCACACTTTTTATCTAAAACCGATATTGCCTGCCTTACATGCACCTGCGATAAATGTGAGTATCTCAGTGTCATTTTTATATCCTTGTGTCCTAATAGTTCTTTAAAGATTTTGTTATTTATATATATTTTTCCTATGACCTATTCTTAAAATAACGATATTTTCTTTATCAATGTCAAATATAACCCGATAATCGCCAATCCTGAACCTATATGAGCCAAGATTTGTATT
>JAJYRF010000093.1 GCA_021794255.1 bacterium | reverse complement strand
CGACGGATAAGGTAAAAGAGGGAGATTCGATATGGAAAAAATAACGGTTTATTACCGCAGGGACTTCGATACAATGGATATATGGTTTGGAAATCCCAAAGACGAGGTAATGTCTGAAGAAGCAGGCGAGGGGATTATATTAAAAAAAGATAAAGCCGGAAGGACGATAGGCATAGAAAAATTATATGTCAGCAAAACAGCCGGGGTGGATACGCCCTTACCTGTTGAATTAATAGTGGCGTGAGTGTTACTATACCTAAACTGTTTTAAACTGTCACACAAGTGTCACACAAAATATCCGAAACGGCATTAATATATGGAAAATATCGCAATATATATAATGCCGCTAAACCGTTAATAAATCTATAAGTGAAGGTAGAAAGCCCGTTTGGTTAATTTTAAAGTAACCCCTTGCCAAGGTGGGGGTCGCGGGTTCAAGTCCCGTTTCCCGCTCCAGTATTTATAATGATTTTCTGTCTTGTTAAAAAATCAATTTTTAAAACTGTGGTGATTTTGTGGGTATGTTTTTAAGATTTTTTTAACGTTATTTTTTTAATAAGATTTTTCATTTTTTTATCCCCTCGTATTAATTTTCTTTATTTATAATTCTTATCAGCTCTTTTCCGTATTTTTCTATGTTTTTATTTCCAAAGCCTTTTATTCCAAGTAGTTCGTCTATATTTTGTGGTCTTGCTTTTATAGCGGCTAATAGTGCGGTATCATGCAGTATTTTATAGGGTTCTATATTGAATTTTTTAGCTTTTAAATAACGCCATCTTTTAAGTTTTTTAAATATTTTTTCTTCTTTTTCGGTTAAATCGTTAAAGTTATTCTGTCCGTCGCTAATTATTTCATATTTTTCGGCAAATTCTTTTTGCGATTTTGCATAACTATCCACAAAACCTTTATTGTATCATGAACTGTTCCATATATTCAAGACAAATTAAAAGTTGACGACATATATTTTTTGCGTTGTATAATTTTTTTAATTAAACTTTTTATCCCCCTTGCCTTTTATGATATTATAAACGGCAAGCCGCATGGTTCAAGGGCGGCTCCGGGAGCATCGTTATCCGAATATATTGTTGCCGTTTTAAATAATTATCAAGGGCAGGGGGATTGTTATTTAAATATTCCTTAAGATAGGCTTCCGGCGATTTATATCATAATAATGACGAAAATGAAGCCTTTCTTTATTATAAAAATCGTAATATCTTTTCAGCACTGCCTGAAGTTCTTCAAAAGAATCAAACTCGTATTTCGAAAATAAGTCGTTCTGTATTATAGCAGGCAGTTATGGAAAAAATAATTATCTAACAAATTTTGTTTAATTATTTCAACTTCATTTTTAAATAATTCAAGTGTTTGCATATAATTTTAATTATTATTTATTTTATCAATTTATAATTCTTTTAAATCAAGATTATAGTCATTATACCAAATAAATAAAGCAATAGTATGAATTTTATATTAAATTTTTATTACAAATAGGGTATAATTTTATCAAATTTATGTTAAATAGGTATAGGGTATAATTTTATCAAATTTATGTTAAATAGGTATCTGAAAACCGCTTTATCATTAGTTTTCAGCCTTCAACTTTTATCAGTTTTTATTTCCCGTATTTAGCCGCAAACGCTTCATCTGACATCGTAAAATATATTATCCCCTCAATAAAACCGACAAGCGCAGGTATAAATGTCCAACAGAAAATTAAATAAACAATACCCCAGCCGATTTCACCCAAATAAAATTTATGTATGCCAAGACCTCCAAGGAAAATACCAAATAATCCTGCTGCAATTTTGCTTTTTCCGGTTGAGCTTATCTGCTGCCTTACCCCGCATTTAGGGCATATTTCAGCTTTAGAATTTATTTCCGCTCCGCAATCCCTGCAATACTTCGTTAAATTACTCGTTAATTGCCCTTCCATAACTCCTCCTTGAAATAACTAATGATTTATTTATTTATATTACCACCCCGCCGCTAAGTTCTTACCTAAGCTTTGATTTGTGAGACTATCCGCCGCAAAATTTGCATTTTGACAGTCTTTGCTTAAATTTGTTGTCATAAATTTTTTAAGCTGTCCATGGCTTTGTATTTTCGGATGTATTTTATTACATTCTTTAATCGTCGCCGTCATTTGTTTTTGGTGTTTTGAATAATACTTAGCCGAATGTAAAGGTAGCGTTAGATATTTCGTGTCAGTCTGATTTTTTATTGATTAATTAGTAAAAATTATATCATATTTTTTTATTTGTAAATTAAAAATATTTATCGCCATCATAATAAAGTTGGACAAGGCTAAATTTCGGTAAAGTTGTATTAATTTATCGGTTCATTATATTCTGCCGCATCCCAAAATATATAAACAAAAATGTAACAAATCTGTAACAATATTTAAAAATCTGTAACAAAAATTTAACTAAAATGTCATAAAATTGTAATATTCGTTTGGTATAATCATCTAATGATAATCCATAAAATAAAATTAAAAACGTCCATTTATTTAATTAAATTAGCAAGCTATTAAAAAAACAACAACAAACCTTAATAGGAAGAATAGACTTTCATGCGGAAGGAGAAGTAAAACCCTTTCGCATGAGTTTTTAAAAGCTATTTAAATATAATTTATTAAAACCATGGGAGGGTCGTTATGAACAGAAGGGATTTTGTAAAACTTACTGGAATAAGCCTTTTATCTGGGCTATTTTTAACCGGTGCCGACTTTAAAAAAGCGGACGCCTCAGGTTTATTAGACGATAAGGGGGCATCTAAAAATAAATTTAAAAAACCGGAACATATCGTTTTAATAATGCAGGAAAACAGAAGTTTCGATCACTATTTCGGCAAAATGGACGAAACAGTAAACGGACAACCAAGAAGGGTGATAGAACTTGGGATTACTGACGGAATGGACGGAAGCATAAAGCCATATGATTTAGGCTTCGAATACGTTACCCCTAACCATGTCGATCCGAATCACTCGTGGAAGGCACTTCATACAGTTTATAATAACGGAAAGATGGACGGATACTTTTTAAACGGGATTAACCAGCCTGTAAACGATTATAAAGTAATAATGGGATATTACAATACGAAGAAAGCACTTTCGCCATATTATTATTACGCTACTAATTACACCCTGTGCCAGAATTACTTTCACTCCATTATGGCGCCGACGCAGCCCAACAGGCTTTATCAGATTGCGGGACAGTCCAACGGGCATATAACAGATGCGCCGCCACATAAGCCTTATGAGTTTCCGACTATTTTCAACAGTCTGGAAAAAGCTAAAATTTCGTGGAAGATATACGTTCAAGGATGGCCAAATCCAAAAAAATATGTTCATCACTATGTGCCCGTTATATGGTTCGAAAGTTTTAAAAAGGATAAAAACTTATGGAATAAAATAAGGCCCGCAGAGGAGTATTTTATGGATATAAAAAAAGGGACGCTCCCGCAATTCAGCTGGTTAGTTCCGGACTTTAAACACTCAGAACACCCGCCCGCAGACGTTAAAACCGGCATGCTTTACACGGTTAAACGGATAGAGGCGCTCAGAAAAAGCTCTCTGTTTTCCAAATCGGCGATATTTTTAAACTGGGACGAGTGCGGAGGCTTTTACGACCATGTCGTTCCGCCCGTTGTCGATTATTACGGGCTTGGCATGCGCGTCGGATGCATAATTATTTCCCCTTTTGTCAAAAAGGGCTACATATCCAATGTAAGACACGAACACGCTTCGGTTCTTAAATACGCGGAAAACCTCTGGGGACTTGAACCGCTCACGGACAGGGACAGGTATGCGAACGGCTTTGAAGATGCATTTATTTAATTTTAATATGGCATATATCAATATGATAAATGATTATACACCTTATTATATATTTATTAGGCATTAAAAAAAGTGAAAAATAAAATTATGAAATCGAAAAACAATTTATTTATACGTTTTTTAATATTAACGGTTATAGTTTTACTACCAGCAGCCGTTTTCAGCGGCTGCGCCTATTACGTAAAGCCTACCCCTCCTCCGCTGACTATTGCAGATATAATTAAACTGTCTAAAGAACACGTTTTGGATATTGCAATTATTAAAAGGCTAAGGGCATCACACGAGGTTTTTTACTTTACCGCAAGGCAGGTAATAAAACTGCATAATGACGGGATTAGTTCCGGTGTTTTAAATTATATGCTTAGAACCGGTATACGTAAAAAACAGCGCAGGGCTTTAAGAAGAGGGCAGAGATTACAGCCTTACTGGGTATGGCAAAACTGGAACTGGAACTGGGCTCCTTATGCTCCTTATCCTTATTTTTACCCGTATTAATAAGCGTATTAAGATAAAGAAAATCGGATAATTTTCGCAAAGGAAGCCCCTATCAACTAGAGGAAAAAACTTCTCTGCGAAACCTGCCCGCTTTACTGAAACGGAAAGTTACAAGCAAAAAAGACCTGATTATTATAAACGGGGACAAAATGATATATCTAAAAAGGGTGGTTAAAACCATTAATGATATTAAAAACGCCGGGTTTTACAGGGTGTCAATCGCGGTAAAGCCGGCAAAATAGAATTAATTTAAATCTGAAATTTGCCGATTGAAAATTCTAAAACTGAGTGAGCCGTTTAAATACTGACGGCTATAAACCGTACCCACCAATGAGGGAATGACTTTGAGGGATTTTAATTTTGCACAGAATAAGTGTCATTATTTATTATAAATTGCAATTACGTGCCAGTTGAAAATATTAACCGATTTTCTATTAATTTTTTATACTTTTACGGTTAAATTTTAATATTTAGTTATTATAACTATTTAAATTTATTATTAATTAAATTAAATAACCGTTTATTTATTTTTTTAAACTTTACTAAAACAAATATTATTATTTTTAAAAATACATATCTAATTTTTTTCTATTAATTTTTTTTAAAATGTTAATTTCTTATTTCTTATTAATTAAAATAAAGTGCAAATGATATAAATTATAGAAATATCTCCTAAACGACAAAATTTTAATTAAATATATTATACATTATATTATTATGTATTATATAATGTTATATAATATAATATATAAATTAATAATTTTAAGTAATAATTTAAAGTAATAATTTAAAAAAAGGAGATTATATTTATGTACAAAATCGGGTTGTTTTTAATAGCTGTTCAAATTCTTATTTTAAGCTTTGGTTCTATTACTGCGTTTGCAATGCAGAATCCTAATTACGGCGGGTTTTATAAAAACTATAATAAGCCTGTAAAGATGGTCATCGGGGTAAATATGCCGGGACAGCAATTTGGGATTTCAATGCTAAATGTAAAACATGCAATAAAATATCTTAAATCAAAGGGCAAAAAATATTTAATTCAGGTAGTTTTTTATGGACCAATCGTAAAATTATTAATTTCTTCGCATAATAAGCATAATAAGATGTATGATAACATTATTAATAACCTTAGAAGCGAAGGCGTGAGTTTCAGGGTCAGCAAAAATGCCTTAAGGTTAAACGGCGTGAATTCTAAAAATATACTTTCCTTTATAAAAATAATTCCAGGCGGAACGCTACAGGTTTTTAAAAAAATAAACGAAGGCTATACCTATTTAATTGCAATGTGAAAATAACAAAAAAAAACAGCTAAAGCCTTTTCAAGCTCTTATTTTTGTATAAAATGTCATCAACTTCCTGCTGACAATCGAAGTCTCAAAGGAAAATTATTTAAAAATACTTACAATGAATGGGAAAAAAGCCCTTATCTACATAGGTTTAAGGAATGCAAAAATAAAAAAATTCGCCTTAAACTAATTAAAAATTATCGTTAACAATTAAGCGCTGTTTAGATGAGCGCAGTTAGCGTAAGGAAATTAAGCCTTGCTATTTATCTTATACAAATAATTTATAACGATAAAATTGTTATAAAATAAATAGTAAGGCATTTATTGTTTGAGAGTATTCAATTTGTTGCGCTCAAGATTATTTTTAACATTATTTATAGTTTATCGTGTATAATTATTTTTATATGGACAAATATTCAAATAAAGGAGAAAATGAATTTTATATCCAGTGGCACTTTATTGAAAGCTGCAATTTAAGATGCGCTCACTGTTATCAAAACGGTTATGTTTCTAAAGAACCAGATTTAGAGCATCTGAGATTAATTTTTTCAAGACTTGATGAGGCAATGGCTAAATGGAATATGAAAGGGGTAATTTCTCTAACAGGCGGCGAACCGTTTTTGAAACTTTCAAGCCTGTTTTATTTAGCAAGTCTAATTGAAAATTCACCCAATTTTAAATATATCGCTATTTTATCTAATGGAACTCTGATAGACGATAATCTGATAGCGGAAATTAAAAAATATAAAAAAATAACCGAAATACAGATATCGCTTGACGGAGCGGACGCTAAGACCCATGAAGCCATAAGGGGCGAAGGGACGTTTTTAAAAACGGTAAATTCTATTAAAAAATTAAAAAGGGCAGGAGTTAAAACCTCAATAATGTTCACTCTGAACAGTAAAAATATAGGGTCTGCCGTAAATATGCCTGGTCTAGCTCATGAGCTTAACGCCGATACGCTGACTGTTGAAAGGATGACGACGATGAGCGAAGCGGAGAAAAATGAATTTTTCATACAGCCGCAGGATTTAAAAAAAGTTTACAGCGATGTTTATGCTAAATCAAAAAAAGTTTTTTCGGATAAAAAAACAAAACTTGTAGCCTCAAGACCATTATGGAATCTAGTAAATGAAAATATTGGAGGATACTGTCCAGTTGGACTGTCTTCAATTTGTATCCTTCATGACGGAACTGTTCTTCCATGCAGGCGGCTTTATCTGCCTATCGGAAATATTATAGAAGATGGACTGTTTAAGATATGGTATACTTCAAAAGTATTATGGGAAATGAGAAAAAAGAATAATTTATCGAAGGAATGTTTAGAATGTTCGCATTTTGAAAGATGCGGCGGCTGCAAAGCGATAAGCTATTATTACCATAATGATTTTAACGCAAAAGACCCTCAGTGCTGGATTTAATAAGAAAACCGTATAACTATTTTTTAATAAAAATATTAATTTTTGCTGTAATTAACTATTTTTTAAAATTTATAATGATGAAAATATATAAACTTTTTGAAAACTTTAGCCTGCATAACGATGAAAACGGCTATATGCTTTTTGATACCGGCACCGGCAATATATATAAGCTAAATAAGGTATCTTTTAAAATCTTATCGCTATGCGACGGTAATAAAACCGATAAAGATATAAAAGATATAATTCTCAACTTGTTTGACGTTTCAGCCGAAATATTTAACAATGATTTTGACAATATAATAAAAGTGCTTTTAGACAAACATTTTATAACTTATACTTTTGCAGATAATTAAAAATATGTTAAAAACTAACGTAAAAATCAAAAATAACGATATACAATATAAAAGCCTATCCGATGTTCTTTGACAATTAGTAAGCGGTTCCGCAAGGGCAAAGGCGCAGATAAAACTAATTTCTAAAAACGCTATATATCTCCAGAGTAGGGACATCTACTCTTGCCGGAGATACCGTAAGACCGGACAACCGACAAGTATCGTTGATAGCAGAATCTCCGTTGCCTTTAAGCATGGGGAGTATGTCAATTCCTTAGTTTAATGTATGATATTATTAAAAATTATAAACTTGCCCATTTTCTTCCCGCATGCATTTTTCATACTAGCGGCATTTGCGTTTGGAATGCTAAGGCTGTTGAATCCAAAAAGCCGTAGGTATTTGGACGGCTCATCCAGTGTTTATATAACTTTAGAGCTATTTTAAATATTTATATCGGCACTTTTGGGATATAATATTTTAATGCAATATTGATTAAAAATAAGTATAATAAAATTAATATATATATAGAGAGAGTAATAAAATTAATATTCAGTAAACGGAATAAAAACGGAAGAAAGATTAAACACAATTAAACACAATGGTTATAATTATAATACGGCTATAATTAAATTATAAATAGACGATAAAAATCCTTCGCATAAAGTCATATATAGTAAAATATAATGAATTTATTTTCGATATTTAAAAAAAGACGTAATATAATATTATTTTTTTTTATATTTATAATAATATTTTCTTTAAGTTCTATATTATTTTTAACGTCGCCGTATTTTGGCAATATAGTAAAGAATTATGCGCAAAATTATTTAACAAAAATTCTGCATAAAAAGACGACTATAAAAAAATTAAAAATTTCTTTATTTGGTCCTCAAATCTCAATTACCGATTTAAAACTAAAAGGTTTTACATCTGTAAAAAATATAAATATATATTTTGGAAGATTTAATTTTTTTGACAGAAAGATTGTAATAAACAAAATTTATGTTGATAATCCTGTCGTAAAAGTAATTTTAAAAAATAATAAAGTACTTAATTATAAAGGTTTTCAAAAAATCGTAAAAACTTTTTCTAAAAAATCTTCTTTCTCGTTCATTTCTGCATCGGTTAATAATATATCAGTACGCGGCGGCGATTTAAAACTAAACGATGTCAGCAAAAAACTGCATTTAACCGTAAAAAAATTCCAATTTAATTTTTTTGTTAAAAAAGGCATCCGTGCTTTTTTTAAAGACGGCTACGGACAATTTTTAAGCTATGATGCTCCATATATTCATTTAAAAACAGCAAGGTATAATCAGTTATTTTTCTCGTCTTCAAAATATATTCATATATTTAATAATTTTGTTAAAGTAAAAAATATTTCTTTTAGCGCAAATTATTTTAAAACTGTTACAAGCGGAATAATTTATTTCAAAAAACATTTAAATTTAAATAAATATTCTAAAAAAAATAATATAAATAATGCAAATAATATAAATAATAATAAAAGCTTATCGGTTATTAATTTTATTACAAATTATATTCATGGTTTTTATATCACCTCAGATTTAACCATTTTGCATTTATCCAAACTTCCTAAAAATATAAAACCGTTTTTGATTAGCGGCGGATTAAATTTAAAAATACATGCAGCAGGGAATTTATATAATAATTTAAATATAACCAGCAAAATTAAGCTGGCAAATTTTATTTTTTCGGGAGCAGATATTAAAAAAGGGTTTATATTTGCAAATTATTCCGTTAAAAAAGGAAAAGAAAGCAAAAATAAAAATAATAAAAATCTAATAAATAAAAACGAAAATAATGCAAATAGAAATATTTTTCCACTCGGAGGCGTAATAAAATTTCCTAAAATTAAACTAACAATGTTCAAAGGCAAATTTTATTCACAAGGGCAAATAAATTTAAGAGATATGCAGGGAAAATTTAATTCTGTATTAAATAAATTGTCAATAGGGGATATTATAGATTTCTACGCTGCCGAAAAGACTCCGCAATTTACAGGAAATACTTACGGAAAAGTAAAAACGTTTATTAAAATAGGAAAAAATTTTTATGTTGCAAACTTAGAGCATATTATAGTGAAAAAACCTGTTGAATTATTTAAATATAGGTCAAAAGGCGTGAAAAAAATTATTTCCGTTAATTATTTAAATAATATTAATGTATCCGGAAATACTTTAATTAATAATAACTCGGTTGTGCTAAGCAATATTAGAGCAAATTCAAAAAATATAAGCGCAATTACTTCCGGTAAAATATCATACCAAAACGAAGATTTGTCTATTTTAATACAGGGAAAATATAAATCTATACCTGCAATAAGTTTATTTAGCAAATATAAAAGCCGCTATTTCAGCCCTGCTTCTTCGGGTGATATAAAAGTACATTTTAAAGGAAATTTTCGTGCGATTTCTTTTTTTATTACAGGAAAATTAAAATCGTTATATATTAATAAATATTTTAAAAACTACGGCGGGAAATATATAATAAATATTTTGCCTCACGGAGCGGTTTATTTTAAAAAAGTTTTATTAAAAGAAGAACAAGGCGAAAATAGCAACAGCAACATTGTCAATGGTAAAAATGACAGAAATATGACAAATAAAACGGCAGTAAAATCGCCTATTATGAAGAATATGAATATAAATATGAGAAGCAGAAATAATAATCAGAATAATCGGGGTATAGTCAGCTTTTCTGGCAAAATATTGAAAGTTAATAAAATAAGCAGAATAAAAGGTAATTTTAACGCTTTAAATATTCATTTTTATACTAAGAATATTTCAGGTATGCTGAATGCAAAAGGAAGGATAGGCGGAGCTTTTTCAAATCCGAATGTTTATATTACTTTATTTTCTAGAAAAGTAAATACTTACGGACAATATTTATATAATGTAAGTTCAAATTTAATAATAAATAAAAGAAATTTAAAAATTAAAAAATTATCAGCCATATATAAAAATTTTACGCAAAAAAGCCGTTCTATTACGCCCATGAATAATCTTAGTGTAAAACAGCAGGTCGGTCAGCCTTCTATTGCATTTACATCACTCGTTAAACAACCCCCTGTTGTTTTTGTTCCATCCGTTATTTACGGTTCGGGTATTATTAACTTTAAAGCTTCAAAAACAATAAATTATAATTATAACGCAAATATTTACGCAAACAATATAAAACTTTCAAGTCTAAATTTGATTAAAGATTTTATTAAAAATAAAAATACTAATAATGTAAATATAGAAGGTATACTAAACTTTAATCTCCATATAGGCGGATTTTTCAAGTTTCCTACGGTTAGCGGCAATATAAGCGCAAAAAAAATATATTTAAATAATTATTATTTAAATACCGTCAGCGCAAAGCTTTTATCTTCAAATAAAAAAATAAAAATCAATATAAATGCTTTAAACGGAAAAATAAATATGAATACGTTTATAGAGTTAAAAAAAGGATATCCATTCAAGTTTTTGTCTAAAATAAAAGATGCAAGCATAAATTATAAAAAAACATTGGTTGTCTTAAACGGCGGTGTTTACGGCAGCGGGAAATTGGCTTCGCTTAAAAATTCCGACGTTTTTAGCAAATTTGACTACGTTTATATAAAACACGGTTCAATGTTTTTAAAAAACGTGAAAAATATACGTTTGGCATATATGAACCGTAACTTAACAATAAGCGGTTTTCAACTTAAAGGCAAATCTAATTATTTCCAGATAAGAGGAAATATTACGGGTAAGCGCTATAATCTTGTTATTAACGACAAGACAAGCCTTTCAATTTTAGATTTGCTGTCAAGTAAGATATTGAATTCTTCAGGATTTATTTCAAGTTCCGCAGTTATTTTCGGATCAAGAAATCATCCTGAAATTTACGGATACGCAAATATTAAAAAAGGATTAATTGAAACTTACGCAAATCCGCAGTATGTCATATCGCGTTTAAGAGGACATATTACTTTCAATAAAAATCTAATTATGCTTAATAAAATTCATTTAAGGCTGCTTAATGGATTTTTTTCAGGAAACGGTTTTATCCGTATGAAAAATTTTAAACCTACCTCTTATCATTTAAAAACTCAATTTTATTCTGCAGTTTACCGCAAATCAAATTATTTTTACGCAATTGCAGGCGGAGTTTTGAGATATAACGGCAATAACAAAACAGGACTGATATCCGGACATATTAAAATTAAAAAAGCTATTTATGATAAAAAAATTAATTTTACATCTTTCCTTACGAAATATAAAAGATATGATTTTATCAGACCTGCAGCTAAAAAAAATATTTTTAATCCTTCGTTGAATATTAAAGTAAAAGCGGATAACAGTATTTTTATTAAAAATAATATAGCCGATGCCGTTTTTAACGCGGATTTAAATGTTTTGGGCACGCTTTATAATCCTGTAATAATGGGTGCGGTAACCGCTAAAAAAGGCGATATTTATTTTAGAGGAAATAAATTCAAACTTTATTACGCGAATGTAGATTTTAATAATCCTTATAAAATATCCCCTTCCTTTGCCGTATCGGCTTATACGCATATAAGCCAGTATATTATGAGATTGAATGCGGACGGTTCGCTTTTAAATTTTAACGTTAATTTTTCATCAACGCCTCCACTTTCGGAGCTTTCAATTGTTTCAATGCTTGCGCTTGGAGTTACCAGTAGTTCTATTTACGCCAATTCAGCGGGAAGTATTGCCGCATCTCAGGCAGCTTCTGCAATAGGAGGCGGTTTAGAACACAATATTACAGGAACTATTTCAAGTTATTTCGGTTTTAAAAATTTGTCGGTAACGCCTTCGTATTCGGATATAACACACAATGCGGCTCCTCAGGTTATTGTCACAAAACATCTTACGAATAAATTATCAATTTCTTATAGCAATATTATATCATCGCAGTCATCGCAATCTGTTACGCTTACATATAAAGTTACCCACCATATATCTTTGGTAGGAGATTGGGAAAACAACGAACTTGCGCCAAACAATTCTAATATTTACAGCGAAATAGGCGGAGATATAGAATTTCATTTTAGATTTTATTAATTATTGATATTTATAAGCTATAAAGATAAAATAAGACAAAATAAAAAAAATAAAAAAAATAAAAAAAAGACAATATAATATTATAGGTAGAATGTGTCCTTAATCCTGTGATAGAATTTTATATAATGGATTCTTGCGTAGGAATGACTTTGTGCGGTTTTATCGTTTTATCATTTAATTGTCATTCCTGCGCAGGCAGAAATCCAGAGTTATCCTGCATTAGAACTTATGAATAGTTTTTGATGCAGGATTTAAGGATAATTTAAGGATACAGAAGATTAATTAAAAAAAAATTATAATTTTTCAGTATATCAAAATATCAAAATATCAAAATATCAAAATATCAAATATTCAAATTTATTTAATACTTATTTAATACAATAGTGTGAAAAAATATACCGATTACATATCAAAAATAAATTTTTTATTAATTTTTTTACTAATCTTTTTAATATTAGTAAGTATTTTCTTTAATTCATTTAATTCTTACGGGCTAAGCGTTAAAAATGTTAAAAACATTAAAACTGCAAATAAAAACAGTGCTGCAGTTTCTTCAGCAGTTTCTTCAATAATTCCTTCAACAGTTCCTTTAATTTACTCTCTGCCTTTAAAAACAAAAATAGCGTCTATATCATACCGCTTGCCGTCAAACGTCAGATTTAAATCAATAAAATATTATATTTATATAAAAAAAGGGCAATATTTTTCTATGTATAACATTGAAAAAACAATTAAAGCTCTTTATAAATCAAAAATTTTTTCAAATATAATGGTTTTTTATAAATATAAAAATAAACAAATATATCTGAAATTTTTTTTATTTCCGAGAGTATATATCAAAACAATAACTATAAACGGATTAAAAAATTCAGGTATAGATAAAAAATTAATTTTAAATAAGATTCCGCTAAAAATCGGCAAACAATATTCATATTCGTATAAAAAAGAATCTATCAGTATAATAAAAAAATTTATTACAGATTCAGGTTATCCTTTTGCAAATGTTTTGATTAATTCCTATGTGCTTAGAATAAACAAAAAATATACAATAGATATTAAAATAAACTTGGATAAACCTATCATAATTTCGAAAGTTTTCATCCATTGGAAGACATTTTATCCTGCAAAAATTCTTTCCTCCACTGTTAAAGAAATTGAAGGCAAACCGTTAAATAAGATATTGATTAAAAAATTAAGAAAACATATTAGAAACATTTATATTAAACAAGGTTATTTAACACCTGTTGTAGAGGCTCCGGTTATAAAATATATAAGCAAATATAAAATAATTTTGTTGTTTTCAATTCATCCCGGCTATAAAATACTTTTTTATTTCAAAGGAATTAAACCATATAGCCCTGATTTGATAAAAAATAAAGTTTTAAATATTAACAATGTTTTTGTTTTTGATAGAGGCACATTCTTGGCATTTAAAAAAGTTTTAAACAATTTTTATACAACAAAAGGTTATTTTTTTAATAAAGTTTTTTTTAAGGAAATAAAAAATAGACACAGCAAAATAATTAACTTATTTTATAGAATCAATAAAGGCTATAAGGTAGCGGTAAAAAATATAATAATTAAAGGCAATCATCCATTCAGTCTTTCTAAAATCAGTCATCTTATGAGAACGCATGTGTCTTCACTGTTTGCTCCCGAGTTTTTTTATGAAAGAAGATTAAAAAGAGATATTGGAAATATAGAAAATTTTTATAACAACCATGGTTATTTAAGCGCTAAAATAAATTATAGTCTAAAATTCGGCAAAAATAAAAAATCGGTAATAATTTATATAAATATAATAAAAAATATAAGAACTTATGTAAAAAACGTCAGTATTAAAGGTCTTCCTTTAAGCATAAAAAATAAAGTTATAAATTATTTTAACAGGCTGATAAACAAACCGCTTAAAATAATAAAAGTTGATAACGGAAAAAATTTAATTGAAACTGAACTTTCAAATTCTGGCTATATTTTTTCTAAAACACGATTGAAAATAATTTACTCAAAAAATAAAAGCAGTTGTTACCTTTATTATGCCGTTTCAAAAAGTCAACAAGTTATAATTAAACATATTTTTATTACAGGAAATACTATAACAAAAACAGGATATATAAAATCGCTTATTTTATTTAAAAAAGGGCAGATATATAATCAAAGCAAGATAATTAAAACTCAAAATGATTTATATAAAACAGGGTTGTTCAATTTTGTTGCTATAAAATTAGAAAATTCAAAAAATATAAAAAAATATAAAAAAATAGTAATTAAGGTAAAAGATTCCAAACCTATAAGCTTAAGTTTCGGAGCAGGATACGGAACATATACTAGATATAGAGGATTTTTTCAGATTAGCAACAATAACCTGTTCGGTTCAGGAAAGTCTTTGTCTATTCGGCTTTCAAAAAGCGCTGTATACACAAATCTTTTAGCCGATTATTACGACCCTTCTATTTATAATTATAAAAATATAGCGTTTAACGCCGAAGCATTAGATTCAGATGTTATTACGCTAAATTACACTTTACACAAAGAAGGAACATCTTTTTCATTAATAAGAAAATTTAACCATAATTTAAAAGGTTTACTGTCTTACAATATGTTTTACGATAATCTCTCAGGTTTAAACCTTGGCGCTCAAATTACTCCCCGCGATATCGGTTTTACAAGAATAAGTTCAGTTGAAACATCCCTTATTTATAATTCAAAGAATAACATACTTAATCCTACATCGGGTAATTTTACTGATGTAGGATTAACTTACTCATCTGCTATTTTAGATTCTCAGATTAACTTCATTAAACTGTTTGCGCATACCGAAGAATTTATACCTTTTATTTATGGTACGGTTTTAGAATGTTCTTTAAGATTCGGCTATATAAAACCCATCGCGCCGACAGCGCAGGTTCCTATTAACGAAAGATATTTTCTTGGAGGTAGGACGACGGTTAGAGGTTTTCCGCAATATTCAATTGGTGTAATAAATCAATACGGCTATGCGGTAGGAGGAGATGTAATGGAAAATTATAATCTTCAGCTCAATATTCCAGTATATCATAATGTTGATTTATTCGTTTTTCAGGACGGAGGCAATGTTTTTTTAACCCCTTCGGATATTAAACCTTTAGCTTTGTATAAATCTGCCGGAGCGGGTATAATGTATTTGTCCCCTATAGGACCGATAAGTTTTTCATACGGTTTTATTTTAACAAGAGAGCCATACTGGCCTTTGGGAGGAGTTAATTTTACGATAGGGACATCTTTTTAAAATTAAACTAAATAAATTAAATTAATTAAACTAAATTAAATTAAACTAATTAAATTAAATTAAACTAATTAAACTAAATTAATTAAATTAAACTAAATAAACTAAATAAACTAAATTAAATTAAATTAATTAAACTAAATAAACTAAATAAACTAAATTAAACTAAACTAAATAAATTAAATTAAATTAAACTAAACTAAACTAAACTAAAAAATATTAAAAATAAACATAAGAAATATAAGAAACATAAAATTAAATAGTTAATATCTATGAATTACATATAAAAATTATGTAAAATAACTGAAGAATAAACATATTATTTTTAAAGGAATATTTAAAAATGGATTTATTATGTTCCAAAGGCGGACTAAAAAAAGGTTTTTCAACGGGAACCGTCAGCGCAGGCGCTATAAAATCATCTATCAGGTATTATTTTTCTGAAAAAAAATTTGAAACCGTATCTGTAGGTATGCCGGGAGGTGAATCGGTTAATATTGATGTTGCAGATTTATCTTGCAGATTTTTAAAAAACGGAACCAAGATTTCAACTGCCGTTATTAAAAAATTTTCAGGAGATGATATTGATGTTACCGGCGGAATTAAAATATATGCCGATTTTATGATTATTAATAAGCAAAATCAATATCAATATGCCAAAAAATCCCAAAGTATAAATTATAGTAATAATTATAGCGATAGTAATGATGCCATAAGTAATAATAATGAAACAGGAATTGTCAATAATATAAAAGAAATTTCTATTAATAATAATGATGATGATAGTAATAATGATATAAGTCATAATAATGGCAAAAACTGCGAAAAAAAGTTATTTTTTATACCTTCGATACTTAAAGGAAAAGAATTAACAGAATTTACCCATAGCGTTTGTAGTCGTAATAATGACGCTAATGATAATGTTAATAGTAACAATAATAATAATGATAGTAATAATGCTAAAAATAATTATAATGGTTTAAAGGGTATAGGCAGCTATGAATATAATAATGGAAGCAATAATGATTTTGATAAAATTGATGCTGAAAATATTAAAGATGATTTAGAAAATTATTTTAACGAATTTTATCATGAGAAGTTAATTTTTTATGATATTATTGAAAATGTTAAAAATCAGATTATTCAAGGAACTTTTATTACTGCTGTCAAAACAGCCGGTTCTAATTTATTTGACTATAACAACGCCGATTTTTTGTTTTCATCGGCGAAAGGCATAGGCATCGCAACTAAGCATGGATTGCCAGTAAATATCGGATTTCCTGCTATCAATCCTGTTCCGCTTGATATGATAAAAAAAAATGTTTTAAATGAATTAAAAAATATTATTTTAAACGGAAGATATATTGAAAATAATCTTAAATCCTATGCAGAAAACGATGTAAACGATGTAAACAATGTAAAAATTTTTTTATCAATATTATATATTCCTGACGGAGAAGAAGTATCAAAAAAAACTTTAAATTCAAGACTTGGAATAGAAGGAGGATTAAGTATTCTCGGAACAACCGGTTATGTTATTCCTATATCGGCAAAAGCATGGCTTGATACTATTAAATCGTCATTAATTTTTTTGTATAAAAATAATATTGATGTATGCGTATTTACTCCGGGAAGGTTTAGCGAAAAATGCGCTATGAAAATTTTTAAAAACTTCTCCGAAGAATATTTTATAGAAATAGGTGATTTTGTGTCATATTCAGTAAGAAAAGCAGCGGTTTACGGAATTAAAAATATAATTTTAGTCGGTCAGTTCGGAAAAATTGTAAAAATATCTCAGGCGGAAAGAAATACTAACGCCAAATACAGCAATTTAAACCTTAATTATATAGGGGAAATAATTAAAAAGTATTTTAATTATAAATGTCAGAATAATAATTTAAATAATAATTTAAATAATAACTTAAATAAAAAAAATACCGATGCCAGTAATAAATTCGATAAAAACAATAGCTTTGATAATAATTTAAATAATAATCCGTCTGATTTAGAGCTGAATTATGCAGCAGAAAATGAAATATTAGACTTAAGCGAAATATACGAAAAAGTTATAAATTCAAACACTTCAAGAGAAGCGTTTTTATATATCTCAAGCATAAAAAACGAAGATGTTAAAAAAGAAATTATTAATGAAATACTTTTTAATGCTAAAAAAAATATAGAAAAAATAAATAATAATATAATAAGATGTAAAATTATACTTTTATCATACAGCGGAGAAAAAATATTTGAAACTGAATAAAATTTATATAATAGGCGTATCAAAATGTTATGGCGCAAATGTTAATTTAGAACAGTCAATATTAAAAGTTTCTCATATTGACTCTATTTTTGCAAGAAAAGAAGACGAGCCTGCTTTAACGGAAATTAATAATAAAAACAATACAATAAAAAGTTCTCAAATTTTTTACGGCAGCAAAATAAAATTTATATTAGAATATATAAACGAAAATATAGCTAAAAAAAATATACTGATTCTGGCTAACGGCGACCCTAATTTTTTTGGAATAGCAGGAACTATATTTAACAATACCGAAGAAAAACTAAAAAAATATATAGAAGTAATTCCTGCGATAAACTATATGCAAAAAGGTTTTGCATCTCTTAGAATATCCATGTCAGATTCTGAAATAATAAGTCTTCACGGAAGAAACGTCTTAAATTTGTATAAAGCTCTTTACACATTTAACAATATAGGTTTATACACCGATGAAATTAACAATCCATATTCAATTTATAAAATTTTATTTGACAAGGGTTTTGGAATCTATTATAAATTTCATGTTTTAAGCAATTTATGCCTGAAGAACGAAAAAATATTGTCTTTAAATATTAAATCCGATAAAAATTTAGAAAATTCAAATATTAAAAAATTATTAGAAGAATTTAATCATACAAACAATATAATAATTTTAGAACGTATTATAAATAGAAATACCCATAATAATATTAACGATAATAGCAGCATCAACAACAACAACGATAGCAATAGTAATTACAGCAGCACTGTAAATAATAATAGTAACAGCGCCGGTAATAATAATGGCAGTAATAGCAATAGTAATAGTAATAACGCTGATAATAATAGCGATGATAGCAATATAAATAATAGCAATAGTATCGGCAACAATAACAATAATAGAATCAGCCGTTATAATAACAATAATAATTACGATAACAATATAAAATACGATAATGTATTAGGAATTAATGATGATGATTTTATTCACGGCAAGGGGGAACCCACAAAAAAAGAAATAAGAGCTGCTGCTCTAAGTATGCTTGGGCTTAAAAGAAACAGTATTATGATAGATGCCGGATGCGGATGCGGAAGCGTTAGTATTGAAGCTGCAGCTATTGCGGAATGCGGAATGATTTATTCTATAGATAAAAATAAAATAAAAATAAATAATCTGTTAAAAAATATTAAGAAATTTAAAAGACCTAATATAGAGCCTATTTTAGGTGAAATGCCGCTAATTTTTAATGTTTTAAAAGACAAAACGGCATATTACGGTTTTACGCCGCCTGATTTTATTTTTATAGGCGGAGGAGGAGCATCTATTTCAGAAATTTTAAATGCATCTCTTGAATTATTGAAAAAAAACGGTGTTATTGTACTAAATTGCGTTATGGTAGACACTTTAAACAAAGTAATGTCTTTTATAGAAAATAATAAAAATAAAATAAAATATGAGATAATTTCTTTAAATATTTCTCGTTTGAAATCAATATCTTATAGCTCATATTTTAAAGCATTGAATCAAGTTTATCTGATAAAAATAATAAAAAATAACTAAAAATAGCATAAAATAGAAGAGTAGAGAAGAGAATAATATTAAAAGTAAAGTAAAGTAAAGTAAAGTAAAGTAAAGTAAAGTAAAGTAAAGATTAGAATATAAAATATAAAAAAATAATATAATATAATATAATATAATATAATATAACAAGTTATGATAATAAATAATTCTTTGCTTAATATCGTCGGTGTGGGACCCGGAGACCCCGATTTAATTACCGTTAAAGCGATTAAAGCTTTAAAAGCAAGCGATTATATTTTTTATCCGAAAGTTTTATATTCAAATAATAATTTTGCTTTAGAAATATTAAAAGACAATTTAATTGATATTGATGATTTTAAGCTGATGCCGTTAGAAATAGAAATGAAAAAAAATTTTAACCTTAATAAAAAACTTTATGATGAGAATGCATTGAAAATTTTTCAAAAACTGAAAGAAAATTATGTTTGTTCCTATATAACTATAGGAGACCCTGTTTTTTACAGCACATATGCCGAACTGTATAAATCTTTAAAGCATTTAGCGGACAATGAAAGTATAAATCTAAATATTAATATAATTTCGGGAATTTCATCTTTAAGCTATTTTTTAAGTTTAATAAAAGAACCCTATATAATAAAAAAAAGTTCAGTTTTAATTACGGTGCCTATCGGCAAAACCTATTCTGAATTAGAATCTGAAATTAATTTTATTAAATCTGCCGGAAAAAAACCTTCTATTATAATATATATGAAAGCGGGAAATTGTATAAAAGATATATTAAATATTTATAAGAAAATACTCTATAATGATTTTAAAAATGATAAATTAAAACTTTACATATTAGAAAAATCACAATTGTATGATAACATTGATTTAGATGTTTCTATTTCAGATAATTTTAGTTCATTAGATGACGATGATATTAAAAATATTAATATTAAAGATTCAAATTATAAATCATATAATTCATCAATATTATTTAAAAATAATTTTGGCGTCATAAACGACATTGAAAAATCTCCTGATAAATTACACAAATCAAATAAAAAAACATATGATTATTTTTCTATTTTAGCGGCGATTTTAATTTAATAAAATAAATTAAATTAAAAAATAAGCATAAGCATAAGCATAAGCATAAGCATAAGCATAAGCATAAGCATAAGCATAAGCATAAGCATAATTAATATATTTGAGATAAAAAGTAATATAAAAAAATATCAAATTATAAAATATAAAATATGAAATATATTGAAAAAAATAAAATTTATTTTGTCGGTTCTGGTCCGGGAGACCCTGAATTATTAACAATTAGAGCTTATAATATTTTAAAAGAATCCAATTGTGTTATTTACGCCGGTTCTTTAATAAATAAAGAGTTATTGCAAATATTAAAATGCGACTGCGTATTGTACGACATGAGCGGTATGTGCTTTGAAGAAATTGCCGAAAAAATTGAAGAAATGTATAAAGCCGGCAATTTAACGTCAGTTCTTCATGCAGGCGATTCGTCGCTTTATTCTTCAATAAGCGAACAAATCGCATCTCTTGAAGAAAAATGTATAAGTTATGAAATTATTCCCGGAGTTACCGCCGCTTTTGCCGCTTGCGCATCAAATAAATCTACATTGACATTGCCTGATATTTCTCAGGCAGTAATTTTTTGCAGGGCTGAAGGCAGAACCGGAAAATTGCCGGAAGGGCAGGATATAAAAAGTCTTGCATCCCATAAGGCTACTATGGCTATATATTTAAGTTTCGGATTAATAGATTCGGTAGCGTCGGATCTTTTGGAAAGCTATAATGAAAATACTTATTGTTTAATAGCAAAAGACGCGTCTTTAAAATCGGAGATGCTTATAGAATGTAAATTAAAAGATGTTGCAAGCATCGTAAAAACTAAATCTATTAAAAATATGGCTGTTTTAATAGTAGGAGATGCGCTGGCAGGCAAATATTTAACAAAACATAAATCTAAATTATATGACAAGGATTTTTTTCACTCATTCAGGAAAGCAAAGGAAAGCCGATAACTTTGGCAATTATATAAATAAAGCGGCTATATTTGCATTTACCGAAAACGGTATACGATTAGCATCAAAAATATCCTGCGGACTGCATAGTTATTATAACGGTAATTACAAAAGTAACTATAAAAATAACTGCAAAAGCAACTGCAATAATAATTATGAGAAACATTATGAAAGCGGTTATAAAAGCTTTGATGCAGGCGGTTTTGAATTTTTTAATTATAATAATGTTAATTACCGTGAAAAGATTGAATATGCTTTTAATGAGTATGATTTTTTGATTTTCTTTCTTTCGTTAGGAGCAGCTATAAGGCTTATATCTCCATTTATAAAAAGCAAGTTATCTGACCCCGGAGTAATAGTTATTGATGAAAAAGGCAATTTTGCTATAAGCGCACTTTCGGGACATATAGGAAGAGCTAATGAACTGACCGCCGGAATAGCCGAAATTATAGGCGCAACTCCTGTAATAACGACTGCCACTGATGTTTCAAATAAGTTTTCGTTGGATTTATTTGCAAAAAAATTTAATTTAAATATTGAAAATAAAAATTGTATAAAATATATTAATAAGTCATCGCTAAATAACGAAAAATTTATAATTTTTATTCCTGACTCCGACTATATTTTGCATAAAAACGAAGAATTTAAAAAAGAAATTAAAAAATATTTTGCTGATTTTAATTCAGAGATACAATTTGTATATACTGAAAACAGGATAAAAGAAATATTAAAAAAAAATATAAATATAAATATAAATACAAATAAGTTAAATATTATAGCCATTTCTTATAGAACAGACGCTCTGGAGTTATCTGATTTTGCGTTAGATGAATTATTATATGCCGGATTGCATGATGTTAATATATGCAGGCTATTTCCAAGAAATTTGGCTGTAGGAATAGGATGTAATAAAAATACGTCTTTTGAAGAAATTGAAAATTTTATTGAAGAAATATTTAATGAAAATAATCTATCTATGCTCGCCATTAAAAATATAGGAACAATAGATATTAAATCTGAAGAAAAAGGAATTTTAGAATTTGCTAAAAAATATGCAAAATATATTGACTTTTTTTCTAAAGATGAAATCAATAATTTTGTTAATAATTTAATAGATAAATTTAAAATACATGCAGACGCCAATAAGCATATCGGGTCTGATATAACCTATAATATAAATTTAAATTTAAGTTTTAATACAGCCAAAAAAACAAATCTAAATTATGGTATAAGCTCCGTTTTGAATAAAAATTCAAATCCTGATAAAAAATTAAATAAAAATACTGATTATGCTTTAAATACAGATATAATTACTGAATCCGCTTGTTTTCGCTACACGGGCGCATACTCGGTCTGTGAACCGTGCGCACTTTTATCCTCTAATATAAATAAGGAGTTATTGATATGCAAAAAGAAAAAAGGAAATACAACAATAGCAGTGGCAATATAGCGGCAAGTGTAAACAATAATAATAGCAATAGTATTAATGATAGCAGTAATAGTAATAATACAAATTATAACTGCGACAATAGTCATAATAGCGGCGTAAATCATAATATAAATAAAATAGCTATTGACGATAATTTGCCACCTGAAAAACATAATATCAGCAGCAGCCATAATATAAAATACGGCAAAATTACTTTAGTTGGAACAGGTCCAGGAGATATTAAATATTTAACAAAAGCTGCAGTTGAAGCAATAGAAGAATGCAGTGTTATTATAGGCTATTCTACTTATCTTAAACAAATTAGCAACTTGTTGAGAGAAGAGCAGAAAAAACTGCATTTTAATATGAAAGATGAAATTGCAAGATGCGAAGCGGCAATAAATAAATCGACGGAAGGCGAAAACGTCGCAGTTATTTCCGGAGGCGATGCAGGTATTTACGGTATGAGCGGACTTCTTTTAGAGCTATTGGAAAAAAAATCGTTAATAGGTAAAATTCCTTTAGATTTTATATCAGGCATCCCTGCTTTTTGCGCCGCCGCATGTTCGGTAGGCGCCCCGATTATGAATGATTTTTGCGTTATTTCGCTATCCAATTTGTTAACCCCATGGAAAGACATTGAAAAAAGATTAGACTTTGCATCAAAAAGTGATTTTGTTATAATTATTTACAACCCTAAAAGTGCTAAAAGAAGAGATGAATTAACAAATGCTAAAAAAATTTTATTAAAAAATATTGATAAAAATAGACCTTCCGCAATTGTGAAATCAGCTTCAAGACCTGATGAAGAAATAGTTATCACAACCCTTGAGCATATAGACGAATTTGATTTAATCAATATGAATACGACTATTATCGTAGGCAACAGTACAACATTTGTAAAAGATTTCTACATGATTACAAGAAGAGGGTATGGCAATAAATATAATTTATAAAAACTATTCTATATTCTATATTCTATATTCTATAATCTATAAATTATATAACCTATAACTTATAATAACTTATAATCTATGAATTATATAACCTATAACTTATAATAACTTATAATCTATAAATTATATAACCTATAACTTATAATAACTTATAATCTATGAATTATATAACCTATAACTTATAATAACTTATAATCTATAAATTATAGTCTATAATTTATAATCCATAGTCTATATATAATTAATTATAATTAATTATATATATTGAGCAAAAATATTATAATTGTTTTTTCTAAATATTTCTAAAAATGTTTTTAAAACTAAATAGTTTAAAAGCCAATATTAAATATATATAAATAAAATAAATATCGGAGAATTAGATATTATGAAAATTTTAATTACAGGCGGCGCAGGTTTTATCGGATCTAATTTATGCGGAAGACTTTTAGACGAAGGCAATGAAGTTTTATGTATGGATAATTTTTTTACAGGGTCTAAGGAAAATATCGCAGAATTTAAAGATAGTCCTAATTTTGAAATAATAAGACACGATATATCGGAATATTTTAATATTGAAGCCGATTTCATTATTAATCTTGCCTGTCCCGCTTCTGTTCCTTTCTACCAGAAAGACCCTCTTAAAACAATGAAAGATAATGTTTTCGGTATTTTTAATGTTATGGAAAACGCAAAGAGATTAAATATTTCCGTATTGCACACTTCCACATCTGAAGTTTACGGCTCTCCTTTAGTCCATCCGCAGCCTGAGACTTATTATGGAAATGTTAATCCTGCTTCAATAAGGTCTTGTTACGATGAAGGGAAAAGAGCCGCGGAAACAATTATGTTTGATTATTGTAGGACTTACGGCATAGATATTAAAATAGCGCGGGTTTTTAATACATATGGTCCAAAGATGCTTGAAAATGACGGAAGGGTAGTTTCAAATTTTATAGTTCAGGCATTAAAAGGAATTGACTTGACAGTTTACGGAAACGGGAAGCAAAATCGTTCTTTTTGCTATATTTCTGATTTAGTTGACGGAATTATGCTTTTGAAAAACTCAAAAAATTTTACTGGTCCAGTCAATCTTGGGAATACTTATGAATTTACTATAATAGATTTTGCAAAATTAGTATTGTCTTTAACTGATTCTAAATCAAAGATAGTATTTAAAGACCTGCCTAAGGACGACCCTATCCAGAGACGCCCCGACTTAACTTTAGCAAAAGAAAAATTAGGCTATAACCCAAAAGTAGATATAGAAAGCGGTTTAAAATCAACTATTGAATATTTTAAGAAAAAATTAGGAGTTTAAGTTTAACCCAACTTCATTATAATTGCAGGCAGCATGTTAATATTGTTATAGGGGACTACAAAATAAAAAATATAATATAATAATATCGGTGAGTTATAATTGTGGAATAATGAAAATGGTGAAGTTGAGTTAAAATTATTAGTCCAAATGATATTATTACATTATATAGTATATATATATTTTATTATGTTTTTATTTTTTAACAAAATTTATAACGTCTATTATAGGAAGATAAATAGCAAGCGCTAAAAATAAAACCATCCCGAATATAATGCTTAAAAGGATAGGTTCTATAGAAGCTTGCAATATGCTTAATTGATGGTCTAAATCTTCGTCAAAATAATCGGCTACTTTATTAAGCATTTCGTCTATATGTCCTGTTTCTTCGCCCACGCTTATCATCTGGATTATTATAGGAGAAAATATTTTTGAATCTATAAAACTCTGGGTAATAGATTTGCCTCTTGTAATTTCTTCCTGTAATTCATCTATTTTTTTTGTAAAATATTTATTTTCTACGGCATTTCTTATAAGTTCAAATGCCCTGTTGACGGGTATGCCGCTTTTAAATAAAAGACCAAAAATTCTTGTAAATTGACCCATCATAGATTTATAAAAAATACTTCCGAATATAGGTATTTTTAATTTATATTCATCCCACCATAATCTTCCTTTGGCCGAGTTTAAATAAAGTTTAACTGAAATAATTAATGCTGCAAAAATTGCTAACATAATATACCAATAACTAACAAAAAAATTGGAAATTGCAACTAAAATTCTGGTTTCAAGGGGAAGCGGCACGTTAAAACTGCTGTAAAGCATTGCAAATTTAGGAATAACAAATCCAATCAATACCGCTGTTGCAATAATTATTGCGGCAATAACTAATTTTGGATAAAATGTCGCACTTTTCACTTTTGTTTTAATTGTCATTTCTTTTTCCATAAGCAAAGCAATCCTGACTAAAACATCATATAAAAGACCGGTTGATTCCCCTACTTCTACCATATTAACGTATATTTCAGAAAATATTTTTGGATGACTGCCGAGACTTTTTGCTAATGTTTGACCGCTTTCTATATCATCTTTAACTTCTTGAAGAATAATTTTTAATTTTTTATTTCTCGTAAATTCTATTAAAGAAGTTAAACTTTTGCTGATAGGAACGCCCGACTGATATAAAGTAGCAAGCTGGCGTGAAAAAATAATTATGTCTTTTTTTGATATAGATTGAAAAGACGGTATAAGTTCGCTCATTGAAATACTTGATTTTTCTTCTAGCGATAATGGAATTAGCTTAAAATTTTCAATATTTTTTTCGGCTGCAATCAAGGAAGCGGCGTCAATTTGACCGACAACCAATTTTCCAAATCTGTCTCTTGCTCTGTAAATATAAGTCGGCATTTTTTATTATGTTAATTTTTAAATTAATATTATTATATTACTTTTTATTGCGCTAATTATTACGCTAATGAGTTTTATATTTATTATATTATATTATAATATAATAAATATAAATATAAAAAATATAAAATAGTAAAATTTATTAAATAATAATATAATATATATAATATAAAGATACCGTTTCTATTAAAAATTTTATTAAAAACGTAATAACATTTATTTATTTCTCAATATAAATATTTATTTAAATATCCTGTGTTGCCTGAAGAACTTCTTCAATAGTAGTAAGCCCTTCTAATACAATTAATATGCCATGTTTTCTTAATGTCGTAAAACCGTTTTTAACCGCGGTATCTCTTATAATAGAAGCATCCGCTTTTTCTAAAATTAATTTTTGTAAATTTCTGTCCGGAATTAATAATTCATATATTGGGATTCTTCCTTTAAATCCTGTCCCTCTGCATTCAGGGCAGCCTTTTTCTTTATAAAAATAAACCGTTTTATTTTCAGGCAAACCTAATTCTTTTAATAATTCGGCATCAGGGCTAAAGGGTTCTTTGCATTTATCGCAAAGTTTTTTTAGCAGTCTTTGTCCTATAATGCCGATAATAGAAGAAGCTATTAAAAATGGTTCTATTTCCATATCTATCAATCTTGATATTGTACTTGAAGCATCCTGCGTATGCAGCGTTGAAATAACAAAATGGCCTGTCAGCGAAGCCTGTATTGCTATTTTCGCGGTTTCTACATCTCTTATTTCTCCGACAAGTATAATATCAGGGTCCTGTCTTAAAACAGATCTTAAAATATTGGCAAAAAACATCCCCCCTTTAAGGTTCGCTTCAACTTGATTTATATATTTTATTTTATATTCAACAGGGTTTTCAACCGTAACTAAATTTTTGTTTATTTTATTTAATTCTGTTAAAATAGAATAAGCGGTTGTTGTTTTACCTGAGCCAGTGGGTCCGGTTATCAAAAATAAACCGTATTTTTTATTTACTAATTTTAATATTTTATCTTTTGTTTTATTATCTATATCGGCAGATTCTGAGATTTTGTTTATCTTAGATGATTTATCCAATATTCTGAGAACCGCTTTTTCTCCGTTTATAGTGGGCAGTACGGAAACTCTTATATCAAGTTCTTTTCCAGAAAGCGTAATATTAAATCTTGAATCCTGAGCATTTCTTTTTTCTGCTATATCCATATTAGACATTATTTTAATTCTCGCAATCAAAGAATTAATAAATTGTTTCGGGATTTTTTTAGTTTCAAAAAGTTCGCCATCTATCCTTTCTCTAATTAAAATTTCATCTTCTAAAGGTTCTATATGTATATCCGAAGCTCTGTTTTTGGATGCCGAAACTATTATATCGTTAACTAATTTAATTATATTTATATCTTCAGATTCTATAATTTCTTTATTTATTTCGATATTTACTGATGATGGTGCACCAAAGACTGAAGCTGTCCCGATATTTTTCTGTAGCTCTTTGTTTAAATTGAGACTTATGTTTTCATTTTTATCGGCTTTTATTATATCTTTAGCGGAATAAACAAAATCAACAGCCCTGAGTATTTCATGCTCTCTTGCGACTGCAATTTCTATATCATAATTTACGGCTTTTTTTAAAGCATCTACCGCAAAAACATTTAAAGGGTCGGACAGCACGACCGTCAGAGTATTTCCGTAAAGATTAATTCCGACCATTTTGAACTGTCTGGATAGAGTTTCGGACAAAATTTTGCCGACTGCAGGATCAATAGCTATTTTTGATAATTCTATTTTTTTAATGTTCAGCTGCTGCGACAAAGCGTCAATTATACTGTTTTCCGATAAGACATTAAGAGCGACTAAAGCGGCGCCGAGCCTCATATTTCTTTTTTTTGCTTCGATAAGAGCGTATTCCAATTGTGTTGCGTTAAGAAGTTTGGAATCGATTAAAATTTCCCCAAGTTTTTTTGATTTCAACAAATTGTTCAAAATTGCCATATTCTTTTATTAATAAAATCCTAAAAGTGAAAATTAAAAGTAAACTTTATATATAAAAATATATAAAAGATAATTCACATATTTAATTATTATTTGTTATAAATAAAATTATTATAATAAAAAATAATATATAATTAATTAATAAAGAATAATTAACAAGAAATAAAAATAAAGAATGAAGAAATTACAATATAAGATTACAAGAATTATAAACTTTATTAAATAAATCAATGTTTAGCTGACCGGGAGCAGTTGATAAGCCGTTGTCCATCGAACAATAAACCAAAAAAGAGCCGTAATTCAATGAAAGAATCCGCGTTAATTTTCCTTTATCTCCCATTCCGAAAATTATAAATTCAGGATAATTTTCAATATCTGAATTTCTGACTTCATTTATTTTATTACAAATAGATAGTATATCAAGCATTTCCTGCTTTGACGCAATAAGCGCCGCCATTTTAAAAAAATCTGCTTTCAGATAGCTTGCTTCAATATAAAATTGCATTGCTTTTTCCAAATTAATAAAAGAGTTGAAATCATGCACCGATAAAATAACCTCGGAATTTTTGCTATGCGCAAATTCTATAAAATCGGCGATTAAATATTTGTCAGTCGCATCTTGTTCAATATCAACTGTTTTTATTCCATTATCTATCAATTTTTTTAAAAAAGATAATTTATTCATTATATTTATATCGGGTATATCAGATTTATTTTCAATATTATTAATATCTTTATAAGTATTTCTTTTAGTTGCTATTATAGGAAAATTGAATTTTTCACTGTAAGAAATTATTTCTTGAAGATATTTGTTAAATAATAATTCTTCATTAAAATCATTTAAAAGGTCAAATCTAATTTCAACGCATGAGTAGTTATTATTTATAGCATATTCAACGGCAGAAATAACTTTTGAGGTTTCTATGTTTCCAATTGATGCACAAACACATGGTTTTTTATTAATTTTGGATAATATCATAATTTTTTATGTTTATGTATATGCTTATGTTTTTATTTTATATATTTTTATATTAATGATTATTAAATATATTTAATAATCGCATATAAATATTATAATTTATATTTAATTATTTAGTTATTTTATAATTTGTTATTTATTTAGTTATTTTATAATTTGTTATTTATTTATTTATTTATTTAGTTAGTTATTTTATAATTTGTTATTTATTTAGTTAGTTATTTTATAATTTGTTATTTATTTATTTATTTAGTTAGTTAATTTATAATTTGTTAATTATTTAGTTAGTTAATTTATAATTTGTTATTTATTTATTTATTTATTTAGTTAGTTAATTTATAA
>JAJYRF010000044.1:28844-30480 GCA_021794255.1 bacterium | reverse complement strand
ACTAAATAATAAATTGCCTGAAGGGTTAAAAATTGTTGAAATAATAAATGTAGAATCTAATTTTAAAATTAAAGATATTAATTTAATCTCAATTAATTAGTTTATTTTTTTATTATTTCATTCATTAATTTATTATATATTTATAATATATAATAAATAATCAAATTAATAATTATATATTAATATAGACTTAACATTTCATTTAATGAAAGTAAATAGTCCGCAGCTAATGATAAGATTAATAAGATAAAAACTTACAGTATCACTTTAACTTCTTATGATGACGGTCTTCAGCGCAAACATAAATAATATAAAATTTAAATATTTTTTAATTGTAATAATTAATATTAATATAATAATGCAATGTATTAAATTTAACGAGTGCAATATTTTTATATTTAAAAATATTTATATTGAGGATAAAATTAAAAATGGTTAGTAATAATGAAAATAAAATAGGAAAGAGTACTAAATTATTAATCAGGCAGGCTATTGAAATAATGCCCGGAGGAGTTAACAGTCCTGTAAGAGCGTTTAAATCGGTTGATATAGAACCTATAATTATAAAAAGCGCAAAAGGAAGTAAGATTTATGATTTTAATAATAAAGAATATATTGATTATGTGATGTCTTACGGTCCTATGATATTAGGTCATGCCGACAAAAGAGTGGTCGAGGCGGTAAAAAAAGCTTCCGACAACGGATTTAGTTTTGGAGCCACTACCGAAAATGAAATTATTTTAGCCAAATTAATAAACAGGCATTTCCCTTCAATTGAAATGTTAAGACTTGTTAATTCCGGAACTGAAGCTGTCATGAGCGCAATTAGACTTGCAAGGGGTTTTACAGGAAGAGATAAAATTATAAAATTAGAAGGGTGTTATCACGGTCATTCCGATTCAATGCTTGTAAAAGCAGGCTCAGGGTCGCTAACTACGTCTGTTCCTTCAAGCGCCGGCATTACTGAGTGTACTTCAAATGATACCTTAGTTGCAAGCTATAACGATATAGAATCCGTCAAAAACCTATTTTTAAAAAATAAAAGGGGGGTTGCAGCAGTAATAATTGAACCTGTTGCTGCGAATATGGGAGTTGTTTTGCCTGATGAAGGTTTTTTAAAAAAATTAATAGATTTAACTCATGAAAACGAATCTTTGATTATATTTGATGAAGTCATAACAGGCTTTAGAATATCATTAGGAGGAGCTCAGGGATTATTTAATTTAAAACCGGATATTACCTGTCTCGGTAAGGTAATTGGCGGAGGACTTCCGATTGGAGCTTTTGGCGGAAGGAAAGACATAATGGAATATTTATCCCCGATAGGTCCTGTTTATCAGGCTGGAACTCTTTCCGGCAATCCTCTTTGTGTATCTGCAGGTATTTCAACTATCAAAGCTATTGAAGAAGACAATGCCATCGAAAAAGCAAATAAAAATACCGAATATATGATTTCATTTTTAAAAGATGAACTTAAAGATTACAGCGATGAATTAACAATTAATCATATATCTTCATTATTAACGATATTCTTCAAAAAATCTCCCGTTAATAATTTTAAAGATGTAATGCAATCTAATACTGCTAAATTTAAAAAATTTTTTGGCATGCTAATAAAAGAAGGTATTTTTGCTGC
>JAJYRF010000044.1:0-28744 GCA_021794255.1 bacterium | reverse complement strand
TATCTTCATTATTAACGATATTCTTCAAAAAATCTCCCGTTAATAATTTTAAAGATGTAATGCAATCTAATACTGCTAAATTTAAAAAATTTTTTGGCATGCTAATAAAAGAAGGTATTTTTGCTGCCCCTTCTCAATATGAAGCCTTATTTTTAAGCAGCGTACATACAAAAGAAGATATTAATAAAACTATAGAAATAATCAAAAAAGCTATTAAACAAATATAAAAAGCATTATATATTATATATAGAATTACTTCTTATGTTCGCTGAAAAATTAGTATTCTATAACAGTATTTAGTAAAAAATATTTAAATCTTTTAAAAGTAAGCCCAAAGTAAGCTTGATGTTAATTTTAATATAATTTTCTTAAAAATATATTAAAAACAAACAAAAATATGATATAATATATTAAATTTAATAATTAAAATAAAAATAGGTAATCACGTTGATTATGGATTACATAAATTTAGGCGTACTTTTAATTACATTGGGTTTTGTTATCGGTGTATATATTCATACAGATAAAAAATTTACTGAATTTTCAGAAAAAACCGATAATAAAATAGCTGAGTTAACAAAAATAACCGATAATAAAATAGCTGAGTTAACAAAAATAACAGATAATAAAATAGCTGAATTAACAGAAAAAACCGATAATAAAATAGCTGAGTTAACAAAAATAACCGATAATAAAATAGCTGAGTTAACAAAAATAACAGATAATAAAATAGCTGAATTAACAAAAATAACAGATAATAAAATAGCTGAATTAACAAAAATAACCGATAATAAAATAGCTGAATTAACAAAAACAACCGATAATAAAATAGCTGAATTAACAGGAAAGACAGATAAAAAAATTGACATTTTATCTAATGAAATTAGAGATTTATCAATTGAAATCAAGGAAAATAATAAAGTTTTAACCGATAGGTTGGATAAGTTGTCTGATAGAATAGATAGATTGTACGACATATTGGTCCATATGGGGTTTAGAGACAGAGAACACCCTAATAAAGCTGCGAATGAGTGAAAATATATAAAAAAATAAATAAAATAAACTGATTAAATAAATAACAGCATGAATTGCTTATTTATGGCGGCAATAAGTGGTGGAGGGTATGGGAATCGAACCCACGACCTGCGCCATGCGAAGACGCCACTCTGCCATCTGAGCTAACCCCCCCCGATATCAAACCAATTTACGCTGCATCAGCGTAAACATACTCAATGAACGTTATTTTAATTGATTATATTATATTATAGATTTTATATCAATGCTAAAATTATAAAATTTATTCCTTTGTTTATTGACTTTGAAATATCTCAATATTTTCTATCGCAGAATTAAGGTTATTCTCGTTAATTGAAATTTTATAAAACAAGTGTTATAATTCATATAAGTGCGCACTTTTCTAATAATAATATATTGCTTTTTATTATTACGGTAATTATTATAATTTAATATTTATGTTAATTTACTATAATTAAAAATTAAAATTATATAAACTTAAATAAATTATTAAGAGGGTATTGATATGAAACAATTATCTTCAATTAAAAATAATCAATTAAAAAATTATATCATTAAAAAAAGTTTATACCTCGCAAGTAATTATGTTATACCGCATCTAAAAGATGAAACTATTGTAAATCTTTCCGATAAACTTAATGATTTTAAAGCGCCTGCGGGAAAAATATTTTTTGACCATATTTTCATCAATTTAAAAAGAAAATTGCCTTATCTCTCTAAAAATGTTAAAAGCAAAATATTAAATAATTTTATATCTAATTTTTTGCTTTTAAGCGGCAATAAACGAAAGGCATTTATTGAAAAAAACGGCTTTTATCCGCCGCTTTTTTATGTAATAAGTCCCAGTATGCATTGTAATTTAAAATGCTACGGGTGCTACTCAGCTAATTATACTAGACAGGATAAATTATCTTTTAAAAAAATAAATCAAATAATAGACGAAGGTAAAAGCTACGGAATATTTTTTTATACTATATCCGGCGGAGAGCCTTTTGTCAGAAAAGATTTGATTGATATTTTTAAAAGAAACAGCGATTGTTATTTTCAGGTATATACCAATGGTTCCTTAATTGACGGACAAATGGCGGAAAAACTTGCGGAGCTTGGAAATGTTTTTCCAGCTATAAGCGTTGAAGGTTTTGAAGCTGAAACCGATGAAAGAAGGGGCAAGGGTCATTTTAAAAAAATAGTATCGGCTATGCAATATCTTAAAGATAACGGAATACTCTTCGGTTTTTCGGCTACAGCCACCAAATTCAATAATGAAATCATAGCAAGCGATGAATTTATTGATTTTTATATTAAACAAGGGTGTTTTTTAGGATGGTATTTTAATTATATACCTATCGGAAGAGAGCCCGACCTTAAATTAATGCCGACTCCAGAACAAAGAAATTATAGAAGAAAAAGGGTAGCGGAAATAAGAGAATCTAAACCTATTGTAGTCGCTGATTTTTGGAATGACGGAGTGCTTTCTCACGGATGTCTTTCGGGCGGAAGAGTTTATTTGCATATAAATGCCAATGGCGGAGTAGAGCCGTGCGTATTTGCCCAATTCGCGGCAGATAACGTATTTGATAAATCAATAGAAGAAATATTAAATTCAATTTATTTTAAATCTATAAGAAGTGAGCAGATGGGGATTAAAAATCGTCTTCGTCCATGTATGATTATTGATCATCCTCAAATTTTAAGGAATGTCGTTGCAAAAGGAAATGCAAAGGCAACACAGGAAGGCGGCGAGTCTATTATAACTGCTTTAAAAGACGATATGGATAAATACTCTTCGTCTTATGCAGAAATAGCCGATAAAGTATGGTTTGAAGAATTCGGAAACGGAAAATTTATTATTGCAAAAGACGGAAAAAAACTTGAACTTAATGAGGAAGAATATTACAGAAGGCAATTATATCCGCTTGAAGGAGGTAAAAAAGATAAAAATAATAAGAAAATGATTCGCTAGAAATAAATAATTAAATAAATATAATTTATGTAAGTTTCAACTACCTCGTCGAAAAGACGAGGTTTTTTTTATTTATGGTCCGCTAATAAAATAAGCGGTATTAAAATAAGCCCCTATTATAATTGCATTTAATTTTTGAAAATGCTTAATATTATTAAATTTCAAAAAATAATTAGAAATGCTGAGCCGGGTCAATTTAACTAACTTTAAATTATGTTTATTATTTATTTCAATTTTTAAGGTAATGAATTATAATTATATGCATGAGCGAAACTAAAGCTGAAATAATAGTGCCTAAAAGCAGATTGGATTATGCATTGACTTATTTAGTACCGGAAGTATTATTAAATTTTTTGCAATTAGGTGCGCCTGTGATAGTGCCACTAAAGAGCAGAAAAACATACGGATTTATATCTTCTATAAATTCGGCATACCCGTCAAAAAGCGCTAATTTAAAAAAAATAATATCCATTTCTAAAAATTCATTTTTTAATCAAAATCATTTAAATTTTTACAATTGGCTTGCATCCTATTACCACGAAAGCATCTCGCGTGTTTTAGACGCTGCATTGCCATCAATAGACGCAAAAAATTTTCATCTGTTGGATGTTTATGCAGAATATAATAATAAAAATTTAAATAAAAGCAATATTGATAACGATATTATAATTCAAATCAGGCAAAAAAACAAACAAATATCTGTAACAGATACTGTCGATTATTTAAAATTAACAGAAGACCAGTCAAAAGCTATCGAAATTATTAAAGAACCTATTAAAAACAATTTTTATAAAACATTTTTACTGCATGGCGTAACTGCAAGCGGAAAAACCGAGATTTATTTAAATATATTAGAATATACTTTAAGTTTAAATAAACAAGTTATTATTATTGTTCCTGAAATATATATTACAAATCAATTTATAGATATAATGAGTAAAAGATTTTCTAAAATGTTAAATCCTCATGAATTTGCAATATTTCATAGTAAAATTGCCAAAAAAGAAAAATTAATTAACTGGTTTAAAATATTATCCGGAGAAATTAAAATAGTTTTAGGCGCCAGATCTGCTATTTTTGCTCCATTAATTAAACCGGGACTTATTATTGTAGATGAAGAACACGACAGTTCATATAAGCAAGAATCGGATTTTTTATATAATGCAAGGGATGTAGCCGTTATGCTCGCAAAAAAAAGTAATTCGGTTACGGTTTTAGGTTCTGCAACTCCTTCATTAGAATCATTTTATAATGCAAAAGAAATAAAAAAATATGAATATATTAATATAAAAGAAAGGGTTCTTGGCAAATCTCTTCCTGAAATTAAAATTGTTGATTTAAAAAATGAATTTAAATTAAATAATGAGCTTCACTGGTCTAACGACTCAAATAATAATAATAACAATAATAAGAAGAATAATAATTTCAGCGATGAAATGCTTTCAGAAATTTCAAAAAATGAAATCATAGAAAATGTAAATCAAAAACGACAGGTGCTATTATTTTTAAACAGGCGCGGATTTTCAACTTTTATTATATGCAAATCATGCGGCCATCAATTTATTTGCAAAAATTGCGCTGTTTCTATGGTATATCATAAAGGAAAAAACTATGAAAAAAGTTTTCTAAAATGTCATTATTGCAATTATACTGAAGAAGTTCCAAAGCTATGCCCTGAATGTTTAAACGATAATATAGAGCCTTATGGTGTGGGTATACAAAAATTAGAAGATAAAGTAAATGAATTATTTGGAGATAGAGCTAAAATCGCAAGGATAGATTCGGATATAGGCAGAAATAAAAAAATAGGTTTAGATATTTTTAATAAAATGAATAATGGTATGATAGATATACTTATCGGTACTCAAATAGTTGCAAAAGGTCATGATTTTCCAAATGTAGGTTTGGTTGTCGTAATTTCAGCGGATAGTCTTTTAAATATTCCCGATTTTAGAAGCGCCGAAAAAACTTTTCAAATGCTAATGCAGGTATCAGGCAGAGCAGGTAGGGGAGATATGCCCGGAAATGTAATTTTTCAGACATTTAATAGTACAAACTATGTTATTCAATATTCATCAAAACATGATATTGAAGGATTTTTTGAAAAAGAATTAAGTTTAAGAAAAGAATATTCTTATCCCCCTTATGCTAAAATTATTGCATTAAGATTAACAGATAAGGATTTTGATAAATTACAGGAAAGAGCATTTTTTTTAAAAAAAATAATCGGCACAACAATCATAGAAAATAATAAATTTAAAAAGATTTCTGTACTAGGTCCTTCTCCCTGTCCAATTTCTAAGCTAAATAATAATTTTAGATTTCAAATAATTATAAAATCACCTTTTATATCAGGTGAAAAAAATATTTCATATATGCATGACTTCATAGATATTATTAAAAATAAATCTGAACTTAATAAATTTTTTATCTCTAAAAAAATAGTTATAGATGTTGACCCAGATGTTCTTATATGATAATATTAAAAACTTAGAAAATTATTTTACTGCATATATCATTTAATATTTATATAATATTTATAATATTTAGAGTAATATTTAGAGGTGGGTATGAATAAAGCGGAGTTTATAGAATTATTTGCGGAGCAAAATAAAATTTCCGCTAAATTAGCAGAAGCAATCGTTAACTCTATATTAGAAACTATAATAGAAGCCCTCGTTCAGCACAGAAGAGTAGAAATAAGAGGATTTGGAAGCTTTAAAATAAAAGAATATAGATCATATGTAGGAAGAAATCCGAAAACAGGAGAAAATATTAAAATAAAAGAAAAATTAATGCCATTTTTTAAAATGAGTAAAATCTGCAAAAACAACCTTATAAAAGAAAATATTTGAATTTTCTTGTCTTATTTAACTTATTTAACTTATTTAACTTATTTACATTGCTATATTTAGCAAACTTATGGAAACTCTCAAGTTTTACATTAAAACTTATGGTTGTCAGATGAATTTTCACGATTCGTCTTTGCTTGAAGAGGGTCTGATTTTTAAAGGATTTAAAAAGGCGTCTTCTTTAAATGATGCAAATATTATAATTTTAAATACATGCAGCGTTAGGGATAATGCAGACCATAAAATATTATCCGATATCGGACGTATAGATAAAAATAAAAAAATAATACTTGCCGGATGTTATGCTCAGCAAAAAATTAAAGAAAACATTAAAGAAAACATAAATTTAAATAAAAATAAAATTGAAAATAATAAAATAAAAAAAAACTTACATATAAATTATTATGTAAGTCCCGAAGATATTTTATCTATCCCTGACATACTTGAAAAAGAATTTAAAATTTTATCTAATAGCATTAATAATAATATAAGCAATACTATAAATAATAACAATATAGATAATAACGCAGAGAATAATATAAGCGTTTATAATAATACAGATAATAAAGCCAATATTAATATAAATCCTAAAAATATTGAAAACTCATATTTATATGAAGATAAATTTCAAGATGAAAGCTATTATAAAAGATTAGAAAAATTTTTTAATCAAAGATCCGAAAAAAAAGGTTTATTAAATTACACGGAATATTTAAAAATAACGGAAGGCTGCAATAATTATTGCAGCTATTGCATAGTTCCATATGTCAGAGGAAGAGAAAAATATATTCCTCTAAGTATTTTGTTTAATACCGTTGAAAAATATGCTCAAAAAAATGTTCAAGAAATTGTTTTATTGGGGCAAAATGTAAATTCTTATAAATCTCCGGATAATCCTGACCATAATTTTATATATCTTTTAAAAAGAATTGCAGAAATAAAAAATATAAAGAAAATAAAATTTTTGACATCTCATCCTAAAGATATGAGCGATGAAGTAATTGATTTAATCGGAAAAGAAAATAAAATATCAAAATGTTTGCATTTACCGGTTCAATCAGGTTCCGATAGAATATTAAAATTAATGAACAGGGGCTATGACAGAAATCATTATTTGAATCTTATAAAAAAAATTAAATTAAGTTATCCTGAAATATTATTATCAACTGACATAATTGTAGGCTTTCCGGGAGAATCTGAAGAAGATTTTGAATTAACTTTATCTTTGCTAAAAAAAATAGAATTTGAATTTATTTACGGATTTAAATATTCACCTAGACCTTTCACGGCAGCTTTGAATTGTAAAGATAATGTTCCATTAAATACAAAAAAAGAAAGATTAAATAAATTATTTGATTTGCAAAAAAATATTTTTGCTTTATCTTTAAATAAATTGATAGGAAATAATTATGATGTTATAATAGAAAAAATACAGGAAAACGATGACTATAATTCGGAAATAATTAATAAAGGGATATTATATAAAGGAAATACTTTAAACGAAAGGGTAATATATTTAAAAAATTTTGAAATAAAAAAAATGACGCTATCAAAATCAAATTTTGAAAATAATGTCGCCAAAGTTAAAATAACTGAAGTTATAAATAATAAATTATACGGAGAAATTATTTGATAGCAGATTTTCATACTCATACATTATTTTCAGACGGCGAGTTAGTACCTTCAGAACTTATTAGAAGAGCGGTTTATTCCGGTATAAGCACTCTGGCGATTACCGACCATGCCGATTTTTCCAACATTGAATTTATGCTGTCCAATATTATTAAAATAAGCGATATAATTAATACTGAAAATATTAAAAATAATAATAAGTTTAGAGTTTTGCCCGGAGTAGAGATTACACATATACCTCCTTCTTTAATAGGCGAAGCCGTCAATTTGGCAAGAAAATCCGGCGCTAAAATAATTGTAGTTCATGGCGAAACTTTAAGCGAACCGGTTGAAAAAGGAACTAATTTAGCAGCATTAAATGAAGATATTGATATTTTAGCACATCCGGGATTATTAACCAAAGAAGAAGCTCTAATAGCTAAAAATAAAAATATCTATTTAGAACTGACTTATAGAAAAGGGCATTGCTTGTCAAACGGCATTGTTTTTCAAATTGCCAAGCACGTGGGCGCAAAATTAATAATTTCCAGCGATGCACATTCACCTAACGATATATTAGATGAAAATATTTATAACAATATTGCTTTTGGGGCAGGTCTTAATAGACAAGAATTAGAAGAAATAAAAAATAATGCTAAGGCTTTAGCCGAAAAATATTAAAATATAATATAATATAATATAATATAATATGGCAATTTCAATTAATATATATAGTAATTAATATTAATAAGGACAATAAAACATGGCAATTGACTTAGAAAGTTTTTTTAAAAAGAATAAAAAATTTATTATTTTTTTTTGTATCGGCGTTTTGATTATAATAGGAGGTATATTAGGATATAGATATTATAACGGTTATAGAGATAATAAAGCTTACGTTTTATTAAGAAAAGGAGTTAGACTCTATCTTTCGGTCGGAACTTCAAAAACCGGAAATCTAAAAAATATAAAAAAATCTATTGTTATACTAAAGCAGCTAAAAACAAAATATAATGGCACAAAAGCAGAAATTATTTCAAACTTTTATGTAGGCTCCGATTATCTATTATTAAGAAATTATAAAAAATCTATAAAATATTTTAAAAAATATATAGACCATTATCCCGTTCCTCATGAAAATAATATCAGCTATTTAGCTTACAGCAATATTGTAACGGCTGAATTAAATCAGAAAAATAACTTAAAAGCTATTAATTATCTAAATAAAATGGCTAAAATAAACGACGTGAAACTTCAAGAATATGCAATGCTTGAAGAAGCTTCTATTTATACCATGATAGGCAAGCCTGAAAGTGCTGTCGCTATTTATAAAAAAATGATGGAAAACGATGCGATGACAAAAAGCAGGAGCTACATTGAAAATCTTATTCAGCTTAATTCAAGAAATAATATGACTCATAAATAAAACATAAATTAAATTAAAAAATTGAAACAGCTTTAAACTAATTATATTATACAATTAATTAAATTAAATTTTGAACTTTTAATAAATATATCATTTATTATATTAGTTAACATATAAGTTAACTAACAAGTTAACTGAGAACTCACTAATGGCAATAGATTATCCTTTAAATGTTGCTTTTATCTGGCATTTTCATCAGCCATATTATAAAGATAACTTTACGAACGAATTTCTTATGCCATGGACAAGGCTGCACGGCACAAAAGATTATTTTTATATGGCGCAGCTTGTAAAAAATTTTCCAGATATTAAATGTACATTTAATTATTCTCCTTCTTTATTGATTCAGCTTAAAGATTATACAGATAATTATGAAAATAATGCTGTTTTAGATATTTTTTTAAGAATATCAAAAACTAATATTGCCGAATTATCAATAGAAGATAGAATATTCATTATTAATAAATTTTTCCCTGCCTGCAAAACCAGCGATAACTTTATCAAAAAAAGCAAGCATTTTTATGATTTATCATTAAGATTATCAAATCAAAATTTAAATTTAATCCCGAATAATGAAAAAATAAATTTATTTACCGAACAAGAATATATTGATATTATAGTTTTATTCAATCTTTTATGGATTGATCCGCTATCAATAGAAAATGACAAATTTTTAAACGAACTTAAAGTAAAAGATTCTAATTTTACGGAAAACGAAAAAGAAAAATTAGTTAATATTAAGATACCAGAAATTTTAAAAAAAATTATTCCTGCGATTAGCGATCTAATTGACAATAAACAGATTGAAATATCGGGAAGCCCTTTTTATCATCCAATACTTCCTTTATTATGCGATACAAATGTCGCAAATTTTAATAATCCTAAAATTTCATTACCTTATCCGCCTTTTAGGCACCCCGAAGATGCAGAAATTCAAATAAAAAAAAGCATTGAATATTTTAAAAATGAATTGAATTATAACTTGAACGGTATGTGGCCTTCTGAAGGCAGTGTCAGCGAAAATGCCGTTAATATTATGATAAATAACAAATTAAAATGGATTGCTACCGATGAGGACATTCTGGCTAATTCTGTTGGAATTAATTTTAATAATCCTCAAGATAGAAAATTTTTATATAAACCTTATGTCTTAAAAAGAAAAGGCGGATTTTTATATATATTTTTTAGAGATAGATTAATTTCAGATCTTATAGGATTTAAATATGCCAATTATGATCCGAAACAAGCAGCTTCAGAATTGATAAATTACATTAAAAATATATATATAAGTATTGAAAATATTAACGAAAAAGAACTTGGTATTGTCCCTATTATATTAGACGGCGAAAATGCCTGGGAATATTATCAAAATAATGCTGCGGATTTTTTTAATTATCTTTATGAAGGGCTTTCAAAAGAAAAATTAATAAAAACAGTAACAATAAGCGGGTATTTAGAAAGCATTGAAAATAATTCAGATATTGAATCAAACGATGAAAATCTTAAAAATTCAGATATTGAATCAAACGATGAAAATCTTAAAAATATTAAATGGAATAGCGCAAAAAACTATGATTTCAATACAATATATAATATTCCGGTCATATATCCCGGGTCTTGGATAAATCACAATTTTAATATATGGATAGGAGATGACGAAGACGATAAATCATGGGATTTGCTTTTAAAAACTCGGGATTGGCTTACAAATTTGAAAGATGAAACTATAAAAGAAAATGATTTAAAAAAAGCATGGGAACAGATATATATAGCTGAAGGAAGCGATTATAATTGGTGGTACGGCGATGACAGGACTTCTGGCATAGACGATGAATACGACGCTTTATACAGAACACATTTATCTAATGTTTATAGAATACTTAATAAGCCCGTTCCAGACGATTATTTTATTCCTATATTTAAAGGGAAACAGGATGTTAAACTTAATATAAAAATGGTAAGTTTTATTAATCCTATAATAGATGGACATATAGATAACTATTTTGAATGGCTCGGCAGCGCAGTTTACTTTCCGGAAGCTGCGTCAGGGAAAACAATGGCTCATGCCAATCGGTATATAAGGTCTATAAGATACGGCTTTAATAAATCATATATTTTTTTTAGAATAGATTTCTTTAAAAAACATATTGAAAATTTATATGATAAAGAATTTACAATTAATTTTATAAAACCAAACAACTATAAAATAATCAATGAGTTTACTAATAATTTGAATAATAATATTTCCGTAATTTCATATATGATTGACAATTTCGGCAACAGGCATAATATTACAGGAAGTTTTGCCGATGTGTTAGAATTATCTATGCCTATATATTACTTGAATATTAATGCCGATGATAATATACAATTTTATTCAGACCTTTCTTTTAAAAATAACTCTTTATATGAATTAGAACGTATTCCTGTTGCAGGATATTTTCAAGAGTTAATTCCCGATAAAAATTATGAAATAATAAATTGGATTGTTTGATTATATACCCTTAAATCACTGTTATGAACTATTAAAATTATTTTATACCGATGGCTAAAAACCATATAATTAAATGTATAAGTATAATTATTATTAAAAAAATAGGAGTATAAACGGTGATTATTTAATATGTATGTAATGATAATAAAAAATTTATATGACCCATAATGAACATTATGTAAACTAAAATAAATTATTTTATTTATGTAAAATTTTCAAAAATTAATAATTTCTATTTTTTGTTAAAAATCCTTTTTAAAAATGAAACTTTATTATTTTTATTATTATTGTTGTTTATTTTAACCGTAACAGCTAAGTTTCCGTTTTTTCCGCCAAAAACTCCTTCGTCTCCTTTGCCGTTAAATACGATAATTTTATTATTGCCATTGCCGCCGTTATCAGTATTATTACTGCTATGAGTGTTATTGATATTATTATTTAATATATCATTTTTATTAAAATCTAATATAACTTCTTCAGATTTCTTTATTCTTCCCATTCCGTTGCATGTTGCACATTTATATAAGAATATATCGCCGTATCCGTTGCAGCTTTGACAAACTTCATTAACCTTTGTTTCGCGGTTTTTAACCACGCCGTATCCGTTACATTGAGTGCAGGCTATAGCAAGCGTGCCATTTTTCTTGCCTTCTCCGCCGCATTCGGGACATCTTACATACCTTTGTAATATCAAAGTTTTAGTAATCAATTCGCTGTTATCTATCAAGTCTAAAATATCGTCCGTAAAATCCATTTCTATATTGACATTACCGCCATCCCTGAGTCTTGTTCTGTAAGGAATAATTTTATCGCCGGATTGAGACTCTTTTAATTTGTTAAATTCTCTGGAATCCCTATCATAATATCCTCTAAGAATTGGGTCTATCAGAGTTTTATAAGCTTTGTTTAAATCCATAAATTTGTCTGTATTATTCGGATTTTTATCAGGATGGTATATAAATGCAAGTTTTTTATATTGGCTTTTAATTAGCTTATCGCTGGCATTTTCTTGAATTTCTAAAATAGAATAATAATCTTTCATACGAAATTTAATTTAAAAGCCTTCAAAGTTTTGTATTGCTTTTCTAATATAATTAGGAATTATATGCGGTTTAAACTCAGCGCTGTCTACACAGACTAAAACTGTATTCCCTTTTGCTATGCTAATTTCAGATTCTTCATTATTTTCATTTTTTTTAACAATTTTATATAAAAAATTAAAGCTTGAATTTTTTATATATTCTACCTTAGTATATATTTTTAATAAGTCGTCAAATCTTGCCGGCGTAATATAACTACAGTTTGATTCTGCAACGGCAAAATAAAATCCGCTTTTTTCAATATCAACATAATTATAGCCGATTTTTTTAATATATTCCGTTCTTGCAACTTCAAAAAAAATAAAATATTTTCCGTAATAAACAACCGACATAGCATCAGTTTCTTCATATCTCACTTTCAATTCCGTAAAAAATTTAAAATCGGTTATATCAAGATTATGAAGCATTTTTTTGTTCTCTCTTCATTTTTTTAGACTATATTAATCTTAAATTTATAATATTGAATTTAATATTAATGAATTCACAACTGTTAATTTCATTAATTAAATTAAATTAAATTAATCAGTTTATAGTTTATATTATTATGTTATGACATTATTTATATTTATTAAAATAAATTATATTAATTAAGATATTTATTTTGTCCAGCTCTATTTAATATTTTTACTAAGCAATTTTATTTTAAATAAATAAGTAAGTAAGTAAAATATTTTATCTCTATTTAATTCAAGTTATTTAAATTTTATTAATTAATTTTATCCATTTAAAAATTTATTAACTTTATCAAACAAAATTTTTCTATCAATAGGTTTTTCAACAAAATCATTAAAACCTAACGATAATAAATGTTCTTTATTTCCTTTCATAGCATGCGCTGTAACTGCAATGATAGGAATTGCAGATGTATTTTCAGATTGTTTTAGTCTTTTAAAAACTTCTATCCCATCTATTCCGGGAAGACCTATATCAAGAAGTATCAAAAAAGCATTGCTATTATTATTTATCCTTTCAACAGCTTCAAAACCGTCATAAGCTTCAATGATATTAAAATTATATGGCTCAAGCATTGTTTTAATTAAATCCATATTGATATCATTATCTTCTACTATAATTATTTTTGACTTATCTTTTTTATCATTATCATCTGTTCTGGTATTTTCAGTATCCATAAATAAATTGCCGATTAGTATTTTATTATTTTTATTTTTTAGAGTTCTTTTTCATTATAAACTTTTAGCGGCGGCTTATATCCTAAAGACTAATGAATCCTGTAATTGTGGACATGTTATAATTTAATAGACACTGGGTTAAGGCTATGTTACAATAATTAAAATAACTTTAACCAGTAGGTATTTTATTATAGGTATTTTATTATTTTTTTAAATTTCTCTTACGGTATTTCCTCCCATGCCCTTAAGTTCGCATAATTTATTAAATATTTTAGATATAATTTCTTCAGGCGTCTCGCCGTCTTGAGGATAAGACGCAACCACAAATGTTGCCGTCAAAAACTTTAGAGCAAGTTCTTCTTCTTTATAGAAAGGATATTCTTTTATTGAAGCCAGAAATCTATTTGCGACGTATAAAGCAGGCTCTTTTAAAGTATTATTGAGTATTATTGCAAATTCGTCATATCCATACCTGACGACTACATCGGAGCCTCTGAGAGATTTTTTGAAAATATCGGCAATCTTTTTAAGCGCAATATCTGAATGAAAATTGCCTACTATATCGTTATAGTCTTTAAAATTATCTATATCTATAAGTATAACGCTAAAAGCTATTTGATATCTTTGAGCTCTGTTAATTTCCTGAGCAAGCCTGATATTAAAATAATTATGATCCAATAAACCGGTTATATCATCAAACAAACCTGCTTTGTGAGGATATATAAGTTCTAATTCCCTGATAGATCTGGTTAATTCTTCGGATGAAAATATTCTTTTTCCTATTACTCTGTCAATATTATTTGAAAGTCTCATTCTTTCTTCAACCGTCAAATCTTTTGACGTTATTATAAAAATAGGTATTTGCGATGAGACGGGATGTTTTTTAATATTCTCTGCTACTTCAAAGCCGTTAACATCCGGCATTATAAGGTCTAGTAATATTAAATCAGGTTTATATTCAATAGCTATTTTTAATCCTTCATCGCCTGTATAAGCATGTAAAAGATTAAATCCTTCAGGCTCAAGAATTTTTGAAATCATTTTATGCGTAATTTCTTCATCATCTATTAATAAAATATTTACCTGTCTTTTTTTTCTTTTTGTAGTCAATGTAAATTCAGATAAAGTTTTTATCAAAGTTTCTTTGTCTATCGGTTTAACAAGATAATCCGTTGCTCCGAGCGCATATCCCAAATCTTTATTGTCAATCATACTGGTAATTACGACAGGAATATTTCTTGTGGCTTTATCCGATTTTAAATCGCTTAATACTTCCCAACCGTCTTTTTTAGGAATCATTACATCTAAAAGAATTGCAAAAGGTTTATATTCTTTAGCTTTTTCAATAGCTTCTATTCCGTCATAAGCATGAATCACGGAATACCCAGATTTTATTAGATTAACGGTGAATAATTCTGATGTAGACAAATCGTCTTCTACAACCAGCACAACCGGTTTATTTCTTGTTTTGCAAAAATCGTCTCTAAATGTTTTATATTGAGTTTTATTAATAATTAATTCGTTATTAATATTAATAGTGCGGGTTTGATCGGCACTTTGATTAAGAGCTATACATTCCTGTAAATTAGATGTATTTATTGCGTTTGGAATAATAATTGTAAAAGCAGTTTCTTCATTTTCAATTGACTGAACGTTAATGTAGCCACCGTGAAGTTCAATTATTTTTTTTGTTAAAGCAAGTCCCAATCCTGTTCCTTCAAATTTTCTTGAATAACTGTTGTCTATCTGCACAAATTCGTCAAAAATAGCTTTTAGCTTATTTTCAGGTACGCCGATTCCTTTATTTATAATGTCTATCTGTAAATATTCCAGAGTATTTTTTTTAGATTCTTGATTAGATATTATATTTTGTTCAATCTTTGGGGTGTTATTACAAGTAATTTTAATATCTGTATTTTTAAAAGAAAATTTTATTGCATTGCTTAAGAGATTATAAATTACCTGTTTAAATTTTATTCTATCGGCATATAGCTTATAATTTTCGTTGTTGTTATACATAATACTTAAAGACAGCATTTTTTGATCGCACAATGATTTTAAAACGGTATTCACTTCTTCAAAAACTTCTTTAATAGAAAATATAGAATAGTTTAAATTAAATTTCCCCGCTTCAATCTTGGCTATATCTAATATATTATTTATTAATTGAAGAAGATGTTTTCCTGAAACTAATATATTATTGATATATTTTTTATGTTTATCGGTTATATCTGAAGAATCTAATAAAAGATCTGAATATCCTATGATAGCGTTTAAAGGAGTTCTAAGTTCATGAGACATATTGGCTATAAATTTTGATTTTAATTCATTGGCTTTGGCTAGTTCTTTGATAGAATTTTCTAATTGTTTGGTGCGGTCCACTATCTTTAATTCAAGGTTTTCATTAAGGTTTTTAAGTTCTTTTTCATATTTCTTTTTTTCCGTTATATCTTTAGAAATGCCTATTGTTCCTATTATTTCTTCTTTATTGTTTAAAATTCTCGAAATTGTAAGAGAAATATTTACAAGACTGTTATCTTTTCTTTTTAAAACCGTTTCATAATTTTGAACAAAATGTTCAGTATGTAATATATTTAAAATTTCATCTCGTTCAATTTTATTAAAATATAAATCGGATGCAAATGTGCCTATAATATCTTTTTTTGAAAATCCTAATATTTTTTCGCCGCCCTTATTAAATTCGGTAATTTTACCGTTTTTATCGGTAACTATTATCATATCGAATGAATCGTCAAGAATATTTTGAAAATAATTTTTCTGGTTTTTGAGCTGATTTATTATAGATTCTTTGTTTGAATATGCTTTGTATCTGTCATAAAGCAAATCCCATATTAATTTAGTGCTTGCAGAATCGATTATCTCTATATTGAATTTTTTGTTTTTATTTTCAATTACATCTTTATCGTTATCGTTATTATTATTATTATCACAATTATTAACGTTGATAGCAAAATTTACATCGTATATATCTTTAAGTTCAGGTATATTATAAAAAGGCTCTCCCGTAAGATTAAAAATAATATTAAAATCCAAATTATTATCAAGAGCTTCTTTGATTGAATCTAAGCATTTAATATTTAGTTCTTTCGCATATTGAACGCCCTCTTTGAGCATATTTCTTGAGACTACTGCGGCAATTTCAATGTTTTTGTCTCCATAAATAAGTTCTATAATAGATTTAGCGGCTTTTCCTCCGCCGTAAATTAAAATTTTTGCCATAAATTCTTTCATAAAGTTTGTTTTTTTTATCATAAATCAAATTATTATCAGTCTAAAGACTTTATTTCTCCTTTATTTATTTTTTTATTTCAATTATAATTTAAATTTTGCAAATTTATAAATTTAATAAATTCATTAACTATTTTTGGATCCCACTGTCCCGAGTTTTTTTCAGTTTTAAATATAGACAGAGCTTTTTCTTTGGTTAATGCCTGTCTGTATGGTCTATCGCTGGTCATTGCATCATAAGAATCAACTACAGACAAAACTCTTGATAAGTATGGGATATTTTGGCAGTTTAATTCGCCTGGATAACCATTTCCGTCAAACCTTTCATGATGATATCTGACGATATGCGATTCTTGTTTAAGAGAAATTAAAGGTTTACAAATATCGCTGCTTATTACGGAATGATTTCTTATTAAATTAAGTTCTTTGTCGGACAGCTTTTCCGTTTTATTTAAAATATTACTCGGTATCCCGATTTTGCCAATATCATGTATACATCCCGCTCTTTTAAGCAGCAAACAATCTTCTTGCCGCAATTCCAAATATTTTCCAAAATTATAAGCCAGTATGCTGACCCGTTTAGAATGACCGCTTGTATATTTGTCTTTAGCTTCAATAGCTAAAGCTAAAGACATTATTATGTTTTCTGAATTTTCTAAGGTATCATGCAGTTTTTTTAAATTTATTAACGAATTTACTTTGGATTTGAAAATATTTTTTACTATAGGTTTTGCAATATAGTCGTTAGCCCCCAATTCTATACCTTTAGAAATAATGGAAGATTCGTTTAAAGCGCTGACAATCAAAACAGGGATATTGCCTACCGGATTATCAAAACCGCAGGATCTGATTTTTTCCAATACATCAAAACCGTTGATTAACGGCATCATTAAATCTAAAATTATTAAATCAATATTTACAGGTGAAAATATAATATCTAATGCTTTTTTTCCGTCTTCCGCAATAATTATATTGAATTTATCCGACGCCTCATTGTTTGAAAATTTTTGCGTCGCAGAAGATTCTATTATCGCTTTCATAAGTTCGGCATTTATTGCATTGTCTTCGGCTATCAGAATATTGAAAGGTATTTTGCCGATTCCATCGGTTTGTTTTTTATAGGAGGAAGAAATATATTTTAAACTCGGATTACCGCCGTTTTTTTTATCGTGTTTTAAAAGTTTATCAAATATAAATATATCATCATTTTTTACCAATCTTATCATTTTTAAAAAATCCGTCATTAAATAAATTAAAATAAATTAAATTTTGTTATTATATTATATTATATTTTATACTGTGTTATATTACACTATTGTATAAATCAATATATTCACTTATACTTTTTTCCCATGAAAAATTACTTTTCATTCCATTTAAAATAAGTTTTGCTATAGTATTTTTTTCATTATAATATAATGAAATTGCATAATTAACTGTTTTAATCAAATCTTCTACATTAAAATCATAAAATTTAAAACCGTTTGATTCTTCAATATTGATTCCGTCAAAATTAATTATCGTATCATCTAAGCCTCCTGTTCCTCTTACGATAGGAACAGTTCCGTATATTAAGCTGTACATCTGGTTTAGCCCGCAAGGTTCGTATTTGGAAGGCATTACATAAAAATCGCTTCCTGCTTCAATTTTATGAGCCAACTGATTATTATAATCTACTTTTAAGCCTATGTTTTGCGGATATGCATCGGCTATTTTTTTCAATTCTTTTTCTATTTTAGAATTGCCGGTTCCGAGAATTATAATTACGGCATTATTTTTTATTATTTCAGGAATAGCTTCTATTAATATATTAAACCCCTTTTGTTCATCAAGCCGCGCAATAATACCGATTATCGGTTTATCCATTAAATCAGCAATTAAATCTTTTCTAAAAAAAATATTTAATAAATCCTTTTTACATGATTTTTTTCCTGTTTTATAATTTTTATATGTATAATTTTTAGCTATATATTTATCTGTTTCAGGATTCCATTCATCATAATCAACGCCGTTTAATATTCCGTGAAGCTTTTGATTGCCGGTTTCAAGAACTCCTTCTAGTCCAAAGCCGTATTCTTTTGTTTGAATTTCAAGAGCATATTTTTTGCTGACGGTAGTCACTATGTCTGCAAATTCTATTCCTCCTTTAAGAAGGTTGATTTTTCCAAAAAATTCAAATCCTTCAATGTTTAATAAATATTTACTTAAAAAAGTGCATTGGAATTGTTCTGCAGGAAATAAACCCTGGTAACCTAAATTATGAATAGTCAATAAAGTCTTTGAAGACAATTTAAATTTAAATTTTACAAGAGCGGGAATTAACGAAGTTTGCCAATCATTGCAATGAATGACGTCAAATTTGAGCATATTGTCGGAAACATAAACAAGCGATGCGTAATTAAAGAAAGCAAATCTTAATAAATTATCTTCATAATCAATATTTCCGTTAGAATATAAAAAATCGCGATTAAATAAATAATCGTTTTTTATAAATAAAATGTTTACTCCTTTATATTTATAAGGCAAAATATCAAAGAACCGTAATTCTTTTGCAATTTTTTTTTTAGATAAGCTGTCTATATTAAAAAATTTTAAACAATCCTCAGGAGGATCAATTTCTATTTTGGAAATTTTTCCCGAGATTCTGAATTTTTGCTGACTTACCTGTTTATAATACGGCACGCAAACTGTAACATTTAAACCTTTTTGAACAAGATTGACGGTTATAGCTTCGGCAACTTCGGCAAGCCCTCCGCTTTTGGCAAATGGATAATATTCCGATGTCATAAAAAGAACATTCATAGTGTGTGATAACCTTATTTTAATAAAGTTTAAGTTTAAATATTATGTTTTTTTTCAAATTCTTCTTCTTTGGTTTTGCATCGTATGCACATTGTAGCTTCAGGACGCGACTCTAATCTCTTAACGGAAATTTCCTGTCCGCATTCAATACATATTCCGTAGGTTCCATCATTAATTCTTTCAATAGCCTGATTAATTTTAGGTATAAGTTTTCTTTCCCTGTCTCTTATTCTAAGTTCAAAATTTCTGTCGGATTCTAAAGTCGCTCTGTCGGTCGGATCCGGAAAATTTTCTTCTTCAGTCCGAGACATAATGTCCACTGTTTTAATAGCTTCATTAATAAGAGAATTTAATTTATGATTTAAAATTCCCCTAAAATGCTCTAATTGTTCTTGATTCATTTTAAAATTTAATAATTAAAATAAAAAAGTTAAAATTTAAATTTAATTGACTAATTTAAAAATTATAACATAATTTTTAAATTTAAATAATAATAATTTATTATGCTTTATATATTTAATTAATAATATTTAATTATTTCATAATTGTTTAATCTCTGAGCAGGCGTATAACCTGCATCTTTTATTATATTGACCATTTCAGATTCTTCCACCATAGGATTGCATGCGCCGGCAGCTTTGACGACATTTTCTTCAATCATGGTAGAACCTAAATCATTTGCTCCAAAACTTAATGCCGCCTGAGCCATTTTGGCTCCTTGAGTTACCCATGAAGCCTGTATATTATTAAAATTATCAAGAATGATTCTTGAAATAGACAAAACTTTAAGATAATAATGACCGTATGTATTCCTTGGATTTAACTTTGTATTTTTGCTCTGAAAACTCCATGGAATAAAAGCCCTAAAACCGCCTGTTCTATCTTGAAGTTCCCGTAATTTAAACAAATGCTCTATTATTTCTTCGTCGGTTTCTATAGTTCCGAACATCATGGTAGCAGAAGAATTTAATCCTATTTTATGAGCTGTTTCCATTACTTCGAGCCATTTATCGCTGCCAATTTTATTCGGGCTTATTTTAGCTCTTACTCTGTCGGAAAGAATTTCGGCGCCTCCGCCCGGAATTGACTGCAAACCCGCTTCTTTTAAGAGCATAAGAGTTTCTTTGACGGTTAAATTATTATTATCCGCCAGATAATATATTTCAGGCGGGGAGAGCCCATGAACATGGATATCAAAATTTTGTTTAATGCCGGACAATAAATCTAAATAGTAATCAAATTTTATATCAGAATTTAATCCGCCCTGTATTAATATTTGTGTTCCGCCTAAGTAGACAGTTTCTTTAATTTTTTTAAATATTTCTTTTTTATCTAATATATATGCCCCGTCATCATTTTTGTTTTTATAAAAAGCGCAAAATTTACATTGCGACGAACATATATTTGTATAATTTATATTTCTGTCTATTATAAATGTAACTATATTATCATTACCGGCATGTTTTTCTTTTCTGATAGAATCAGCTATTTTTCCAATTTTAATTAAGTCATTATTTTTAAATATCTTTAAAGCTTCATTTTTATCTATTCTTTTTTTATAATCTGTCGGTGGCATAATTATAAATTTCCTTAAACTTTATTTAATATAAATTAAATGTATTTATTTTAATTATATGTTTTAACTTATTATTTTTACAGATTGTTCTATGTATTTTTAAATTTTAAATTGCAATTTTACTTTATATGAACCATATCTATTATTTTATAATTATATTGACTACTCTAAATAAGTTCTTCCAGCTGACTTACACTTTCGCCGTAAGAACACTCTTCATCAAAATTTTGCCTTATAAAATTTTTTATTTTATCTATGCTGTCAATTGCAAAATCAATGTCTTTATTGGAACCTTTTGAATAAGCTCCAATATTAATGAGGTCTTCATTAGTTCTGTAATCGGAAACCACTTTTAAAACTTTCCTTGCCTGAATAAGATGTTCATTTGAAATAATATCGGGCATAACCCTTGAAATGCTGGATAAAGGGTCAATTGCCGGAAAAATGCCTTCCTCGGCTATTTTTCTTGATAAAACTATATGTCCGTCTAATATTGACCTTGCGGTATCGGATATAGGTTCGTTTAGGTCGTCTCCTTCTACTAAAACTGTATATATACCCGTAATGCTTCCTTTATCGGATATTGCAGCCCTCTCCAAGAGCTTAGGCAAAACAGAAAAGACGTAAGGAGTATAACCTCTCATAGTAGGAGGTTCTCCTGCCGATAATCCTATTTCTCTGACTGCCATAGCAAATCTTGTCAATGAATCCATCATCAGTAAAACATTTTCGCCTTTATCTCTAAAATATTCTGCTATAGAAGTTGCGGCAAATGCTGCCCTCATCCTGACAAGCGGAGATTTATCCGAAGTCGCCACAATTATAATAGATTTTTTAAGCCCTTCTTCTCCTAGACTTTTTTCTATAAATTCTCTTACTTCTCTTCCTCTTTCGCCTATTAAAGCTATAACGTTAACGCTTGCGGAAGTATACTTTGCAGCCATACCCATAAGAGTACTTTTGCCTACGCCTGAACCTGAAAAAATGCCTATCCTCTGTCCTTTTCCTATCGTAAATAATGAATTAATTGCTCTAATTCCTACATCCATAACTTCTTTTATTCTACTTCGCGACAGTGGAGAAGGAGGGTTGTTAACAATTTTTGCATAATCGGCGCATATTATTTTGCCTTTATTATCCATAGGATTTCCGAAAGCATCTACTACTCTGCCTTTTAGATTGTCTCCGACAGGAAATTTTTCTTCTTCATCTAATAATATTACCTTACTGTCCTGATTTATTCCTGAAATATCGCCATAAGGCATTAAAATAGCTTTTCCATCTTTAAAACCAACAACCTCAGCCGTTATAATAAAGTATTCATTATCTGTTTTGGCATTATTTATAACTTTACATATTTTTCCGATTGATAAATAAGGATGCGTTGTTTCAATTGCAAGACCTACGGCTTTAGTGATATTTCCGCTTATAATATAAGTGTCCGTATTATTTGCTGAATCAAGATATTCCTCCAAATTGATAATTTTACCCATAAAGTCAAAAGAATTATTATTTTAAAGTTTATTTTAAAATTATATAGGCTTTGTTATCTCTAATTAAAAAGTTTTTTAAAATAATTATTGTTTTAAGATTTATTTTAGAACATCTCGCATTGTATAATATGCAAATAACATAAAAATTTATAAAATTATTAAATCAAAATAATTATTGTTTTAAGATTTATTTTAGAACAATAAGTTGTAATATATATCCTCAATTATTCCAACCATTGATCTGTTAATTATCTTTTGAAAAAAAGGTTTTTTAATTTCCATATAAACGACTTTTTCCGGTTTCGTACCTATTTTTTTACACAGGTCTTCTATTGCTTTATCTAAATCTGAAATCTCGTCAATAAGTTTATTTGACAATGATTTTTTAGAAGAAAATAATTCACCCGTAGCAAGTTTTAAAACATCGTCTTTAGAAATTTTTCTTCCTTCCGAAACTATTTCTATAAATCTTAAATAAATATCTTCCTGAAGTTCGTCTATGCTTGCCCTTTCTTCGTCGGTATAATGCCGGGTAAAAGACCACATATCTTTATATTTGCCTTTTTTTAAAATCTCGTATTCTATGCCGATTTTCCCCAATATTTCTTTTAATACCGGTTTTAAACTTATTACTCCTATAGAACCTATTATTCCTGACGGCGGAGCATATAATCTTTCTAAAGACGAAGCAACCAGATATCCTCCCGATGCGGCAAGTTCAAGATATCCGTAAACCGTTTTGCCTTTTTTCTTAAGCCTTTCTATCGCAAAATATAAAAGCTCTGAATGTATTGCGCTTCCTCCTGGACTATCTATTGTAAAAAGAACGCCTTTTATTGAATTTGTTTTTTCAATTTTTTTTATTAAAACAATATACGGAGCAATACTTTGAGCTGTTATAGCGCCTGAAAAATGAATTACCGCTGTTTTATTTCTTTTAAATATCGACATTGTAAAATTCCTGTTTTTAAATTATTTTGTTTATTTTATATTATTATATATATTAATTTAAGTTATATTATTTAATTTAATTATTTAATTTAATTATTTAATTTAATTATATATATTATAAAACATAATTGTTACTTATTATACTCATTATAATAATTTAAAACCTTTTTCACATAATTCTCTGTTTCTGCAAAAGGCGGTACTCCGCCGTATTTATCAACATTGCCCTGTCCTGCGTTATAAGCGGCAAGAGCTAATTCTATATTGCCGTTATAATGGTTTAGCATTTTTTTGAGGTACAGACTTCCGCAAAAAACATTAGATATTGGATTTAAGACATCGGAAACACCTAATTCTTTAGCAGTTTCAGGCATCACCTGCATTAACCCGACTGCTCCTTTCGGCGAAATGGCGGAGGGATTAAAGTCTGATTCTGTTTTTATGACAGCCTTGATTAAATTATAAGGCAGGTCGTAAATTTTAGAGGCAGCCTTTGCTAAACTGTCTATAGAAGTATAACCGCCTGAAGTATAACCGCCTGAAGTATAACCGCCTGAAGTATAACCGCCTGAAGTATCACCATCGCCTTGATTATTTAAGACGCTTAATTTTTTATAATTATTTAAAATATTTGCATTGCCTAAATATTTATCTGATGTATTTACTGCTTCCATAAAATTATTAGAACCGGAAAGTTCGACGGCTTCCGATTTTAATTTTGAAATATTTAAACTATTTTTTATCAATGAGGGGTTTTCTTTGAAATAATTAACAATCATTCTTGCTATGCCTATACCTCTGCCGTAAGATTCATCATTTGCAATCGCTTCATACATCATAGAATTAAAAATTTTATATGCGCTGCCATGATTTATAAATGTTCCACCGCTATTTTCTTTAGCCATAGAATCAAATAGCATATTCAAAAAAATAGATTCAAACTTGGACGCGACAAGTTTGATTTCGCTCATTTCGGCAGGAGTTATATTTTCATCGGCTTTATTTTTACTACTGTTTATAGTATTGTCGCCGCTTCCGTTTTCATCAATTTTATTTGTCAAATTATTAATTATTTCCATCATAATAATTAGTATACTAAATATATTATAAAAATTATAGAATATTTTTTATAATATATTGAGAAAATGGATTTAATTTGATAACATTATTATAATATCTTAAATCAACGTTAAAAATTTCTTTTTCTGGATGACCGCTTCGCTCTCGTGCCTGACGGCACTCGTGAAGTTTCTTTCAGAACTTTCCCGCATAGGCGGGTACGGTTTATAGCCGTCGGTATTTGGACGGCTCATCCAGAATTTGTTATATATTAAAGTAATTTTAATAGTTCATAACGATGATTTAAGGATATATTTTATTTAAAGTTTTAAATTTATTTCTATTTCAAAAATAGTTTTAAAAAATATATTTTGTTTATATAAATTTTATTAAATTCTTTAATTAAGCCATTTGTAAGTTGCAAGTTTTACTAATTAAATTAAAATATTAAAATTATTTAAATAATCAAATAAAAATGGATTTAGCATCAATTATAGGTTTTATTATGGGTATAGGCGGGTTAATAGCCGCTAATGCAATGCAGGGCTCTACGATTATACAACTAATAGACCCTATAGGTTTTACCATCGTTATAATCGGAACAGCCGGCGCCACAATAGCAGGCAATCCTTTGCCAAGTTTAAAAAAAGCGCTTATAACCGCTAAAGAAGTATTTATTTCAGAAAAAGTTGATTATGCAAATACAATAGCCAACATTGTAGATTTTGCAGGAAAAGCCAGGAAAAACGGTGTCCTTGCCTTAGAAGCTGAAGTGGAAACTTCTGACGACAAATTTATGAAAAAAGCGTTATCGTTAGTAGTAGATGGCATTGATCCTCAGGTTTTAACAGAAATTATGGAAACAGAATTGGGCAATTCAGAAGATTTTGGAGAAGAAAGCGTCAAAATTTTTGAGCAGGCAGGAGGGTATTCGCCTACTCTCGGAATAATAGGCGCTGTTTTAGGTTTAATTCATGTTATGCAGCATTTAAATAACCCGAACAGATTAGGAGCGGGTATTGCAGTTGCTTTTACTGCTACTCTTTATGGTTTAGCGTTTGCTAATTTAATATTATTTCCGATAGCAAGCAAATTAAAAATAAAATTAAAAGAGAAAATATTAAAAAATGAATTAGTGCTTAAAGGAGTACAATCAATTCAAAACGGCGAAAATCCTAGACTTATTGAAGAAAAACTAAAATCATTTCTGAGTGAAAGTCAAAAAACTATGTATGAAGCAAAAAGTGCTAAATAAAAAAGCAATTGCTGCAATAATTATAACTATAACAATAATATACGCTTATCTCACTATTTAAAATTACATTAATTAAATTACAAGATATTTAATTTAATTAATGTTATAATCAAATAATATAATTATATTTAATAATTAAAATAATAAATAATCATTGTTACAATTAATTATTGAAAAAATAAAACTTAAAATGAGCATAAAGAGAAGAAGAAATACCCAGGGAGAATCAAATAAAGAAAGATGGATGATTAGCTATGGCGATTTTTTGACTACTCTGCTGTCATTTTTTATAGTTATGTTTGCTATATCAAAAGTCAACAATGTCCGTCTGAAAGAACTATCTGTTTCTATCCAGCAGGCTTTTGGCGCCAACAAATTTATTACGGTATCTAAATCTAAACCCAATATTGCGTCAACTCCGAAACTAGTCGTTGCTAAAGTTGCGCCGTCAACATTTAAAGTTTCGGCGCAAAATAAAAAACTTATAAAAGCAGAAAAACATGAAGCTCAGATTTTTAATATGATTTCTTTAGGTATAAAAAAATATATAAAAGGCAATAAGACATTTAAATCGTCTATTAGAGTATACAGGTCTACCCGAGGATTAATTATTTCGCTTAAAGGGTCTAGTTTTTTTAACTCCGGAAGCGCTAAAATATTGAAAAAATTTCATCCTCTTTTAAAACATATTGCATTTTCATTATTAAAAGTTAGAAACAATTTGTCTATAGAAGGATATACCGATTCCACGCCTATTCATACTTTAAAATACCCAAATAATTGGATGCTTTCTACTGCCAGAGCTGTTAATGTTCTTAGATTTTTAGTAAAAAAAGTTAATTTTCCGCCCATAAGGCTCTCAGCTTCGGGATATGGAAAATACAAACCTATTGCTTCAAATAAGACGGCTCAGGGGAGAGCGTTAAACAGAAGAGTTAACATTGTGGTTCTTTCTACATTTCTTAATAATGAACTTCCAAAATCATAAAGTATAAAATAATAAGACAAGACATATAAATTTAAGTGCCCATAAATATAGCAATATTAATAGGGTAAAATTAACCTTTTTTTATCTGCTGCCTTTGTCTTTCAAGCGTGTATTTAATAATCTCGTCTCTGTCATATTCATTAATTGCCGCAAATTTACATGCAATGGAATAATTACTATCAATTTCAACTCTGACGACCTGGGCAATCAGTTTAATAATAAACTGCGGTATAGTAGGAAATAATATAGTCATTTTTAAATAATCGCCGTATTTTAATGAATCTAAAACATTATTATTATTTTCGTCGATTCTATAATTAAACATGATACCTGAACCGCTAATAGATACTCTCTGTTCTTCTACATTGGAAAGCAGTGATTTTTCAGGATTAAGTAAAGAAAGTATTATATCTAATTTGCTATTTATTGCAATTAATAATTTTTCTAATCTTGGGTTTATAGGCGCTCCCGTATCATCTATAATAGGCGTTGAGGAAGACATATGCGGCATATTAATTTTATATATTCCGTAAACTGAAGTGGTAAAAGAAGATTTAGAAATATATTCTTCTTTTAACTCAAGAAACTTCTGTAGGCTTATTTTATCATATGAAAATTGCAAAAAAGCGTTGACTCTTAAAAATTCTCTACCTTCCCTTTTTGTGGGTTCATTTAATACATTGATTTTTAATACGATATTATCATTTCCTTTAATAATCTCATTAATCTTAACTTTTGCAACATATGCGTCTTTAATATCTTCATAAATTAGAATATTATCATCGGCTTTATGTATTTCAGCAATAATATTGTCTATATTAATATTTGCGCTGTCGGTAAAATTAACTTCACTGCCCGAATCAAATTTTAGCATATCATCTTCTTTAAATAACGCATACAAAATTACAAAAATATAATCCCCTTTCAAATCTGAAATATAGCCCTTATAATTATTTCCTTCAGATTTAATAATAACTTCTTGATTTTTGTAAAAATATATTTTGTAATCTATCATAGAAATCTGACCATATTTTATAAAGCAATATTAGATTTACGGACATCAAAAAAGAATAATATATTTATTTTTATTGCTAATTTTGTTATTTTATAAAGTAATATTAGATTTATAGGCTTTCATAGCATAACTTATTTTTTTTAAAAATTTTATCTTTTCAGCTAAATTTTCTTGTTTTGCAGAAAATTTATCGGTAATACTTTTTTCAATATTTATATTTTCTGAAATAATTTTTTTCAAAATTATTATTTTGTTTATACCGTTTTCATTTAATTTTGATATATCATTATAATCTATTTTAATTTTTGACATAATATTGATAAAAAATTGTTTTTTATCTAATATATCTGATAAATTTTTTATATTTTCTCTTTCTTCCAGTATAATAAGTAATATATATTTATTTAATATAAGAATTTTTTCGGCAATATCTACTTTTAAATTGATTAATTTTTCACAGCTAATTTTAGATAATTTCATAAAAATAATAAATAATATAATAATATAATAATATAATAATATAATTAATATAATTACTATAATAAATTTAGGCGGTTAAGTTAATTAATTATATAATATATAATTAAAATAATTAATTTTTTTTTATATATTATATAAATATATTATATAAAAATTTTAAAATATATTATATTACTTCGCTAAAACAATTATTAAACTTTATATTATATAATATTATATAATATAAATATATTTTTATTATTTACCCTAATTTGCCGATAGAAAC
>JAJYRF010000049.1 GCA_021794255.1 bacterium | reverse complement strand
GAGCGATAGAGCTACGGACTTGCGCAACATCCGTAGGTATCCTGACCTAAATAACTTCTGCTTGCCTATGTAAGCCCCTTATCAACCGGCGCTGAAGCCCCGCCCTTTAGGGCGTGGGTGGTTGACTATGGTTTTTATAATATTTTGCAAATCCTAATACAGGATTAAGAATAACAAATTAAACAATTATTTCAAAGATTCTAAATAGCTTGCCAATGCAGTTAGTTCTGAAGCCTGCATATTTTTATGGCTCGGCATAATCGCCATATAAGATTTGCCGTTAATTGTAACTGAACTTCCTGATGTAAAATGAGCCGAAGGATTTGTAATCTGAGTTTTTATCCAAGCAAGGCTTCTTTTGCTTCCAACACTGGAAAGATTTGGTCCGACAGAGCCACCGTTTCCATTAATAGTATGACAGGCGATGCAGCCATCTGAACTAAAAATAGAAGCTCCTGAAGCGGCAAAAGCCATTGACGCATTAACCATAATTAATCCTAAAATAATAATAAAAATACCTGTAATTTTTTTCATAAATTATTCACCTCCTTTTTTATGCTATATACCATCATAAATGTTTTTATATTAATAAATTATTCAATTAAAGTCAATATTTTTTTATTTACCGTAACATACTTTTTTATTTACTGTCATTTAAATTTTAAAACCAAACCGTTTTTAATGATTTAAATTTTAAAACCGAACTCTAAATTTAATTATTTATATCGTTATTATTTAAATATTATTTAAATAATATTTAAATTAAATAATATAAAATTATTTACTTTTTGTTTTATTATGTTAACATTAATATAATATATAAAAATATTTTTATATATTCATCTTTAAAAAAATGAATAAAAAATACTTATATTTAATTATAGCAATATACTATTTATTATTTACGTATGTTGATTTTTATTTTAATAAAAATCAACATACTGTACATATCTATCATACATACACATAATCTTAAAAAATAATTTAATAATCTATCTTAATGTTATGCATAAAATATTCTTTTTTTTCTATATATTAGGTATAATATTTTTTTTAAGTATTTTAATTACATTTATAGGTTCATTGATATTTTTAAAAATAAAAAAGATAAAAGTAAAAAAACAGATTTATTTTACATACTTTATAATTTTTATAATTATTATTATAATAATAATTATATCCGATGTTTTAATTTAATTTAATTTAATCAAAGTCATAAAAATAAAAAGGAATAATTATCATGCTTGTTACATTTAAATCCAGATTGTATTTTGCGGCTATATTGATGTTTGCCGTTATTTTAATAGGAAGTTTTATTGTAATTAATTATATAAATACATTTAAAAACTCATCGTATTTAGAATCCGTAATCAGTTCTTCAATTACCTCTTTTACCAATGTTCAGAAAGATGTAATAAGTATAATTTATCTTTCAAAACTTAGAAAAGCTAACATTAAAATAGCAAAATTAGAAAAAAGGACTTTTAATACATCGTCTATTGATAAAAATATAGCGCAATTAATAAAAAAAATTAAAATAGCAAGGGTTAATAATATAATAGTTATAGATGGGTTTATGAGCGGATTTAAACGAGAAAAATTCTCTACCGTGTTTGGCGTAAAAAAACAGTATTTACATAAACCCGCCAATAAAGAATTAAATATTAAAATGCTTAAATTTAAAAAATTTATGGCTACTTACAGACCGCGTTTAATTAAAATTTTAAAAAATCCTACCAAAGTAGGTCCGACTATCAGCGTTAATCATTTTAAAAAATATCTGCCTGAATTACTTAAAAATCTCAATTATGTTCGCGCATATATCGTTTCATCTTCTACTAAAAGAATATCCATGTTTTTAGATTTTTTTATGGTGCTGCCGTTTTTCTTTCTGGCAGCGCTTCTTTTAATAAGCTACTATTTCAAAAAAACACTATTAGATAAACTTGGACTTACGATAAATAAAATAGGCGAAGTTGCAAAAGGCGATTTAAGAACTAAAATAAAAATCAGCGTAAATCATAAAAACGAAATAGGTTTGCTTGTAAACCACGTTAATATGCTGATAGATTCACTAACTAAAAATGTAGGTTCTATTACTCAGGCCGTAGAATATATATCTAGCTCCAGCACTGAATTAGATGCTTCTTCTTTAGAACTTGAAAATTCAATAAACAACATGAAACAAAACAGTTCATCAATAGTTGAATCAATAAAACAATTGACTCTTGCAATAGTTGAGATTGCCAAAAATTCAAGCAACGGAGCGCAAGAAGCTGATTATACGCAGAAAGCTACCGAAGAAGGTCATGCTTCAGTTCAAAATGTTATTAAAGAAATCACATCAATTGAAAAATCCGTAGATAAAGCTGCCGATGTTATAAATAAGCTAGGGGAATCTTCTCAAAAAATCGGGGAAATTATTGCAGTTATTGATGAAATTGCAGACCAGACTAATCTGTTGGCTTTAAATGCCGCTATAGAAGCTGCCCGCGCAGGAGAACAAGGCAAAGGGTTTGCGGTTGTTGCCGATGAAGTGCGAAAACTTGCCGAAAGAACAACAAAAGCTACAAAAGAAATAACGGATATGATTTCTTCTATCCAGGAAGATACTTTGAAAGCCGTTGAATCAATGCGCTATGGAAAAGAGGAAGTAAAAAACGGCGTAAGCGTTGCTAAAAGTGCAGGATATCAAATTAATCAAATTAAAGACCTTTCTATTAAACTAAAAGATATGATAACATTAATTGCAACTGCTGCAGAAGAACAATCTACCGCAACGGAAGAGATATCTGCATCGTCCGAAAATATTTTGCAATCCCAAGAATCTGCGACATCCAGCGCAAAGCAGGTTAAAATAGGAGCGAACGAGCTTTCAAAATTAGCATCGGAATTATCTAAAACGATAAATATATTTAAAATAAAATAACTTATTTATATAAAATATAAATAATATATAATGTAAAAAAAATTATACCTTTATAAAATATAAATTGTAAGCTTTAATATAAATTTAATAAAATTAAAAAGCTGCTTATTTTTTTAATGTACAAGCAAAAAAATATTAAAAAAAAATTATTTTTAATTATCTTTTTTCTTATAATATTCTTTTTAACAGGTTCTTCTATTGCGTTTATGGTAAATAAACCGCTTGGATATACCTTTAAGAAAACTATATTCGTTCCTTTAAAAAATTTTACTCTTTCAATATTTAATAAAAAACATACAGATTCTTTATTGGCAAATGTAAATAATAATGTTAAATATAAACCTGCCGATGTAAAAAAAATTAAACAAGTAATTAATCATATAAAATCTGTAAAAAAAAATAAAAGAGAATTAAAAATTATAATACCGTCTGATTTTGCATATCCTTATCTTTATCACGGCATATACAGAAAAGGAAATAATTTGTTCAGCGTAATAATGTTAAAATTAGGCTATCTGCCGATAGAATGCGTTCCTTTTGACAACGACGCCAGCAATAAAAATTATATTTACATTAAATATGAGCGTAATAAATACTGCAGATGGAGATGGAAATGGAAAAATTTACCCGAAAATTTTATAAAAAATTGGAAGCCGGATTATTTTTCATCTATATTAGAAGGTGCGGCTATGAATTTTCAGTACCAAAACGGACTTAGAATCACGGGAAGAATTAACGAAAATGTTTGGAAAACCGCTTTTAAAGACTTAAAAATTAATAATAAAAATAAATACGGCATAACTTATGTATGGGCTGACAAAAGCTTTCCAAAAACATTACACTTATGGAAAAACGGGAAAAACATATTAGTTTCATTTACTAATACAGGGATTTTTGATGCTGCTACATATAATGGAATATTTCCTGTTTATACACGTTATTTTGAAGCGACGATGGCTGGTAAAACACCATGGAATAAATCATATGACGACAAAAATATTCCTTTTATAAACTATTTTAACTATTCAGGAGAAGCAATACATGGGTTTCCTCGTGGAATGTATGGCATTAATAGAAGTTTAGGCTGTTTGGAGCTTCCTTTAAGAAATGCATGGATTGTTTGGAGAAAAATAAATTTTGGAACACTGGTTGATGTGATTAAAAACACTAATAAAGAACCGACTTTTAAACAAAAAAATTATTTACACCCTAAAATTAAAAATTTTATACCAAATGCAAATTTTTTAAAATATTATTTAATCAATAAAATTAAAAGAAAGAAAATCAAAAAAAAAATATTTGCTTTAAAAGTAGTTAGCAATAAAGTAATCAGTAATAATTTAAATATACCGTTAAAATTAAAATTTATATATGTTGACTACGGTATGACATTTAAAGGCATCCCTGTTACATCTTTAGTTTACTTTAAGTTTATAGCAAGCAAAGATAATGTTTATTATAAATTTCATAAAAAAATTTTATTAACAAGCGGTATTAATTATGGCGGAAAAATAGGATTAATTTCTAAAATATCCGGCAAAAATAATTTATTTTTTACCGATGTTCAAAATTTGAAAGGAACATATATAAGAAGTATTTATTCGTTATCAAAATTATCCGCAAATTTTAGCAAAACAAATATTAAAAGGCGCTTTACCGTTAAACAAAGGAATAGCGGAATATTAAGCAACATTGCGATTAATAAAAAAAATGATTCATTATGGGTAATTTTATATTTATATTCATATTCTAAAAACAGATTTAATAATTATTTATGTAAAATTACAATGAACCCGTCATCGTCAACGCCATTTTCAATACAAAGAAAAATATTGCTCAAAAATTACGTTTCTTATTTAATTTTTGATAAAAACGGGAATTTATGGCTCAGCGGATTAAAATTTAAAAATAGTAAAGTTATAAATTATATAGAAAAAATTAAAGGCAGATATTTAAATAAAAATTTCAGCAATCACGATATTAAACAATTATATATAATCACTGGCAAATTTGCGGCAACAATGCCTATAATACCTGAAAATAAAAATAATTTATTAATACTTAAATATTCTTATCATAACGGAAACGTATATAACGATATAATTAAAATTAAACAAAACTACTTAAAACACAAATATGTAAATACATCTATAAAAAATATTGCAAGTATTAAAGGCTATGTCGGAAATTTATCTGAAAACAGCAATGGAGATTTATTTTTTATTAACAATATTTTAAAACGCGGAATTTTTTATAAAACATTATATGAAATAAATCCTTACTCTAATTCATACAAACCTGTTAAATTATTAAAATTTGACGGAAAACTTAACGGCGTGGCAAGCAGTCTTGTTTTCTTGAACTAAATGCCTAAATTAAATATTAAAAATTAACAATACTTTAATACTTTAATAAAGAAAAGGGTAAGCAATTTTAAATATCTTAATCCTGCAATAGAAATTTTTAACATTTTAACATTGGATTTCCACTTTCGCGGGGATGACTTTGTGACTTTGCAGGTATTTAAGTTTTCACCAAACGGATGTCATTCCTACGAAAGCAGGTACGGTTTATAGCCGTCAGTATTTGGACGGCCCATCCAGTGTTTGTTTCACATTATAAAGTTTGGATAGTTTCTAATGCAGAATTAAGGAAAATATTTTAATATTCATAATAAATTTATAAAAAAAATAATTTTTATAAATTTTTCTTGCATTTTTATCTATATACAATATAATAAAAAATTGTGCTTTAATTTATTTTTTTTATAATATATTACGTATATGGAGGTTAAGAATTATGAATTCTCTTGGAGTACACTTGCTTTTAGAATTAAAAAAATGCAAACCGGATATTCTGGCGGATTTAGAATTTGTAGAAACAGCTATGCTTGATGCCGCGTCAAATGCAAAAGCCACAATAGTGGAGCATAAATTTCATGAATTCAATCCGTTTGGAATTAGCGGAATGGTTATAATTGCAGAATCGCATCTGTCTATTCATACATGGCCTGAGTATGATTATGCTGCAGTTGATATTTTTACGTGCGGGGATATAATAAAACCACAAATAGCGGCTCAATTTTTAATTGAAAGGTTTGGATCTTTAGAACCTCAAATGATGGAAGTAAAAAGAGGTCTTATTTCAATATATGACCAGAAACTTCCTCATAAAGTAGTTTGTGAAGAGAAGCTTGTCGCCCGTTAGCGTTCTTAAATCGATTAAGCATATTAACTATATTAGTTTATCCCAAAATTGCCGATAGAGAGAGATCGTTAATATAATATAATACATCATTAATAACGCGCTGGATGAGCCGTCCTAATACCGACGGCTATAAACCGTACCTGCTTTCGTAGGAATAATAACACCCAATGGGTAAACTTTTAAAATTTTTCAAAGCAAGGCTATAAGCCATATAAACGCATGCCGTTTATGGCGAAGCGGTTATCTAGAACTATAAATCTCTATCGGCAATTTTGGGTTTATCGGGTTTATTGCTTTTTTTATTGAATAAATATAATACTTAGCTCTATTGCGGAGAAGTTTAACATAACTCCTTAACAGGAGGCGCGCAGCCGAATTAAAATAATAAATAATTTTAATAATTTCTTGACAATTGTCTATAATTTATTTATTTATATTTTATTAATCATTAAATAATTATCGCTAAAAACACCGTAAGGTTTCAATGATTGAGATATACCTTCTTCGGTTGCGGAAAAATCAGAAAGTATATTTTTATATAAATTTTTGGTTATAGGGTCAATAATATTTTCATCTATATCTAATAACGGTATTAATGTAAATTTGCGGTTTTTAAGTTCCTTATGCGGTATATTTAATTGTGGAAGAAATATAATAATTTTATCAAGCAAAAGTATATCAATATCTATTTCTCTAGGAATGTACTTAATAAATAAGTCTTTGCCGTTATTTTTAAAGTTAAATTTTCTGCCTATTAATTTTTCTATGTTTTTAATTTTTAATAATAAATCATTACCTATATTTTCATAATCGGTTATATTATTAGTATTATTATTTTCGTTTTTATATTTGTAAAATCTATAAAGAACTACGCAATTTAAAAAAACAGGAACAATACCGCTTTTACATTCTTCTTCGCTGAAACCGACGGGGGAAGTTTGATATATTCTTGAAGCTCTAACTAATTTTAAAACTCCTCCGCAATCTAATTTTATTAAATTTATTAACGAAATTGCATTTATTAAATTAACTTCTTTATTTCCTAAATTACTTCCTAAACCAAAATAAATATCCATTAATTAATATT
>JAJYRF010000046.1 GCA_021794255.1 bacterium | reverse complement strand
ATTTTCCATTATTTCCAAGGAATATCGCGTCGATATTGTGGAACATGAGAAACCTTAGAGCAGGAGAGGTGATTTCAATATTTCCGATAAGAACAAGTTGTTCGGTTTTAAAGGGAAATATCGTCTTATAAATATCGTCGCCCTTCTTAAGTTGAAGGACATCGCCGAATTTTACTAATTTCCCATAATCGGAAACGATGTAAATCGTTGACATAATCTGGTTCAAACTTTAGGCAATACTTTTAGAGTATGCATAATTTAATAATTATCTTATTTACAATTTTAACACAATAATTTTTTTATATCAATTTTAATTTAACATTTGTTAATAACTATTAAAATGTCTATTATAAAATAACCATATTTTTATGCAAAAAGCAGTGCTTTTTAAGCGCATAAAAATATATATTTTGTCTATTCCTTAACTAAAAATAATAATAAAATAGTGGATAACACTTAAACCATTAATAAGGAGGTTATCCGCTATGGTAATTATATCAGATTATTCTGATAAAGGAGTAGAAAAAGTTATGCTTATAAAGGAGGTTATTTTAAAAACCGTTGCAGTGGGTTTACAACTGGATATAGGCGGTCGAGATATTAGGCTACACTCCAATGTCAAAATAAAGGTGTCAGATTTATTTTCTTTGAATAAATAAATCTGACACCTTTATTATATGTTGAATAAATAAATCTGACACCTTTATTACCTTTATTATAGACACCTTTATTATAAAATAACGTTATTTATGCGTGTGTTTTGAATAATATATTATTTGATTGATTCTTTCCATACCGTCTGCCGGAACGCCAGATTATAGTGTGTTTTAAATAATACATTATTTGATTGCGCAAAATAGTTAGGTAGTAGGTAGATAATTTATAATAATTAAAGCCAATTTTGAGGAAGAACTGCCACTATTCCTAACGCAACCATTGCTATACCCACTAATGCTACGGTAGCTAATTTTGCTTTTGAATAAGTATATTCGCCCAGAATTTTTTTATTCCCGACAAGTATTATTAGAAATACAAGAACAATCGGAAGAATAAAACCGTTAAACGCTTCAACGTCAACCATCACAGTAACTAAAGGTATATTAGGAGCAAGCACTATTAACGCAGCTATAATAATTAATGCCATATACAACAAATGAAAAATTTTTGATTCTTTAAATTTATGATTTAAACTATGCTTAAACCCCCATGTTTCGCCGGCTGCCCATGCGAAAGCTATAGATACGACAAAAGCGGCAAGAACACTTGAGCTATATAATCCAATTGCAAAAAGAAGACCCGCATATTTTCCTGCAAGAGGAATAAGAGATTGTCCTATTGCTTTAGCAGATGAAGGAACTATATGATTTTTGTAAAGCGTAGCCGCAGTCATTACTATAACCGCAATCATAAGAATCTGAGTTATTATACTCCCCACTAAAGTATCAGCCTCCGCCAATTTAACATCTTTCTTGCATAAATTTTTGTCAACGGTAGCGCTTTGTTGATAATATATCATCCAGGGCATTATAACGGCGCCGGCATTGGCTGCTATCAAAAAGGCATAATTTTTGTTAAATATTGGCTGGGAGCCTATTAAGCCGTTAAATACCAATTGATGTAAATCAGGATGGGCGAAAATTGCGGCAGGAATAAAAACAAAGCCCGACAATGCAAAAATAATAGCGATATTTTCCGCTTTTTTATAGCTGCCTGTGAAAACAACAAGCAATAAAATTAAAGTGCTAAATCCTATAGAATATATTTTAGGAATGTTAAAAATTTCTCCGCTTGCCGCTATTCCTGAAAATTCTGTAAGCAAAGCGGCAAATACAGTAACAAATAAAGTAATAGTAGCAAAAGCAGCCCATTTTGAACCGTAATATTCTCTTATCAGTTCCCCGTGACCTTTTCTGGTTACACATCCGAGCCTAGAAGTCATAGATTGAATGAGATATAAAAAAGGAATAAGGACTATTTGCATTAAAATTAATTTATAACCCCATTTGGCTCCTGAAACTCCTGCAGTTGTAACAGAACCAGCATCCATATCTGCAATCATAACGATAAAACCTGGACCTAATACTTTAAAGAAATGCAATATCCTGTATGTAATTCTTTTAAATTTGTCTTGATAATTTTTATTTTTCCCGTCCCTGTTTCCTCTACGCCCGCGTTTTTTTATGCCGTTATTATTTAATGTATGTTTTTCTATATTATCCGTTGCAAATGGTTGAATATTTTTTTTATCATTATTTCTTTTAGGATGATATTTATTCATCTAAATTTATTATTATTAATGAGGATGATTTTAATGAATTTATTTTGTTGTATAATATTTTGATTTTTAGGTTTTATATATTTAACTAATTATATTATATAATGATTTTACATAATATTGATACAAAAAAAATTACAAAAGTTTAAATTAATACATTACTATAATAGTCAACTATACTAAATTAATTTATTATATTTTTCTGAGATTGTGAATAAAGCATTGTTAACCTGTTAATAACTTTTAATATAGATATAATAAAATAACTTTTATTATATCTATATCCTTAACTGAAAATAATAATAAAATAGCGGATAACATCAATATTGTTAACCTTAATCTGGCGATATAAAATTTATAATTATAAATTACGGCAATATTGTAAAAATTATGTATTTATGGCTAATAATCAGCGCTGATAATAATTTAAATAATATTAAATAATATTTTACAAATTCTATTACTATATTAATAATTAATAAAATTTAGACATTTTTTATTTTTATATCTTTTTTAATTTATATTTATATGATATATTTAATATGATAAGTTAAATGTATCATGAGTTATAATATAATGGTATATAATAAATATTTATATAATTAATTAAATTGCCATATTGTCACTATATATAAAAGAAGACATAATTTAAAATAATAAAATAAAATAGAAATATAATAAATATATATATTATATAAGGATATTAATTATGAAAGTATTGCTTATTCAACCGGATAATAAAAGCACGGTATTTAAAATAATAAAATAAAATAGAAATATTAGAAATATAATAAATATATATATTATATAAGGATATTAATTATGAAAGTATTGCTTATTCAACCGGATAATAAAAGCACGGTATTTAAAATAATAAAATAAAATAGAAATATAATAAATATATATATTATATAAGGATATTAATTATGAAAGTATTGCTTATTCAACCGGATAATAAAAGCACGGTAGGTTTAAACAATGTTGCTTTGATTGAACCCACAGGATTAGAAGCTATCGCCGGAAGCCTGTTAAATGATAAACATAATGTCAGGATAGTTGATTTAAGAGCGGTAGGAAAAGATCCCGATAAATATTTAGACAGAGCTATAAAAGAATTTAAGCCTGACGCCTATGGTTTTTCATGTTCATTTACCCCTGACGTATATAGGGTTCTTGAACTTGCAAAGAGAGTTAAAAACGAATATGGAGCTAAATTTGTTTTTGTCGGAGGGCACCATGTATCTGTTTATCACATTGATTTTAACATAAAAGAAATTGATGCAATTATTATAGGTGAAGGAGAAGTAACAGTTGTTGAACTTTTAAGAGCGTATGAGGCTAAAATACCTCTTTTGAAGATTGACGGTCTGGCTTATTACGATAATAACAGCGGAAAACAAATTAAAACTAAACAAAGAAATTTAATAGAAAATATTAACAATGTTCCTTTTTTTGCTCGGCATTTAACGGCAGAATACAGAAAAAAATATTATCTTGGGATAAGAACGTCTTTAGCCTGCATTGAAACAGCTAGAGGTTGTCCTTTTAAATGCGATTTTTGCAGCGTATGGAATTTTTATAGAGGAACATACAGGTCTAAATCTCCTGAAAGAGTTGTTTCCGAATTAAAATCTATAAAAGAAGATTATATTTTGGTAACAGACGACAATTTTTTTAGCGATGTCAAAAGGGCGAAAATTATCGGCGAGCTTGTAAAAAAAGCAAAAATAAAGAAGCTTTATACAATCCAGGCAAGAAGCGATACTATTGTTAAACATCCTGAACTTATAAAACAATGGAAGGAATTAGGTCTTTCTAATATTTTTATAGGATTTGAGAGCGTAGATGACGAAACATTAAACAATATAAATAAAAATAACTCATCGGAAATGAATGAAAAAGCGTATTATATAGCAAAAAAGCATGATGTTGCCGTCACCGCATCTTTTATAGTATCTCCGAGTTTTTCAAAGATTGATTTTGAAAAATTGATAAATTTTGTTAAAAAACTTAAGATTAGCGTGCCTGTTTTTTCTGTTCTTACGCCGCTTCCGGGGACTAAATTGTTTAGTGAATTAAAAAATAAATTAACGATTACTGATTATTCTTATTATGACTTGTTTCATCCAGTATTAGACACTCTTTTGCCGACGACTGAATTTTTCAAAGAATTTTCAAATCTTTATAAAACATCATATAAAAAATTAAATTTAAGAGCAAATGACGTATTATTTGTTGTAAAATATATAATGATGGGTAAAATGTCTTTAGACCATATGATTAAATTAAAAAAATCTATGAAATGTATTTCAACACCTTCTACCTATACGCTGCCCTTAGTAGTTGTAAAAAGTTAGTTGTAAAAAATTAAGATTCAAATTGATATGAAATTAAAATATTATAAAAAAATTATTGCAAATTTTTATATGTACGTTTATAATATCTTTTTTATGCAATTGCAATAAAATTAAAAATTGTAAATTTTTTTATAATATTTTAATATTAAAATTTTATAATATTAAAGTTAAGTAACTAAATAAGTAACTAAATAAGTAACTAAATAAGTAACTAAATAAATAACTAAATAAGTAACTAAATAAGTAACTAAATAAGTAACTAAATAAGTAACTAAATAAATAACTAAATAAGTAACTAAATAAGTAAATAACTAAATAAATAAGTAAATAACTAAATAAATAACTAAATAAGTAACTAAATAAGTAACTAAATAAGTAACTAAATAAGTAACTAAATAAGTAACTAAATAAATAACTAAATAAATAACTAAATAAGTAATTTAAGATAAGTAATTTAAGGAGGAATTTTGAAAAATAATATATTTGCAGATATTAATCATAATTTTTCAAGAAAGTATGAAACTGTTATAATAATTAACCCTGATTTAGATGATTCGCAATATAACCAATTTGTAGAAAAAATTAAGGGAATTATTGTCAAAGAAAACGCTGAGATTATAAATATAAGCGATTGGGGATTAAGAAAGCTTTCATACGAAATTAAAAAAATTAATAAAGGTCGTTATATTGTTATCCATTTTTTAGCTAAAAGCAATGTTGTAGCCGAATTAGAAAGAAATTTGAGAAACATGGAAGATTGCCTGAGATATCAAACCGTATTATTCACAAATGATTTAGAGTCTTCAAAGGAGGAAGCCGTTAATGTTTAAAAAATTTGAAAGAGCATATAAGCCTGCCGCAAATGCAAGTTTTTCTCATAGACCATTTACAAGAAAAAAATCGTGCAGATTTTGCGCAGATAAAAATTTAAAAGTTGATTATAAAGATACCCGTCTTTTAAGAAATTTTGTAACCGAAAAAGGCAAAATTATGCCTAGAAGAGTAACCGGCAATTGCGCTTATCATCAAAGAAAAATTGCAAAAGCTATAAAGGCGTCAAGAAATATTGCTATAATGCCTTATATTTCTTTAAATGTATAAATTTAAGAAATTTTTATCAATTTTTTTAGTTACTTTTTTATTATATCTTTTAATAACCGACTGTTTGGCAGCCGGTTATTATTGTCTTGCAAACCCCTTTTTTTATTTGGTTTTTAGTTTTATTATTATCTGGTATTTTAAAAATTATAAAGGCGCTTCAATACTTCCTATAGCTATAGTAAGTTTTGCAGGAATTATGTCCGTATATAATTATATAGATTATAAAAGAAGTATTGAAATTTTATCCGTTATTTTAATATTTATTGCTATCCCTTATGTATTTTCCTATTTATATAATAAAAAATTAAGTTTAGCTAAAGCTGTTTCTTTTTCCGTATTAAGTATTTTTTCTTTAGTATTTTTATTTTTTACCGCTTATATTTATTATACTAATATATATTTATTTTCCAATTTAAGTCATTATTTAAATAAATATGCGAGAATAATATTAATTAAAATAATAAATATTTATAAGCAAATGGGCATATCGGATGCGTTAATAAATAAATTTAAACCGCAATTAATTGTAATGCTTAAGGATATGTTTTTGCTTGCCCCGTCTATTATGGTAATTTTTTTGTGGTTTTCTTTGTGGTTTTCTTTTATTATGTTAAAAAACAGAATTACAAAAGATAAAGATAATAGTAGTTTTTTTAGAAACGATGAAGATTTATTAAATTGGAAAGCATCGGACTTTTTAATTATAGGTTTGCTTATCAGTTTGGTTATTATAATATTTGCTAACGGGCTGTATAAATTTATAGGTTACAACATAATTATTGTTTTAGCATCGATTTTTTTCGTTCAGGGTTTAACTATATTGGCTTTTTATTTTAAAAAGAATAATGTAAATAAAATTTTGAGATTTTTTGCTTATGCGCTTATCTTTTTATTTAGCAATCCTTTTTTAATATTTATTGTAATGCTTGGAATATTTGATGAATGGTTTGATTTCAGAAAAGTTAATAGCATAAATATAAAATAAACTAAAAAAATATAATTGCAGGAGGAAAAAGCTGTGAAAATAATTCTTAAAGAAAATATGGAAAATCTTGGCAATATGGGGGATACGGTCATTGTAGCAGACGGTTACGGCAGGAATTACCTTTTGCCTAAAAATCTTGCCATACCTGCTTCAAAAACAAATATTAAATTAGTAGAACATGAAAAAAAAATAATTGAAAAAAGAAAACAAAAATTAATTGCCGGTTTTGATGAACTTAAGAAAAAATTGGAAGAATTGTCTATTTCTATTCCTGTTAAAGTTGGAGAATATGAAAAAATGTTCGGCTCTATAACTTCGATAGATATTGCAGAAAAGATGAAAGAGCTTAATCTTAACATTGACAGAAAAATGATTATGCTAGCTGATCCTATTAAAGATACAGGAATGCATACCGTGAAAATTAAACTTCATTCGGAAGTAATTGCCGAGCTCCATGTGAATGTTATTCCTGAAGCTTAATTTTAGAAGTTTAAGTTATGAAGTTTTATTTATTTTATTTGATAAATTTATTTATTTATATTTATATTTAATTTATATTTAATTTATATTTAATTTATATTTATATTTATATTTAATTTATATTTATATTTATATTTATATTTATATTTATATTTATATTTATATTTAAT
>JAJYRF010000088.1 GCA_021794255.1 bacterium | reverse complement strand
CTGCAAAAAACCGTTCCTCCGTAATTTTGAAAATTATTTGCGGCGGTAATTAGTTTCTCGCCCATAAGTTTAGAAGCTCCCATAGCATTAGTCGGATTTACGGCCTTATCGGAACTCATAAATAATAACTTCTTCACCTTTGTTTCGATTGCCGCTTCTATTACATTCTGAAGGCCTATTAAATTAGTTTTTACAATGTCCGACGGATTGTATTCTCCCAATATTACATGCTTCAGTGCCGCTCCGTGAAAAACAAAATCGCATCCGCTCATTATAAATTTTAATTTTTCTTTATCTCTGATATCGCATATAAAAAAATTGATATTATCGTAATCTTTATATTGCTCCATTAAAAAAAACAGCTCGGTTTCATTATTATCTATTGCTATAATTCTATTCGGCTTTAAATTAATTAACTGTTTAATTAACTCGCTTCCTATCGTCCCTGCACATCCGGTAACGAAAATATTTTTACCTGAATAGAAAATTTCCATGTTTTCCTTAGCTTGAGAATAATTTTTTACCATTTTACACCTTTAAAGATTATGTCCTTTTTAATATTATTTTTATATTTGACAACGACGCTCATTAATTTTTCTACTATTTCATCCGTAAAATAACGCGGTTTAATGCCGAGGTCGGTTAATCCTTGATGAATTACATTGTAATAATGCTCCTCTTTTTCTTTTCTCGGGTTTTCAATTAATTTAATATTGCAATCATATCCCATTTTCTGCGCCGTTAATTGAATACGGTTAGCTATTTCATTAACGGTCAAAGTTTCGGTAAACTGGTTAAATATTCTAAGTTCCCCTTTATGAGGTTCGTTTATCAAGGACAAATAAATACTTTCAAGCGTGTCGTTAATATTAATATATCCTCTTGTCTGACCTCCTTTTCCATAAACGGTTAACGGATAACCGGATACAGCCTGAACGATAAATCTATTTATTACGGTACCAAAGATTTCGTCGTAATTAAATATGGTATAAAGATTTTCATTTAACTTCGATTCTTCCGTTTCCACGCCATATACGGGACCCTGCATTAAATCCGTCACTTTTAAATCCCACATTCTTACGCCAAACCATAAAAGGTCGGTATCCATAATTTTTGTCGTATGGTAAATAGAACCTGCTTGCCTTGGATACAAAAATTTATCTTTTCTTCCTTTGTGTTCTATTTCTAACCATCCTTCTTCTATATCAATATTAGGGGTTCCATACTCCCCCATAGTACCCAATTTGATAATATGGGTATCGAGGGATAAATCTTTTACGGCATACATCAAATTATTTGTAACCAATAAATTATTAGTTATCGTAAAGTTTGAAGTTTTGTAATCAATCATAGAATACGGGGCTGAAGGCATCTCTGCAAAATGAATAACCGCTGCGGGATTTCCTGAATACATCTTAGATGCCGCCCAATCATAATTAATGTCGCCGGTAAACAAAGAACGCATAAATTCCGGATTTTGCAAATCTCCTATTATTACTTTAATTTCAAGACCGGTAATTTCATGCCATATACGCGCCCGATCTACTAAGCTCGGAGCTTCATACAACGTATTTATTCCCAATTTTTTACATAGTTCTCTTCTTAAGTAATTATCCACTACGGTCACTTTATATTTTCTGCTCGAAAAATACATGGCCGCGGGCCAACCTAAATAACCGTCACCGCCAAGTATGAGTATGTTTTCCATTTGGAATGATATTATAAAAAAAACAATTTGTACAAAAATTCAACCGTAGATAAAAATTTTAAATTTCTGCTATATTCCTTTATGACTGATCTTTTAAGTTCATATGGATTATCTTTTTGGTTCACTTTGCCCCTTTTTGTTGTAAAAGCTCCTAAATATCCTGCACTCTTTAATGCTTCAATTGTATTTTTATTATATCTTCCGTAAGGATAAGAAAAAAAATTAATTTCTTTATCTAAAAGTTTTTCCAACTTTTCTTTTGATATAGTTATTTCATTTTTTAAATCTACTCCTTCGAGTTCATCCATACAAAAATGATTTACGCCATGAGAACAAAAAGATATGCCATTTTGAGACATTTCTATAATTTCTTCTTCGTTAAGATAATCTTCTGGCATTATTCCTTTTATTTTTTTTTCTTTTTCGAATATTGCGCCTTTCTTGCCGATAAATCCTGTGCATATGCAAATTGTAGCCGTAAGTTTCATTTTCTTTAATATAGGATATGCAGTTGTATAATTATTTTCATATCCATCGTCAAATGTTATCATGATAGGCTTTTTCGCGGATATTTTTTCGCCTTTTAAGAAATTTAAAAATTCGTTTAAACTTATTGTTTTATATCCTAAAATCTTAATTATAAACATTTGAAGTTTAAATTGAAACGGTTTTATAAAATAAGCGGGGTCTTTATCTCCTTTTGCGTGTAAACCTACTTTATGATAACAGATAATTTTCATTTTCATTTTCATTATACCTTAAAATTAAAATATATTGAGAAATTTGATAGTGTAAAATATATTTTTGAAGCAGCTGATTTGCTATTTTTTAAAAACAAGTAAATTTACACAAAAAACTTGACAGTATCAGAAATTTCTAAATATTATTGCAATATTGTTAAATATAATTTGGATTTTCTTTCCAATATATGCCGGAATTGAAAAATAATTAGATTCTTCGATAAATTCTCCACCGAAAGAATCCTTAAAGAAATTTATTCCTTTTTTTTCTGAATCATTTGTATCTTTTGCATATCCACCAAGATCATATATCTTAAAACCTTTTGATTTAAAATATATCATATCGTTATAGTGTAAAAATCTATTAGCATTGCCTATTATATTTTTAACAGTGGATAATTTTTCATATCTGAATAAAGAAGCCGAGTATGATAATGTAACTCTTTTTCCGATATAATCTACTAAGTATAAATGCATTACTAATGGTTCAACATGGGCGCTTCCATTTTCCATAGTTACATATGTAATTTCTGTGATATTTCCCATTGGCTCTATTTTTTTTATATCTAATAATGCTAATTTTTTAATTTTTGCGAAATTATTATAAAATTCAACAAATAAACTAATGTTTTTTTTAACATTAAAAATCATTCCAATTTTTTCTGCTTTTTTAATTTCATTTCGAGTGGTTGAGTTAAAACTGGAGAATATTAGAAACATGTCTTGATTTAAATCTATAATTTTTGTATAAGATGGCTTTCTTATATACCCGAAATATTTTTTTTACTCTTGGATTGAAAATTTATACAAAATGAAAATATCTTTGAAATTGAGGGTTCGTTAGCACCCCATGATTCATTAACTTTAAATAAAAAAACTTTTTTTTATTTTTTATCATAAATTTATATAAATTATTTTTATTGCTTTAAATCCATTTATTGATTGCATCGATAAACCTAATTGAATTCGATTCAGGCGAATATTCCTGAAAAATTTTAAATGAATTCTCTCCATATGCGCTGATTAAATCAGGATTATCAACAAATGATTGCATTGCGTTTTTTAAGGTTAAATCATCTTTGGCATTGACTATGAAACCGTTTTTGCCGTTTTTTATTAAATGAATAGACGCCCCTGCCTGGTTGGTTGAAATAACCGGTTTTCCAATAGATATCGCTTCATTTATTACCGCTCCCCATCCGTCACGAAGGGTCGGCAAAACAAAAACATCCGCATAATAAATATGCTTGTTAATTTCTCCTGCTTTTATAGTGCCAGTAAAAATTACTTTGTCGGATATTTTATATCTTTCGGATAGCTTGTTGTAAAATCCGCATGATTCATCTTTTCCCGCCAATATAAGTTTCCATTTATTTCGCCGATTACGGAAGTTAAGTTTCTCAAACGCCTTTAAAAGAATACCTATTCCTTTTCCTTTATTTAAAGTACCTAAATAAATAAAATATTTTTCATTGTCGGCATTAAACCAGGAAGGTGATTCATTCGGTTTTGACAATGCGTTGATTGAGTAAGGAAGTATTTCAATTTTATGTTCATTTACTCCCCAATTAATAAAATCTTTTTTTGCTGCTTCCCCGACGGCAAAAGCACCTAAAGCATTTCTGTTAATCAGTTTTGCATATTTTTTATAACCTCTTACCCAAATAAATAAAGGGTATAATATGTCAAACATTATATAGTTAAAATGAATCATTCTAACTAAATTAATTCCACTTCTTTCACCCCAATGCGCCCATTTAACATTATTTTTAATAAATAATTTTATTAAATCTTTATTAAAATAAAAAGAATAACTTGAAATAATATGAATCCTATTTTTCCAATCAGGTAAAGAAATTATACCTTCATTTAAAGATTCTATATATTTCTGATTGTTAGGTAAATATTCATAAGAATTCCAACCTAAATCAATTCTTGTTTTTGAAACCTTTTCAAAGTATCTTACTTCTAAATCGACGTGTTTTGATAAAACTTTATAAAAAGGCTGGGTGTGATGCGAAGGCATTGTGTTCCAAAAACAAATCTTCATCTATTCCACCTCATGTTTATTTATAGATTGCAGTATTCTTGCTCATCCGAAATCCACCTATATGGGTTTTATTGATTTATGGGAACATTATATATAACCAATAATTTTTCTTAAAAAACTTTTTAAAATAGATATGGTCGCCTCAAAATATATTGTCAATTTACTTCTTTGAGCATGTGTTATTTTTATTTTTACGGTTTCAAAAACGGCATAATTATTAGAACTCACACTGTACTTGTTTATATCCATTCTTGCGGTTACCTTATCAATAAAACCGGCTGCTAAATTATTGCCCGCACGCATTAAAAATTCATAGTCTCCAGCTGTCCTAAACGTGGTCTTAAATAAACCATAGACTGAAAATAGATTTCTGGAATGCAATGATCCTACATGCGCTACATTCATAAACTTTTTAAACTTATCCCATTCCCATTTTGAGCCTACTATTCTAATCGGTCTTTTATTGTAAAGTTCAACTTTTGAAGAAATATAGTCAACTCTGCTATCCATTAAAATATAATCAACATACGATTTTATAGAATCATAAAAAAAAGTATCTCCTGACCCCAAAAATCCGACATAATCACCCAAAAAAACTTTAATTGCTTTATTCCATGCATCATAAATCCCTTTGTCTTGCTCACTAACCCAGTAATCAATAGAATCCTCATATTTTTTGATTATATCCAAAGTCCCATCTGTACTTCCCCCATCAATGATTATGTATTCAATATTCGGATATGTTTGTCTTGTGATGCTCTGAATAGTTTCTTCTAATGTTTTTACCCTATTAAGAACAGAAGTAACAATTGTTATTAAGGGAATATATGTAATTCGTTGATTTTCTGTCGAAAGACCCTGAATGTATCTTATTATCTTTTCTTGAGTTTCTATGGAAACTTGTTTTAAAATGTTCCCTTCCGTATCGCATAGACACCATTTGCCATTATTACTATAAGCCTTATCTCCTATTGACGCTGGATATTCAACATTGATATCCAATAAACTCTTGCTGTTTAAGCTAAAAGTATCTCCAGTAATATATTTATAACTATATTTGAAGTAACCCTTTTTCCTTAATCCTCCTTCCCCATTTCTTTCTTGACATACCGGCAAAAACAGCATTGATTCAAATTCATTTTCCTGTTTATTAATTTCACATGGCTTGTCTTGTGATAGCAACATTGTCGTCATAAACTGTTCAAAACAAAAAATATGTTAAGTGACTTTAAAACTTTATAAGCTTCAATTATTATATCTCATTTTAAATTAATAATCGGTAATTTCAGGCTTTTCGATATTTAACTTATTTTTATTAATTTTTACATACGAAGGTGAAGAATATTTTTTTAAATTATCTAATATTACCCAGAATAAAACAGATAATCCTAGAATAGGCACGCCTGCCGTATAAGAAGGTCCTCTAATAAATGTAGAAATAAAACCGAATACAAAAGAGCCTATTAATAAATTATAAGTATTTTTATCTTTTTTCAGGGAGTATTTTATTAAGTATAATAAAGCATAGATAGCTATTATCAAACCAAGGTAACCAAATTCCGAAATTATTTTAAATAATATAGAGCCTCCGTTATGTGCATTGAGCTTTTCAAATAAACCGCCTAATTGGGCGACTTTAGTATATTTATTTAAAACCTGCATATTTTCCATTCCAACCCCTAACGGATATTTTTTCAAAGCTGTTTTCGCCATTTCAAATCCCTTTATAAAAACCGCGGAAGAAGAGTTGATTTTTGAAGAAATAATTTCTTGACCGGTAAATCTTAAATACACCTGATTTATTCTTTCATAAATTTGGGGATTTGTCATGGCGAAATTCACTAATAATACTCCGGTAATTAAAGTTATAACTATATTCCTTAATTTAATATGTCTAAATACGCTTATTATCTTAAAACCGATAGATAGAAATATTACGGCGATAAAAGTCGTAGAAAACGATAAAAAAAGTATCATTATTATCACAAATATGCTTTCGTAGCGAAACCATTTAATAAATTTTTTAAAATCCTGCACTAAAATATAAATAAAAGGGGATAGACTGAATCCTATGCTGGACGGTTCGTAGAAAAAGCCAGATACCCTCGGTATTTTATCATTAATATATTGGGGACTGGTTGTATGGGGCATTATGCTTCCAAATCCAATATGAATTAAAATCAACTGAATAATTTGAACCGACAATTGCAATTTCAAAAATAATCTCAATAACCTAAATAATTTTTGTTCATCCTCTTCTTTAAATATTTGTTTTATGAATCTAAAACAAAAAACTACTAAAAAAGAAAATAAGGGAATATATAAAATTGTTTTGGCAGGAGTAGCGAGATTAAATGCAAATAAAATTTGAACAATGAGCAACAAATAAAAAAATATAATTAATATTCCCGTCGTTATTATGTCCCGTAAATATGTTTTAAAAAATATAATAATAAATGCAAATAATAAATAATTGAGAGAAATTTGAATATGTGCTATATATATAGCTTCCGGCCATAAAAAGATAATAGATACGATAGCAAGGGATTTAAAAAAATTGGCATTGCGATTATTCGAATTATAATTATCTATCGTATGTTCCATTTGCGCCTTCTTTATTTCAATTGAACTTTGAACTACTCCCGTTTGTCAATGCAATTTTTAATATTATTACTTCCTTGTTTTTGTCTTTAACGGTTAATTAAATTGTCTTTCAGGGGGTCTGGGATATCTTTAATGGCGCTTATGTGAACTGCTCCCGTTTGTCAATACAATTTTTTAATATTGTTACTTCCCATTTTTTATCTTTTGTTTTTTGTCTTTAACAGTTAATTTTAAATTGTCTTTCAGGGGGTCTGGGGGATGTGCCCCCA
>JAJYRF010000062.1 GCA_021794255.1 bacterium | reverse complement strand
AGTTTGGGGTCGGGTAGATATTTGTTTTTATGGGTTTGTCCATGCCCGTATATTTAAGGTAAATGCCTTTAAACGGTATTATCGTGTAATTTTTTGAAAAACCGAAATCTTTTGCTATTTTATCAGCATATAAACCGGAGGCGTTTATTATTTTTTTAGCTTTAATTTTTTTATATCCGGCAGACACCGTGTTTTTATCTATCTTTTTTAGATACGGAGTTTTAAATAATATATTTACGCCGTTTTGAATAAGCCTGTTTTTTAGTGCATATAAAACCTCTATCGGGTCGATAGTCGCGGTATTAGGCGACCACAGCGCTTTTTTATGCGTTATTGCGTTAGGCTCGTATAATTCCAACTCTTTTTCGCTTATTATGGTTGCTTCTACGCCGTTTGCTTTAGCCCTTTTTTCGAGTTCGTACAGCACCCTTAGTTCGTCTTCGTCTAATGCGACTACGACCTTGCCGCACCTGTTTATTTTTAAACCGTTTTCTTCGCAGAATTTTTTCAGTTCGCCGTTGCCTTCTTTCGTAAACCTTGCTTTCAAACTCTCCTTAGTGTAATAAAATCCGGCGTGCAGAACCCCGCTGTTTCTTCCGCTGGCGTGGCGCGCAATATCTTCTTCTTTTTCTATTACTAAAACATGGGCGTTTGGATGCTTTTCTTTAATTTTTTTGGCGACAGACAAACCGACAATGCCTGCGCCGATAATTAAATATTCGGTGGTAATTGTTTCCATGTGTATATAGTTGTTTTATTTTTTATTTCCACGAATTAGGAACTAATACATTATTATAATTATAATAGCAATTAAATGAATGGCTTAAAATTATTTTATTATGAATTAAGAAAATTGCAACATTTCTAGATATTTTATGCTTAGCTATACAAATATGTGATAATTGAAAAATTTTTTCCCATGCTAATTGTTCTCTTTTACCTATTATTAATATAGCATTTATTTTACTATATTTTATATAATATAATAAATTAGAGCGTAAATGTGGTATTATTTTATTATTATATAAAGTATTTAATATAGGTAATTTAAAATATACTGCGGCGATTGACCAAGATAACCATCCGGCGTTCTGTAATAAAATTTGTCCACAGCCTGATAAAACATACTTGAACCATTTACACCAAATGGAATAATTAAAATATTTTCATTTGGATAAATTAACTTTTTATACTCCTTGGTACTAAATATTTTTGGCATTGATATTTTAGAATCCATAAAGTTGTTATATCTCCCCGGGACATTTGGAATTATAAAAATAATTGCAATTAACACACTGATATAAGCTAAAATAGATTTATTATATTTACCTAAAAAAAGAGCTATTATAATAGATGCAATAAAACTAATATACATAGAAAATCTAACTGGAGTTGCTATATGTAATAATGGTATCAATAAAATCAAAATCCCTGGACCTGGCCCAATACTGATATCCCCAACACGAATAGGTGTTCCGAGAGATGCGAAAAAAACTACTAATAACATTATACTTAAAAACTTTACATGTTTAGCACCCCAATTTCTTATAATATATATAATCAATATAGCAATAAGTGGCAATCCGAGATATGCCCCCATTTCATTCCAATTACCAATAAATGAATTTGTCAAAGGGATAAAAGCATTACCTCCTAAATATGTAATAGGGGTAGGTATAATATACTCAAGAACATTTGCCACATTATATCGATTATAATATAGTAATAATGACGATGGGGCAGAAAATTGAGAGAATCCTATATACATATAGTAAAAATAAGGCGATAATATAATAAAAGATAAAAAATAAGATACCGCTAAATATTTAAAAAGACATAAAAAGTTTTTATAATCTTTTCTAAAGACAATAATTCCGACTACCCAGGAAATAAAACCAAAAAAAGTAACTGTAGTAAAAATTTCCGGAGAAATGCAAAATTGAATAATTAAAGTTATACACATAAAAAATATAAAATATGTTTTTTTTATTTGCTTTTTCATAAACATAATGCAAATTAAAAACAAAACAGGTATAAGAAAAATAACATATAGGTTGGGTGCACCTCTTAATTCACCAATCATGTAAGATGAAAACCCAAAAAAATAACCTGCGAAAAAAGAAGGAAAAAGTCTTTTAGTAAAATAATAAGTAAAAATAAACATACTTAAAGCAGCTAAAGGGGGTGAAAGTAAAGCTATAATGTTATATGAAACTACAGGACCAAAGTAATAAGTAACTGGCCCCATAAAAATTGCTAAGGCAGGAATAGAATTGACCCATGCTAAATTCTGACCATATGGTGCCCATGCATACTTTTCTAAAAAAGGGTTTAATCCGTGAAGTATGGCGTATGGCCACCAAGATAAAAACCAAATAAAAGCTCCTGGATCACCCTTCCCTCCACCTATTCCTATTATATAATTGTTAAACGAAAACAAAGGTGGCATCCAATATATTATTGAAATAATAAAATATGTAAAAAAAACAATCAAAACACTAAATCTTACCGATGATTTTGAAAATATATGTTTCATTATTCCCCTAAAATATTTCATTATATCTAAAATTTAAAAGCAAAATATTTTGCAAACAAAAAGCCACTTAGAGTATAGACCGCACCGCTTATTATTTGTGATATATAGATGTTAACCCAAATCCCGATTTAGAACTACCTAATATATAAAAAAATAATAAAAAAACCCTTATAGTTTCTATGTTTACGTGATATAATATATCACAAAACCGATTTCCCAAAAGGTTAAACAAAAAAAACTATGAGGGTTATTAATAATGATATAACAAACATCGTTTCCTTTCAATTTTATTAGTAGTATCAGCTAATACAATATAATACTGCCCCCCTAAAGGAAACCAATGTAGTAATTTTTCTAAAAAGGCAAATTTTTTAAAAATGGGGGGTACAAACATGGTATAACCACTTCTTATGTGACAAAATCCGTTATTTTCACATAGCATTTTTAATTCTTGCTTAGTTAACAAAATCGCATCATTATCGAATTCGCAAGTGCTAACCATGAGCCTAGTTAGCGGATTATATTTGTTATGTTCAAAAATAATAACTACCCCCTTCTCTTTAGATAAAAGCGTTTTAATTTTAGAAGTCATATTTTCTCTAATATTTATTGGTAAATGATGATATACGCCGGCAACAAAAATAAGGTCAAATTTATTTTTATATTTTTCAATATCTTCTTTAAATATAAATTGCACATTTTGATTTTGTATCTTTGCAATTTTTAAACTTTCTGTTGATATATCATAAGCAAATATTTTTGATTCTGGAAAATATTTTTTTAGATAAGGTAAGTTTCTTCCAATACCGCAACCATACTCTAATATATTTAAAAAATTATTATTTTTAAAATATTTATTGACTATATTTTTTGTTATTTTAACTTTATGTTCGCTATAATATGAAATATCTCCTAATAATACATGTTGTTTTTGCATCAAATCATTATATTTTGTAGCATAATCATCGAAATCAATCTTTTTCATATAAAGCCTCTTTTTCTATAAAATATCTTGGCCTTCTTTTAGTTTCTTTGTATATTTTGCCTAAATACTCTCCAATAATACCTAAGGATAGCAACTGGATACCGCCTATAAAGTAGATTGGTAAAACAGTGGATGCCCAACCAGGCAATGCTTTGTTAGTAAAAAACTTTACAAAAAACACGTAAAAAATCATTAATATGCTTGTTAAAAATGTTATAAATCCTATCATAGAGATGAAACGAAGAGGAAATATGCTAAAAGATGTAATGCCATCCAAGGCAAAATTTAACATTTTATATAGCGAATATTTAGATTCCCCTGAATATCTCTCATTCCTTTCATAATAAACTGATGTGCTTCGCAACCCTATTAAGGGAACTAATCCTCTAATAAAAATATTTCTTTCTTGAAATGATAATAAAAACATTGTTGCTCTTTTACTTAAAAGTCGATAATCTGCATGATTAAAAATAATATTTACGCCTAAAAGTTTCATTACATGATAGAACATTTCTGCGGAAAATTTCTTAAAAAAAACATCTTTTTCTCTCTTAGATCTGACTCCATATACCACTTCATAACCGCTATTATACTCTACAATCATTGACTTAATAGCCTCTACATCGTCTTGTAAATCAACGTCAAGCGTTATAAGGCAATCACATTTATCTACAGCATATTCCATACCAGCTATTAGAGCTATTTGATGACCTACATTTTTAGAAAGTTTTATGCCCTTTATATATTTTGTTTTATTTGATAAATACTCAATGTTATCCCAAGTTTTATCACGACTTCCGTCATCAACAAAAATCATACAACTATTTTTAGAAATCTTCTTTTCTTTAATCAATTCATCTAAAATTGATATTAGTCTTTTTGATGTCTCTTGTAATACTTCTTCTTCGTTGTAACAAGGTGTAACTAATATTAGAACTGGCAAATCAATTGATTTTGATATTTCATTTTTATTCAAATAAGTATTCATAATATAATTTCGTCTAAATTCTTTTCCTTTTTTGATTAATAATTTTAATTAACATGGTGTTATCTATTGTTAATGTTTATTTTAAGCCGTTCCCAGCTTTTTTGATGTTTCTAGTAACACATTTTCTTCATTAAAGCAAGGAACAATAATTGCAATAATTGGACTGGCCTTAAAATTAATTTCCACAGATTTAACCCTTTAACTTACTGCTATAAGCCAAAACATCGGCAAATCTTTTATTCCACATTTCCATCGAAAATTCATCATCAACGGCTTTCCTTGCGTTAAATTGAATAGAGTTCATCAATTTTTTATCTTCAATCAATAATTTCATCAATCTAACCGAATTATTAACTACTTCTTCATTTATATCCAAAGAACAAACATAGTCCTCCCTGAATATTCCTTGTTTGTCAATATATCCGCTTTTCCCATAAATGCCGCGGGCAATAAGTCCATTGACGCCGTCTTTGATATACTCTTCGATTCCATATCCATCGCTTGCTACAATAGCAAGAGAATGCGCCATTGCCTGCAGGAGCGTAGTAACGGCCATTCTGTAAGCCGGAAACAAAAGAATATCAGAATCATAATAAATTTTTTCAATATCCGATTTTAACAACTTATTTTCTATAAGCACAATCCTACGGCTTTTGATGCCGTCTTCAACCAAATCCATATACTTTTTTCTTAAAGAAGGAAGCTTGGTCCTTAAAATTAATACTGCATCGTCGTTTATTTTACATAAACGATCGAAAGATTCCAAGGCATTTAAAAGACCTCTCCTAAATGACGCTCTTGGATCTTGTGCCCATCCGCTCATAAAAAGTATCTTGATTTTTTTATTATCCGTTATGTTCTTTTTTTGAAAATAAACCGGAGAGTCTAACGACATGCCGAGCGGTATATGAAAAATCTTTTCTTTTACTTTCCGATTCCCGCTATATATTTCACGAAGACCGTCGGCAGTCGATCTGAGGTGGCATATAACTCCCTTAAATCGGGACGATTCAAACATTATTTCCAACATCCTAATGATTGAACTTTCTTTGTTTAGCTCAATATTAGGATTGCCGTTATAGCAAAAGGGAACCATTAAAGTCAGCATATCTTCAATTTCGATAAACCATGAATGTTGTCCGTAAGTAAACGGATAAGTGGGATAAAGCACGGTAGTTTTAGAACCAACGGGCATTTCGACTTGATATTGCGTGCCGCCTCTGGTTTTAAAAAAATGTTTCACAAAGCTAAGGGGTATCCCTTTAACAATGGCCTTGGAAGCAAGGAATATAATTTGAACGTAAATAAATATTAACCTATATAGCCTAATAAAAAAATAATTATCAAATTCGTCGTGGTATCTAAATGAATAACCTTTAGGCGGATAATTAACAAAATTAAAAACGGGATGGCTTCCTACTTTGGTATCAACAAACGGTTTAACTTTTCCGGCATATATTATTAACTTACGGCCTTTATCTCCTGAATTATTATTGCCTTTTATTACCGACATATATCTATATATTTTTTTAATTATAAGAATTATTGCTTCATTAAATTTAATATTGCCGTCATATTTAAAACCGTGGTTGATATAATCCAAGCATTCAAGATAGCCGTATGAAGAAAACAAAATATTCTCATTGTCGAGATGATAGTCTTCGCTTGTTTTAACAATATACCTGCCTGTTTCGTCTTTCGTTAAGACTAATTCATCAAAAAACAAGGGGAGTATAGAATCGTCTATATGTTTTTTTTCGGCTTTATTTTTTAAAGAAGCATGTCCTATATTACCCTCAGAATAAATATCGTCGAGCACTCTTTTAAAGGATTTATCGTATTTAGCGGTGGAGTATTTATCTTCAACGGTCTGCCTTGCCGTCTTTCTTATTTCTAAAAACCTTTCCGGATTTTCCATAAGATATTCTATTTTTGCCATAATTTGAATAATAACAGATTCGTTTTCCGCAAACATAGGACTATAATATTCCCTAAGCAAACCGTTTTCGGAATCAATCCAGCTTACATTGCCATAGCGACCGCTGACGATTAGACCGTTTACGCCGTCTTCAATATATTCTTCAAAACCCCACCCGTCCGAACATATTACGGCCATGCCGCACGACATAGCTTCAAGAAGAGAAGCAACATGAATTCTTGCGGCGGGTAATAAATAAATATGGCACTTACTTTTAATTTCGTCCCATTTTTTTGAATCCAGTTTATCTTCGAAGATTTGTATTCTTTTCTCAAGAATTAGGTCTTTTAAGAGCGTTTTAACATTATCCGGAATAGTTGATCTAATTATAAGCGAAACGTTGGGATATTTTTTGGCTATAAATATGAATGCTTTAATAGCGTCTATCCCTCCTCTAAGAAAGAAGCCTTCTTCTTGTTGGTTCCATGAATTTGAAAATAATATATTAATTTCATTTTTAGGATAATCAATTTTAATATTAACAGGAACATCGACAGCCGGAGGAATGTAGGAGATTTTATTAGTTATCGATTCGCTGCCAAATAAAGACGGAATACTGTCGGCTGTAGATTTCATATGGGTTATAATTCTTTTGCAGTGAGGGGATTCGTATAGCCGCTTAAATAACTTAAAAAAACCCGCTCCATGTATGTCGATATCTTTAGTATCTCCGTTTTTTAAGAACGGGTCAAATAAAGTTATAACATCTTCGATTTCAATAATCCACGTACGATTTAAATCCGGAAGCGTAAGCGCATATGTAGAAAATAATAATAATCCTTCGGAATTAGCTGTATAAAAAAGTGTATCTCCGTAATTCCTTGAGCGGATAAATTTACCAATTATTTCAAAATCGACGGCGTTTTTTCTTGCGTAATTAAAAAGCTTAAAAATAGATTTATATAAGGCCGGCGAAAAGACGTCGCTTTTGACATAGTTACCCAATACAAAACGATTAAATTTTAGATATATCTTATTGATTGATAGTTTCGTTTGATGTTTGGCGATTTTATAAATATATCCTTCGGGTGGATTGCTTAAAAAATGTTT
>JAJYRF010000028.1 GCA_021794255.1 bacterium | reverse complement strand
GACATCTACTCTTCTTGCAACGGAGATACCGTAAGACCGGATTTTCCGGCGGGTATCGTCGATAGCAGAGCCGAAGCGAAGACCAGCGAAGCTCATCCCCTGCCTTTAAGCATGGGGAGTATGTCAAATTGGCAGATAAACGCTTATTTTAGCGCCGATGTCGGCCGAATTTTCCGCATTTATATAGCCGCCGTGCAATATAGCGTTATTTAAAGCGATAGATAACCCTAAACCTGTTCCTCCGCTCTTTTTTGTGGAAAAAAAGGGAGTAAATATTTTATCCATATTTTCTTTTTCAAATCCTTTACCGTTATCCTCAAATGTTATGCAAATATAATCGGTATCATTTGAATCGTTTTTTATTATTGTGCTGTTTATATTAATTATGCCGTTATTTTCAGGAACGGATTGGCAAGCGTTAATTATAATATTTAAAAAACTCTGCGTTAATAGATTTTTATCACCGTTAATAAAAAGACCTCTATCAATATTTTCGTCAATAGTAATATTTTTTTGTTTTATAATATATGAAGCGAATAAAATTGAATTGCTGCAGATTTCATACAAACTTTGTTTTGAAATATCCGGTTTTATATTTTTTGAAAATTCAAGCAGATTGGTAATTGTTGTATTCATATTTTTAACGGCAGAAATTATATAGGAAATAATTTCCTTATGTTTTTCGTCTTTTAATTCTGTTGATAAAATAGATGCGAAAAGTTCAACCGAGCCAAGAGGATTTCTTATTTCATGAGCTATTTTCGCAGACATTTCTCCTATTTCGGCAAGTCTTTTAGTTTTTTTAATTTCTTCTATATTTTGAAAAATAAATATTCTGCCTGAAAATTTTTTATTTTTTCCATATAAAATTTTAACATAAGCAAAGATAGGAATAGATTTGTTTTTTGAAATAGCCATTGTTTTTTCAATTGGATTAAAAATAGGTTTTATAAAATCTTCAATGGCTGCTTTTTCAAAAAAATAGTATAAAAATTCATTTATATCTTTATTTAAATATTTAATTAAACTATTCTGGGAAATAAGTCCCGTTAAATATTTATTTATAAATGTTATTTTATTCAATTCGTCGGTAATTATAACTCCTAAAGGCATGCTTTCTAAAACTGCATTTAAATTTTCTTTCAAGTCTATTATTTTTTCTTCTAAGCTATTGTAATATTTAGAAAGTTTGGCGGAAGCCAGTTCAAAAGATTTGAAGGCTTTTTCTAAAGATTCCTTATTTGGATTAATAATGAATGGTTCTAAAATCATCTCAGGATTAACATCCAGTTTAATATCAGCTCTGCCGTTAATATCATTAGCATCATTAATGATATTAATAAGGCTAATTGTATTTTTTTTATCGATAACCATAATCAACTGTAGTATTTACTAATTATTATTATATATCCTTAAACCGCCGTTAGAAACTATTAAAATTGTTTCAACATGGAATAAACACTGGATGAGCCGTCCAAATACCGACAGCTATAAACCATTCCAGCTTTCGCGGAAATGACGCCTTGCCGTATTTAATTAATTTGATGCATTTCTGATTTGTTTTTCTTAAATATTAAAATATTATATCATAATTAAATTAATTCATCTATTTTTACGTTTTACGTTTTTCGGTTTATTATTTATTAAGAGTTAAAACCCGCCTGATTTGCAATCATTAATAAATTATAAATGCAATGTAATGCCGAAAGTTAATTTAAATTATTTATTATAAATATTTATAATAAATAATTTTAGATTTCCCCTTATATTTATACTGTTATATATTGTATAATTATATTATATTGATTATTTTAAATCTGATAATTTTCATTAGCGGAGTATAGTATCAAATGCTTAAAGAAAAAATAATGATTGTTGACGATGATTCTTATATGCGTTCTGCATTAAGTCTCGGTCTTTCTAAATTAAACAGAAAAGGGGAAATTTTTTCCTCTGCCGAAGATGCGCTGAGTTATATAAATAAAAATAGCAATGACTTTTTTCTGATAATTTCGGATTTAAATCTGTCGGGAATGGACGGAGTAAGCTTTTTAAATGAAATAAAAAAAATAAGCGACTTTGAAAATACGCCTTTTGTTATTATTACAGCATACGGAACTATAGAAAGCGCAATAATAGCCATAAAAAATGGAGCTGCAGATTATCTTTTAAAGCCGTTCAGCATATCGGATCTTGAAAATACGATAAAAAATATAGAAAAAATTATACATGAAAAGAGCAGCATAAACTCCATAAAAAATAGCGCTGCGAATATAGATGATGTTGATTATGATGATGTTGATTATATAGATACTAATAAAAATAGCAGTGAAAACAATGGCAACAATGGCAACAATGGCAATAATAGCAATAATAATATAAACGTCTGTTTAGATAATAATATTAAAAATTCAATAGATTCAATAAATTCAACTACTCTAATAAATTTTAAAAATCATAAAAATGAAATAATAAATCATAAAATAATAATAAAAGATAATGGAAATAATTTTGTTTTTTTGTCTAAAAAAATGAACAGGATAGAATCGTTTATAGATATTATAGCGCCGACAGATGCAACGGTTCTTATAACTGGAGAATCAGGCACCGGAAAGGAAGTTGTCGCTAAATATCTGCATAATAAATCGGGAAGAAAGGGCAATTTTATCGCCGTTAATTGTTCGGCAATTGTCCCTACGCTTCTTGAAAGCGAATTATTCGGTCATGAAAAAGGAGCTTTTACAGGAGCATCATCCAGAAAGACCGGAAAATTTGAACTTGCAAATAACGGTACGATATTGCTTGACGAAATAGGAGATATGGATAAAAATCTTCAATCCAAAATTTTAAGAACACTTCAGGAACACTATATAGACCGGGTTGGAGGAGACACCCCCGTGTATATTAATACAAGAGTTATAGCTGCAACTAATAAAGACTTAAAAAAAATGGTTGAAGAAGGAACATTCAGAGAAGATTTATTCTACAGGCTGAATGTTCTGCCTGTAGAATTACCTCCTTTAAGAGAAAGGAAAATGGATATTAAGCCCCTGAGTATATTTTTCATTCAAAAATATGCCAAAAAATATTATCGAGATATAAATAGTATATCCGAAGACGCTTTAGTTTATTTAATGTCATTGGATTATAAAGGCAATGTAAGAGAATTAGAAAATATAATAGAAAGAGGAGTGATACTTGCGCAAAACAGCAATATTCTAAATATATCGCATTTGAGCAGATTAGATATGCTAAGCGGTTTATACAGCAAGAATAGCAATAATAATAACGAGAATAATTTAGACTTATTATTTGCAAAAAATATTATTATAAATACAACAATAGATACAGATTATGCAGGTAATACAGGTAATATGAATAACGCTGATAATGACAGTTTAAATACTATCGGCTGTAATTTAAACGATGACGGCAATAATAATAGTTATATTAAGAGTCCTGAGATAATAAATGATACAAATGATGCAAATGATGTAAATGATGTAAATGATGTAAATGATATAAACGGTATAAACGGTATAGATAAATATAACTGCAATATTGAAAATAATTTAGCCGATTACAATAAATATAACACAATAGATATTTTAAATATTAAAGAAATGGAAAAAAAATTAATCGGCGAAGCTCTTATTAAAACAGGCGGAAACAAAAATAAGGCATCTGCATTACTTGGAATAACTTCAAGAACATTAAGAAATAAATTAAAAGAATTTAAAAATGAAGATATATAAATATTATAATATACTGAAAATTGCCGATAGAAATATTTAAAATAGTTTTAAAGTTATATAAGCATCAGATATAACCGTATATAGCTAATATAGCCGTGAATTAACAATAGATTATATGATATAATATATATAAAAAATAAAAAGCGGAATATTATGAATAAAAAAATTATAGCATTAAAAGAGTTAATTCATATTAATTCTTACAAATTATTATGAATATGCAGCTAAGATATAAAGAAAATGAATTAGAAAAAATTATAAGCATAATCAAACAATACGATAAGACTGCGGAAATTATTTTTTTCGGTTCCAGAACCGATCTTTTAAAAAGAGGCGGAGATATTGATATTATGATAAAATCACATAATATTGACAATATTATTAAAAGAAAAATTAAAGTTGAATTGATAAAAGCACTCGGAGATAGAAAAATTGATTTAATATTAACGGAAGATATCAACAAAAACGCTTTTATAAAAAATATTTATCATACGGGAATAAAATTTGATTAAAATTATTATGAACAAAAACATTGAAATATTTAAAGAAAATTTTGAAATTTTTACAAAAACAATTAATTGGCTTGATATATCTTATAAAAAATGTAATAAAACCGGCATTAAAAATAAATACACGAAAAATGAATTGGAAGCTTTTGAAGCACTATGCGCCAGATTTGGCAGATCTATAGACGTTTTTATAAATAAATTTCTCAGAGGTCTTGATATTCTTGAACTTGAAAATATTGAAACAAAATTGGATATCGTGTTTAGGGCTGAAAAAAGAGGTTTTGTAGATTCTGTAGACGATTTAATAGCGATGAAAGATTTAAGAAATGAGATTGTACATGAATATTTAGAAGATTCAATAATAAGCAAGTTTGATGAGGTTCTTAAATATTCCCTGCAAATATTAATGACTTACGATAAAGCTAAAAAATACTGCCTAAAAAAAGAATATATATAATATTTCAAGTAATTTTCTTGATAATATATATATATAGTCGTAATTTTTTTAAATTAAAATAAAATACGGCACGGATATTGCTTAACTTATAATATAATAATGCGGAAATGTAAATTTAAATATAAATATTATAAATAAAGGAAAATTTTTCCATAAATTAACAATAAATAATTGTAAATAAAGGAAATTTTTTTCATAAATAATTTTATAAATAATATGGAGGAAATAAAATGTCGGTAAATTCTCTTTTTGGGGCGACGTCTACCGCTGCTTCAACAATACCAAGTGCGTCTTCAACATCGTCTCAAGCAGCAGTGCCATCAAATATGTACGGTTCGGCTTCAGCTTCCAGCAACAGCAATTTGATAAGTGAAAATTCTTTTATGACTTTAATGGTTAAAGAACTTCAAAATCAAAATCCTCTTCAGCCTATGTCTAATACGCAATTTATTTCGGAACTGGCTCAGTTTAATTCTATGAATGAATTAAACACGATGAATACATCTATAAGCAGTTTAGTTTCTTCCGAAAATCAGGCGGCAATGGGCAGCGCCGTTAATTTAGTCGGCAAAACCGTTCAGGCAAGCGGAAATTCTTTGCAATATGGCGGCAGTGGAGCGGTCAATTTAGCTTATTCGCTTCCTCAAAATTCAGCAAACACTTCATTAGATATATATAATAGTTCAGGTAATCTTGTATATAATACAAATTTAGGTGCAGAAACCGCAGGCAGTCAAAGTTTCGGCTGGAATGGGATGACTAATTCAGGAACTCAGGCTCCGCAGGGGAATTACTCATTTTCGGTTAATGCTTCCGATTCGTCGGGCAATTCTATAACGGCGCAAACTATGGCAGGCGGAACAGTAACGGGAATAACGAGTTCAAGCAGCGGAGCAGTAGAGCTTGAGCTTAACAACGGAACTACAGTGCCGTTATCAAGCGTTCAAGGCATCAGTTAAGTTATTAAATTAATTAAAATTCAATAGATTTAAGTTTTATGACGATTAATATAGATATATGGCATATATAATAAATATCAAAATTAATATATAGAAGTTTAATTATCTTAATATTTATACAGTTTTAATTGTATAAATATATCAATTATTATAATTATATAAACTTTTATAATTATATAAACTTTTATAATTATAATAATTTTATTTTTTTAAATGTGATTAATAGCAGTATATTCATATTTTGTTTTATGAATTTATTAAATAAAAAAACACAGGAGAAAATAAAATGTCAGCTAATGCTCTTTTTACAGCAGTTTCAGGGTTAAACGCCAACCAAACATATCTGGGAGTTATTGGAAACAATATTGCAAATTCCAATACCATAGGTTTTAAAAGCTCCAATCCGATATTTGAAAATCTTGTCAGTCAGACCTTAAGCGGAACATCAAGTTCGCAAGAAGGACTCGGCACAAATTTATATTCTATTCAGCAGCAATTTGGACAAGGCGCTTTACAGACGACTTCAAATCCGCTTGATATGGCTGTTGACGGAAACGGATTTTTTATTGTAAAAGCTCCTAACGGAACTCAATATTATACAAGAAACGGTCAATTTTCAGAAAATAATAACGGAAATATCGTAGATCCTACAGGAAATATAGTCCAGGGTTATGCGTTAAATTCTGCAGGTGTTGCAACATCAGGTTCTCCTCAGGATATAAGTCTTAACACGGGGGCGATAGCTCCTCAAGCTACTACTACTGCAACTTTGACGGCAAATCTCAATTCAACTATATCGCCGCAAACAACTCCTACTACAACAACAGGGACATTTGCAGGGGGTTATCTTACATCTTCGGCAGCGGCAGGGTCAACAACTATTACTGTTAACTCTGCCACAAATTTTAGTGCAACATCCGGTAATGCCGCTAATTCAATTCTTATAGGCAATGGTGATGGAACTAATAATCTTTATACTATTAAATCTATTGCAGGCAACACGATTACATTAAATCAACCTCTTACAAGTTCTATTCTTCAAAATACTGCGGTTTCGCAAAATACATTAGGGTTAACAAGTATGTCAGGTATATCGCAAGGGGATTCTATACAGATAAATGCTAACGGAACAGCTACAACTTCAACAATTGACCCTTACCAATTTTTAAATACTGTTGCAAGCGTTAGTACGACAGCCAGCACTGTTAATTTATCTAATGCTATGCCGCTTCCGTCAACAGGTTTTACTGCAGGAGGCGGTGTTATAGCTGGTCCTTCTTCCGATTATTATTCTACTACGATAAATACTTACGATTCTTTAGGAAATGCCTTACCTTTAAATGTTACTTTTGCTCCATCATCCTCAATGGCAGGCAATTGGAATGTTTATTATTCCTTTAACGGAACAGCGGCACAAAGACAGTCGCTTTCTGCAACAGCCCCGGATATTACTTTTAATTCTAACGGTCAGATTACATCGGGAGCGTCTCAAGCATTAACAGATGCGCCCACTTATGTGAGCCCTTCTCCGACTACGCTTCCCGATGGAGCAACTGAGCCTTTAAATGTTGCTTTAAACTTGACTAATCTTACTCAGTATGCCGCAACATCGGCGACGACATCATTTATTCAAGACGGTTATTCTACTGGGACGCTTACAAGTTTTACGGTAGATAAATCAGGAAGAATATCAGGACTATTTTCAAACGGACAGACTAAATATTTATATCAGGTAGCACTTGCTAATTTTATTGCTCCGACTGGTTTAGTATCTGAAGGCAATAGTCTTTATGCCCAAAGTTATACTTCCGGGCAGCCTGCAATAGGGACCGCTCAGACAGGTAATTTCGGATATATTACCGATTCGGCGTTAGAGCAATCAAATGTTAATATTTCAACGCAGTTTACAAATATGATAATAGCGCAAAACGCTTATGTGGCAAATTCAAAAGTGCTGACCACCGAAAACGCGATGCTGACATCGCTTGAACAAGCTATACCATAATATAATATGGTATATATAATAAAAATTTAGACATTAATAGAACATAATTAATATAAAAATAAAATATATAGTATAACATATAATAAAAAATGCTGAATAATTTTAATATATTGCAAACTGGAGCAGGAGTTATCGGTTCAAGTTTAAACAATTCAAGTTTAAACAATTCAAGTTTAAACAATTCAAG
>JAJYRF010000057.1 GCA_021794255.1 bacterium | reverse complement strand
ACTAAATTAATAACTAAATTAATAACTAAACTAAACTAAACTAATAACTAAATTAATAACTAAATTAAATTAATAACTAAATTAAACTAATAACTAAATTAATAACTAAATTAATAACTAAATTAATAACTAAATTAAACTAATAACTAAACTAATAACTAAATTAATAACTAAACTAAACTAAACTAATAACTAAACTAAACTAAACTAATAACTAAATTAATAACTAAACTAAATTAATAACTAAACTAAACTAAACTAATAACTAAATTAATAACTAAATTAAACTAATAACTAAACTAATAACTAAATTAATAACTAAACTAATAACAAAATTAATAACTAAACTAGACTATGATTTTTTCTATTAAACTGTTAAGGGCGCTTACGTCAACCTGAGTATCTCTGCATGGTCCGTTTGGTCTTATATTTATTAATCCGTAAACAGGCAAAGGAAAAGCATCTATTATTCCTGATGAAAGATCTCTTTCGCAGGCAACTGCAATAACAATTTTAGGTCTTTTTTCTTCCAGCACTCTCCGAGCTAATGTTCCTCCTGTTGCCACGGCTATATAAATTCCTTTTTTATTGCCTAAGGCATTAAGTTCTTTAATATTGCATTTTCCGCAATCAAGACAATGATGCACGTCTTCGGTAATTTTTGCCTTGCAATTATGCAGTTGGAGACAATGAGGCAAAAGAATCAATATTCTGTCATTCTGCACTTTTTTTCTGATAGAAAAAAGCAGCGAGTTATTTATTGCTATAAATGATTGCTGCATTTTATTTCTATCTATGCGAAAAATTGATGCTATTAAAACAGCAGCAGGATATAATATTTTTATTAATACATAACGTGTAAAATTAACAAAAAATGATTTATTTTTATTATCATTGTATATTAAGCTAACTATAAATATTGCGATAAATAAAAAAAATATTGATATTATTAATATAAAAATAAAGAACGGCAAATCGGGATTTAGTTTTTCAAGTCCGCCTGAAAATATCCAGAAAAGAAATGAAGATAAAATAAGCAGCACGATAGATGCAATTATTATAGTTTTTAGAAAATAGAGATGCTCTTTTTTTATAGCCATTTTAAAATTTTTATATCATTATTTTTATGCAAGTTTTATTTTTATAATGATGCGTTGTGATATCTTAATCTATTTTAATATTTTACCTTAATCCTGTAATAGAATTTTATATGCCGTTTATGGCGAAGCGGTTATCCGGAGTTATTTAGCATTAGAACTTATAAATAGCATCTATTGCAGGGCTAAGTTTTTATTGTAATATTTAGTATCGTTAATTATTTAATATATTATTTAATTTATTGTAGTATAATGCCAGATTTAATTCTTAGTCCGTTTATAAAATCAATATAATTCATTGATTTTTTGCTTTCAGGCTTTAATTCCAATAATTTTAAATAAACGCCTTTTTCTAAAGTGCTTATAATTAAACCTGATTTATCGGCTATAATAACCATGCCGGGTTTATAAATTAATTTAGGGTTATATTTGTTCTCTGTATTTAGCTGGTTATCATTATCATTATTGTCATTGTTGTTAGATTCTATTCTATTAGTTTCAGAAAGTTGCATGCTTATATTATCATATGATAATTCAGGCGATAATTTTTTGTATATTATATTATAATTATTTAAACCTTCATCTAAAAACTCGCAATAATTATGCCTTGATTTAAACTGGATTGCTTTTGAGTTATTTTTGCTTAAATTGTCATTGCAATTTTCAAACTGCCCCTTTATTACAATTAGATTTGCTCTTACGACTTTTATCATCTTTTTTTCAAAAATAAAATAAGCAGGGTCTGATGCTGAAAACGTTCTAATTTTAGAATAAATTAAATCAGGTTTATCTTTAGAAAAATTAATTTTTCTAATCCCATTGTCCATTTTATTAGTTATAGTTAAGTTTTGTTTATAATCTTTTTGATATAACATTGAAGCGGATTGAGGAGATGCGTAAGTATATATTTTTTTATTTTCTTCACATAAATAAATATTTTCCATAGAATGAATTAAAGCAAGTGTTTTTATTACATCAGATAAAACATAAGCGCCGATTTTTGAAAGTCTGTCATATAATTCTTCAAAATATTCATCTTTGCCTACAGGAGTTTTCATTTGCGCTATCAACGGACCGGTATCCATTCCTTCATCTAAAGCCATTATGGAAATTCCGGTATATTTAAGATTTTCCAATAAAGCATAATGAATGGGGCTCGGTCCTCTTAAATCCGGCAAAATAGACGGATGAAGATTTATGGTGCCGTATAAAGGTATATCTAAAATATTTTTAGGCAAAATAAGACCGTAAGCCACGACAATAATTAAATCAGGTTTAATATTTACAAGAAAGTCTATTTCTTCCTGATTATTTTTAAGGGTTTTAGGAGTTCTTACGGGTATATTGTATTTATCGCCGACAATATTAGCAGAAGATTTTATGTATTGAGATTTTTTATTGTTCCATACTGCAGGTTTAGTATATATGCATTTTAAATCAGCTATATTATTTTTTGTTAATTCAATTATAGATATTAAAGATTCTGAGGCAATTTCAGGAGTTCCCATGAAAATAATTTTCATGAGTTTAATATTATTAATATTATAATTCATACTTATCTTTATATTTAATTTTTTGCTTAAGTCTTTCATGAGTTTAATAATATTAATATATTAATATTATTAAACTCCATACTAATACACTTTTTCTTCAATTTTTAATTTTTTAAGTTTAGCGTTATACAATGTTCTTTTAAGCGGAGAGACTTTATCAATAAAAAGAATGCCGTCAAGGTGGTCAATTTCGTGCTGAAAAGCAATAGATAATATGCCGTCTGCTTCAGTAATAAATTCTTTTCCGTCTAATCCTAAAGCTTTTACTTTAATAATATTAGACCTTTCAATATCTGCGTTAAACCCGGGTACAGACAGACATCCTTCTTCGTGGGTAATTTTGCCTTCCCTGTATATTATTTCAGGATTAATTGCAATTATAAGATTTTTATTTAAAAATAGAATATCTTGATTGTTCAAAAAACTTTCGTAATTTTCATCAAATTTTTTGCTGACATCTATAATAATTATTCTTTTGTTTATCCCTACTTGAGTTGAGGCAAGACCGACCCCTTCAGCCTTATACATAGTATATGCGATATCTTTTGCAAGTTTTGATATATTCTTAAGTTCTTCTTTGCTAACGTTTTGAGCTTTTATTCTAAGCACAGGGTCAGGATATTTTAGAATATTCAAAAATTTCATAATTATCGGCTTCCTTGCAAACGTTTAATTGAATTTTTTTTGATAAATAACTAATCCGTGCAATGTTAAGGGAAAATTATATAAGTGTTCGGTCGCTGCATTAGGTATTCCTTTTTTTACATGTTTAGGCGGAACTTTTAAAGCAGCAAATCCGGCTGGAGTTTTTTTTCTTTTAACTCTAAGCAGAGGACCATGTTTTAACGGGGCAGGTATTTTATTCTGCCTAGTAATTTTAAACATACTTTTTAAATGTTTAGAATTAAACCATATTCCTTCATTCCAGTAATAATATCGCTTTGTTATAGTATAATAATAATATACTTTTTGATTTTTTTTATTTATATAACCTTTAAGATGCGGAGCAATGTTTAAAATAATATATTTTTTATTTTCTATAACATATTTTTTATTTAATTTACCATTTTTATTTTTAATGCCATTATTATATTGATTTGAAAGATTGGAGACCGCATATGCCGAATCGGATAAAATAAACGGAAAAATAAATATAAACATTATCATAGTCAAAAATATAAAAATTGAAAAACTTTTATCTTTTAGCATTATGCACCTTTTTTAATTTTTAGTTAGTTTTTTAACTGTATTATATTATGTATATATATATTTAATATTAAGTATAAGTATAATGTTAAAATTATTAAAAATCAATATCATATTTATTTTAAATTAGGATATAAAGACCTGTAATATTTTTCATGCCTGTTTTTTATATCCATTATGTTTGAATATTTTAAACATAACTTGGTCAATATAAAGACCTATAATATTCTAATGTCCGTTTTTTAGATTATCTTTAAGCAATTATTTATTTTTTATAAATATTTAAATATATTTAAATATCATCATAATATTTTATTTTTAGTATATTGTTTTTTAAAATAATTAATGTTAATATTATTAATAAATATATTTAAAGGCTAAAGGGTTAAAGATATTTAATTTATATTAAAATTAAACTTATAATTATAAATTAAAATATAAAATTAGTTTATTTTTTTGTATAATTTTTAAGAGTTATTTTTATTTAATTTATTATTTTAACTATTATATTTGTTATATTTGTATTTTTTTATTATATATAGCATATAGTATAGTCAAATAATAAAATATTAGGAGGTAAAAATGGCTGTTTTATCTGAAGAAGATACAGTATATCTCAAAAAAGAATTTTCTGAAAAATTAAAGGACAATGTTAAAATAATTTTTTTTAAATCAGAAGATGCTTGTATGTATTGCAAGGAAACTAAAGACATAATTACTGAGCTGTCATCGCTTAGCGATAAGATTTTTCTTATAGAATACGATTTTGATAAAGATAAAGAAGCAGCTAAAAAATATGCCGTTAAAAGAACTCCTGCTGTTATTATTGCAGGCGAAGATAAAGATTACGGCATAAGATTTTATGGAATTCCGGCAGGGCATGAGTTCACGACAATAATTACGGCTATTAAAAACGTATCTAACAAATTCGTAAACTTAACTGAAAATACTTTAGCAAAACTTAAGGAAATAACGAAGCCGTTTAATATACAGGTTTTTATTACGCCTACCTGACCTCATTGTCCGCCGGCGGCGGTTCTAGCATATAGTTTTGCAATGGCCAATGATAATATTACTGCTGAAGTAATAGAAACTCAAGAATTTATTAATTTATCGGAGAAATACGAGGTCTACGGCGTGCCTAAAACTATAATGAACGATAACGGAGAAGTGGTAGGCGCTGTTCCGGAAAGCATATTCTTAAATAAAGCTATGGAATCATATAATTCATAAAATAAATAATAAATAATAAATATATAATGTTAATTTAATGTGATATAATTTATTATTATGCAGCCAAAATTACACAGTTACTGTATTGATAAAACGATAGACGTTTTATATAATGATTCAAAATTAGACGTAATTAATAAATTATTTGATTGCAAAATATCTACGCTAGGTTTTGATGAAAGAATCTTATTAATGCAAAGGGGTTCCTACATAATAGATAGGCTTGCAATTAAAAAATTCAGGGTTCACTGGTTTGGAGGACATTACTTATATCCTCATTCTCATGCAGGCTATGTCAGAGGATTTTCTAATGCAGGAACTAAATGCGCACAGCTTTTTAATATTGCTGTTTCTTCATGGAAAAAAGGCAATTTTAAAAGCTCATTTATTGCATTAGGCGGCGCCACACATCTTGTACAGGATTTATGTATACCGTTTCATACTACAAAACTTGCATTAAAAAAACATATTTATTTTGAAAGATGGATGTCGGCAAATTATCCTGATTTGCCGATAGGACTAGAAAACGGCATTTATAAATTTAAATCCTTAAAAGGTCATTACAATGACCAGTCTGCTTTTGGATGGGTCGACTATAATGCTCATAACTCGTCTAAATATCTTCCTGAGCTTTTATATGCTTCAAAATCTTCGGATTATTTTAAGTCTTTAAGTATAATATTGCCTCAAGCTATAAAAACATCTGCAGGTTTTATTAAATTATTTGCCAATAAAATATCATAAATAATATAATAATAATATAATAATATAATAATATAATAATATAATAATGTTTTTTTAATTAAATTTTTTAATTATTTAAATATTAAATCTTTTTTATTGTTTAATCGGGTGAGTTTTTTTGAAAAGTTAGCCCCGAAGTTTTTATAATTTTTTTCTTAAATCTTTAATTCTTTTAGATTTACCTTGACTTCTTTCTAATGTTTTCGGCGGAACAATTGTAACTTTTGATTTTATTCCGATAAGTTCATGTATTTTATACTGAAGCATAGCTGTTATTTCGTCCAATTTTTTATCGCCCATATTGTAGATTTCGGTTTTAGTTTCAATAAGAATATTTATTCTATCCAAAAGATTATCAGTATATAATTCAATCATATAAACAGGTTCTAAAAAGTCAAAATTAAATAAAATAGATTCAATTTGCGACGGAAATAGATTTACGCCTTTAATTATAATCATATCGTCGGTTCTGCCCTTAATTTTTTTCATTCTTGTAAAAGTTCTTCCGCATTTGCATTTTTCTCTGTTTAAACTTGTAATATCGCGCGTTCTATATCTGATTAAAGGCATAGCTTCCTGATTTAAGTTTGTTAAAACTAATTCTCCATGTTCTCCTTCGGGAAGAATATCTCCCGTTTTAGGGTCTATTATTTCAGGATAGAAATTATCTTCATTAATATGTAATCCGTTTTTATATTCGCACTCAAAAGCAACTCCCGGACCTATAAGTTCGCTTAAGCCATAAATATCGTATGCATCAATATTAAGAAGATTTTCAATTTTTATTCTTAATTCATTAGACCATGGTTCTGCTCCGAATATTCCTTTTTTTAGTTTTAGTTTTGAGGTATCTTCTATATATTTCGGAAGTTCTTCGGATAAAAAAAGAGCATATGAAGGGGTACAAAATAAAGCTGTAACGCCGAGGTCTTTCATCATAGCAAATTGTCTTTCCGTAAACCCGCTTGACATCGGCACTACCGTCATGCCGATATTTTCGGCTCCGTAATGAAAACCGAGACCGCCGGTAAATAGACCATATCCGTAAGCATTTTGTGCAATATCGTTTTTATTTAATCCGCAAGCGTAAAAAACTCTAGACATTAAATCAGCCCATATTTTTAAGTCTTTTTTAGTATATGATGTAATAATAGGTTTAGCCGTTGTCCCCGAAGAAGCATGAATTCTAACAACATTGTTTAAATGGGATGAAAATAATCCGAACGGATAATTACTCACTAAATCGCTTTTTAAAGTAAAAGGAAAATTTTGTAAATCTTTCATATTTTTAATTAAATCTATATTTACTCCAGCATTGTCAAATTTTTCTTTATAAAAAGGTACATTTTGATAAACATATTTTAATGTCTTTTTTACTCTTTCAAGCATTAATATATTTAAATCATCCTGGGGCATTGTTTCAAATTTTTCTTCAAAATAGCTGATGTAGATATTTTTTTTATTCATAAATATAAAATCCTTTTAAATAAATTATTGTAATCAAAATATAAATAAAAATAATTTAAAGTTAATAAAAAGATAAAAAGATAAAATTATATAATTTTATCTTTTTATATAAATAAAAATAATAAAATATTATAATAATAAAATATTATAATAATAAAATATTATAATAATAAAATATTATAATAATAAAATATTATAAAATAAAATATATAAAATAAAAATGCATATAATTTTTTTAATTTAAAATTTTGCGTCCAAGCAAAAAAGCTTTTTCATTAATATCTATTGTTTTAGCAGGCATATTTTCTTTAAGAATATTAAGCCATGTTTGTTCTTTTATGTAAGTAAATTGTGAAGAAGCCCCGAGGAGGATAGTATTGGCAATTTTTATATTTCCTAATTCCTGCGCAATTTTTTCAATATCTATTGCGAATAAATTTTTAAAATTAAAATCAATTTTAATTTTGTCTATAATTGATTTGGACGAAGGCAGTTTAATCTGATTTAAAGACGCGCCTCTGATGTATTTTCCTTCCGACGCTGTTATTATTTTTGTTTCTTCATTTGCATAACCGATATATCTTGTTGTTTCATATAAATCAAAAGATAATATTATATCGGCGCTGCTCATTGATATTAAAGGAGTGAAAATTTTTTCGCCGTATCTTAAATGAGTTGAAACTGAGCCTCCTCTTTGGGACATACCATGCACTTCTGATGTTTTAACGTCATAATTTTCATAAAAAGCGCTTAGACTTATTATCTTCCCGGAGAGAATAACCCCCTGCCCTCCTATTCCGCAAATCAGAATGCTTTGGTTAGTTTTCATATTATATATTTTATTTTAATGTATTTTAAAAATAAAATAGTTAAATTTTATTTAAATTGATAATTTTTTGTATATGCAATTTGATTAAAATTTATAATAATTTTTATCTTTTATATATAATATATGGTATAGTTTATTGTTTATTTGATATTAAAATTTATAATAATTTTTATCTTTTATCTTTTATCTTTTATCTTTTATCTTTTATCTTTTATCTATCTTTTATCTATCCTTTATCTATTTGCGTCTGTATAGTTTATCCAATAGCTTGTTCAATAAATCCAAATACGCAGATATCTTTACAGATAGAACATCCTGTGCAAGATAAATCAATCATCGGTATCGGTTTGTTTTTATCTATTAATTTGCCAGATATTACAATAGAAGGACAACCTATTGAAATACACAAATCACAGCCGATACACTTGTCTGAATTTATTTTAAATTTATTGCTGAAATCTAATTTTTTTGGATATAAAACACAAGGTTTATCCGTTATTATTACATTAAGAGTATTAGTATTCAGCGCATATTTGAGAATATTAAATGTAGAATTGTAATCGTAAGCATCAATATCATAAATTTCAGTAATGCCCATGCCTTCTATTATTTTTTTTATATCTATTTTATTGGCTATTGCAGAATCGGCAAGATTTTTTCCTGTTCCGGGATGATCCTGTCCTCCTGTCATTGCAGTCGTAGAATTATCTAAAATAATTGCGGTAAATACAGCATTAGTATATTTGGCATCAATTAAGGATGTAATGCCGGAATGAAAAAAAGTAGAATCGCCCATAATGGCGGCAACTTTTTTGTTGGAAGATTTTGAAAAATACAGTCCTTGAGCAGCGCCAAATGCCAGCCCCATAGAAATACAGCTGTCCATAGAGCTTAACGGCGGTAATGCTCCCAGCGTATAGCATCCTATATCCCCCATAACAGGTACTTTTAATTTTTTTAAAGCATAAAACACCGATGTGTGAGGGCATCCGCTGCATAATGCCGGAAGCCTGCGGGGAATATTTACAATTTCATCTTGCTTATTGTTATTGAAATTATTAGAATATTCCGTTTCAGCGGTATTATTTAAATTATTATTTTGGTCGTGATTTTGATTGCGGCTGCGGCTATTTTTCCGGTCATTACTATTACTATTACTATTACTATTACTATTACTATTACTATTACTATTACTATTAAATTGTTGATTTGATATATAATTTTTGTCGGATAGTTTTGCTAAAAAGCCATTTTTTATAAGACCTTCTTTTACTAAGTCGGGAGTTAATTCGCCAAATTGAGGGAAAAATTCTTTACCTTTAAGTATAATGCCGAAAGTGCTTATTTCATTTTCAATAAACGGTTCAAGTTCTTCAATGACTAAGGCATTTTTAACTTTTAAACAAAATTCTTTAATTAAAATGTCAGGCAGTGGATAAGAACATGAAAGCTTAAGAAAAGAGGCGTCAGGCATAATTTCTTTAGCATATTGGTAAGAAACTCCGCTTGTAATAATTCCGTAATTTAAATTATTATATTCAATTTTATTTAAGCCCGATGTATTTGAAAATTCTCTTAATTTTTTAAGTCTTTCAATAGCTATTTTATGTCTTGCTCTGGCATAGACAGGTACCATAACAAATTTTTCTATATCTTTTGTATATTTTTGATTGGCTAATTGTTTATCAATATTATTATTTGCAATTCCGATTGGTTCACGTATATCTATATTTTTTAAATCTACAATGCTTCTTGCGTGCGCTATTCTGGTTGTAGTTCTGAGCAAAACAGGCGTATCAAAAAATTCGCTTATATCAAAAGCCATTTTTGAAAAGTAATAGCATTCCTGACTATCTGACGGTTCAAGCATAGGAACCTTTGCAAATTTAGCATAATACCTGTTATCCTGTTCGTTTTGAGAACTATGCATATTTGGGTCATCGGCGCTTAATATTAAAATACCGCCTCTGACGCCAGTATTAGCAAGGGTCATAAATGGATCGGACGCTACATTTAAACCTACGTGTTTGGTAGTAAAAAGGCTTCTTTTATATCCGATTGATGCCCCTATTGCAATTTCAAGAGCAGTTTTTTCGTTAATAGACCAATTTACATATATATCTTTAAATTTTGATAAAAAAGGAAGAATTTCTGAGCTTGGCGTCCCGGGATAACCTACTGCAATTGCCGCCTTGCCTTCATAAGATCCAAAAGCAACAGCTTCATTGCCCGTAAGAAGTATTTTATCGTTAAAAGTTTTTAAAAAAGAACAATGCATTTGGTAAAATAAAAATAAGTAATTAGTATATAATAATATAAATAAATAATATAGCGAATGACAATATAAAATATTTTCAGATAGGTTAGCTTATTATTTTTATTAAGGTAATCCAGGAGAATGCGCACAATCAAAATTAATACCGTTGCTTCCTCTCAGACCTGGCGGGGTTTTTAATTATCCTGTCGCATTTCTGGATTACCAGTTATAAAATATAACATAATTTTTAATTTATTGAAAGTATTTTATTTATAAGATAAAATAAGTAAATTGAAATTATGATATTTTATTTTAAGGTAAAATATGGATAATTATTTATTTTATTATTTATAAGATAAAATAAGTAAATTGAAATTATGATATTTTATTTTAAGGTAAAATATGGATAATTATTTATTTTATTATTTATAAGATAAAATAAGTAAATTGAAATTATGATATTCTTAAGAGAATTAAATTAAAATATAAAAATTATATATTTTAATTTATAATCTATAACTTAATATTATATTTATATTTAAATTTTTAAAAAGGAGCAATTATTATGTGTTCAGGATATGAAGATTTAGATTTAACCGAAGAAACTAAAAATTTGGAAATGGCGCGGCAGTCTTTAATTGAAGAATTTCAAGCAATCAATTGGTATCAGGAAAGATTTGAACTTACAAGCGATGATGAATTGAAAAAAATTTTAGCACATAACAGGGATGAAGAAAAAGAACATGCCGCTATGCTAATGGAATACATTAAAAAACATGATGCAGTTCAGGCAGATAAATTTTTGCATCATGATTCATTGTAAAATTAAATATAGACTGTATAATTTGTATATAATTTTTAATTGTATATTATCGTATATTATCTTAAATCACCTTGAGAGACTATTAAAATTGCTTCAACATATTATTTATAGATTATGGATGAGCCGTCAAAATACCGACGGCTATAAATCGTACCTGCTTTCGCAGGAATGACGCCAGCTTGGTTAAAAGTTAAATCCTCGCATTGTCATTCCTGCGAAAGCAGGAAAGTTCCGAAAGTATAAACGCACGCTGTTTCTGTTCATGAGACTATAAGTCATATAAACTAAATGCATGCCGTTTATGGCGAAGCAGTCATTTAGAAAAATAAATTTCTAACGGTGATTTAAGGTATTAATATGTATTAATATTATAATTAAACACTGAAAATGTTGTATAATATTAAATTATGAAAACAAAATTAGAAAACGAAGGTATTATCCCTTCAAAAAAAATTATAATAGGCATAAATTTAAATTTTGAAAGTTCATATGTGCTTAGATCTGCAATTTCTTTATTCAGAGAAAGCGCCGCTCATTTTTATATTATGCATATTATTCCGTTAAACGTAAACAGTGCTTTTTCTTTTATTAATCCTAAAGAATGCTTGCTTGAATCTAAAGAAAAAGATGTTTTTAATAATATTGAAAATATATTAAAAGAAAGCGGATTATATTTTTTAAATTATGAAATTATAGTTTCTAAAGGAATACCTCATACCGAAATTATTAATTTTTCAAAAAAAAATACAGTTGATCTTATTGTTGTCGGTACTCATCAAAAAATAGGCTTAAAAGAACTTGCTTTCGGTTCGGTATCTTTTTCTATATCAAAAAATTCAATATGTCCTGTTTTGCTTATTCCTCTTAAAAATACGGCAAAATTAGCACAGGAAGAATTAGTGCGGGAAACAATTTCCGCGGTTAATATAATACCTAATTAATTATTTTAATTTAATAATTTATTTATTTCTTACAATAAAATAATAAGACAATAAAGACAAGAGATTACTTTTAGTTATATTTAAATATATAAAAATAAAAAATATATAAATACTTTTAATGATAATAATTCACGATTTTAAAATTCAATTATCTAAATTATATAAAGAAATAAATGCCGGCAGCAGTAAAGAAAAAAAAGAAGAAGAAATGGAATTTGAAGAGAAAATTATTTTTCAAACTATCAAAAATATACTTTCAGAATATTATTATAATGATTTTATTAAGAACGATGAAATACCGATTAAAGTTAAAATAATAAAAAAGTCTCTTGATTTAAGGCAAAAAATAAGCAAATCAGTATTTTTGTTTACATTGGAGATTATATTAAATAATAAAAACGAACAAAATATTCTTGATTTTTTATTAAAATCTGGATTAAAAGCAAGATTTGCCTCTGAAAAAGAAAAAGAATTATATTCTTACCGAAATACTGAAAGTATTGAGAAACAGTCAATTGAGCTGTTTTCGGATTCATTTAAAAAACAAAAAAAACCAGTCGTGATTATTATAGGTATGGGTCCTGCAGGTATTTTTGCCGCCGTTGAGCTGTTAAAAAACGGCATACATCCTGTTATTTTTGAAAAAGGCAAAAAAGTTGAGAACAGACAGACGGATGTTGACGCTTTTTTTAAAAGCGGTGTTTTTAATCCTTATAGCAATGTTGTATTCGGTGAAGGAGGCGCAGGAACTTTTTCAGACGGAAAACTTACAACAAGAAAAAAAGATTATTATGTAGGTTATTGTATGAATTTTTTGGTTAAAATGGGGGCGGATAAAAACATTTTAACCGAAAACAGACCTCATATAGGAAGCGATATATTAATTGAAATACTTAAAAATATAAGAAAGTATTTAATAGATAACGGCGCAGAACTGTGGTTTGAAGAAGAGCTGGAAGATATATTTATTAATAAATATGCGCATAATTATTCAGCTGCCGATTTAAAACTTGACTACATTAAAACAAGCAAAGAAATTATGAAGGCGGATTATTTAATTTTAGCGGCAGGCGCAAATAATTTTAAAACATACAGAATGCTTTTTGATAAAGGGCTGCAGATGGAACAAAAGCCTTTTGCAGTCGGATTTAGAATTGAGCATAAACGAGAATTTATTGACAGAATTTTATTAAAAGAAAATAGAAATAGCGGTTCTGCAATTAATAAAACGTTAAAATATCCTAACAATGCCAATAATACTAATATTAACAATATTATCAGCAATAATCATAGTGGCAGCCATTATAATAATCCTAAGCTTCAAGGTATATACTATAATTTGAGTTCAAAAAATTACGGGGGATATTCTTTTTGTATGTGTCCTGGAGGCGTTGTTATTTGTTCAAGTTCCGAAGACGGACATCTTTGCGTAAACGGAATGAGTTACTCGGGAAGAAATCTTGAAAACTCAAATAGCGCTATCGTTGCTTCCGTGATGTCCGGCGATTTGACAAAAAAAATTGACGAAAATAAAATTAATAACAATAATAATAATAATAAATATAACGGTTCTCTAGGACTCCTCAATTTTAGACAAGATTTAGAAAAAAATTCTTTCATTGCCGGCGGTGGTTCGTTCACTGCCCCTTTTCAATATACCGCGGAATACATAGATGATATTGTTAAAAATTACAATTTTAATAAAAATTTTTTAAACAATATTAAAAATAATAAAACGGAGCATAATTTGTATATGCCTTCTCCGTCATATAAACCTGCTGTAAAGCATTATGAACTTTTTAAATTATTACCTGAATTTATAAATATTAAATTAGCTGGAACATTAACTGAATTTGATAAAAAATTTCCGGGATTTATCGGCAATTCAATTTTAACTGGAATTGAAGCAGGAACTTCTTCCGCCGTTCGTATTTTAAGAAATAACGATTATCAATCTGTTAATGTAGAAGGGATTTATCCTTGCGGCGAAGGTTCCGGATATTCGGGAGGAATTGTCACAAGCGCTATTGACGGGGTAAAATGCGCTGCTTCAATTGCAGAAAAAATTAATAATAAACTTTAATAATAAAAATTATTAATTTTTATTATTAAAGTTAAATTAACGTTTTTTATAATATTTAAAAAATTAATTTTATTTTAATTATTGATTTCATAACATTATTATTATATATTGATTATTGATTATTTATTTTGATTTAATTTAATAAAAAGATTTAAACATTAAAAAATATTTTCAAATAAAAGCTTCATTTAAAATATTTTATAATATACTTATATTCCAAAAAATTATTTAAATAAATCTTAAGGTGAGAATGTTATGAAAATATTATCAAAAAATGCTTATGCAAATTTAATTTCTGAAATAAATGAGCTGAGAAAAAAAAGTGAAGAATTAAATGAAAATTTATCTAAAAAAAATAGCGAAATTAATTCATTAAATGACAATTTCAAAAATAATATTAACGAGTTAAATTCAAAAATAAAAAGATTAGAATCAGATACAGTTTCAAAAGATAATCTTTTAAATTCATTTGCTTCTGATTCCGATGAGCTGGCTAAAATAAAAGAAACAATGCAAAATGTTCTTAAATCATGTAATGAAGGAACAGGACACGCAAAAAATTATATAGAGTCTTTGTCGGAAGTTTATTCCAGTTCATTTTCAACACTTCAAAAAACATATAAAGATTCTGTAGAATTATATAAACTTACCTTATTTACCGATGAAATATTAAATGTTATAGTTTCAATAACTGACCAGATTAATTTATTAGCTTTAAACGCTGCTATAGAAGCGGCAAGGGCAGGCGAGGCAGGAAGAGGCTTTGCAGTTGTTGCAGACGAAGTGAGAAAACTTTCCGAAAAATCTTCCAGTTCTACAAAAGAAATTTCAAATGTTTTATTCGGTATAAGAAAAGTCAGCGCTAAACTTAATAATACTCTCCGTATTGACGATAAACTTAATGAAACTTTAATGAAAACTATTAAAAATATAGAAGAAGAGTTGAAAAATATTTGTAAAAATAAAAAAGATTAATCTTAAAGTAATAATAATTAATAATAATAATGAGTAATTTAATAATAGATAGCATTAACAGTATTTAATTTCTATTTTTTTTATATCTATAGTAGCAATATATTTAATAGTAGCAATATATTTAATAGTAGCAATATATTTAATAGTAGCAATATATTTAATAGTAGCAATATATTTAATAATTGTTATTAATAATTAGGAGACGGTCAATGATTTCAGAAACATTATATGAAGATGATAATCATAAATTTTTATATTTTGGCAAAGACCCTGATAGACCTGAATATATAATAGACACTAATCAATATTTAATTATTCATGATAAAGTAGGATGCGTGTTAGACCCGGGCGGCATAGAGATGTTTTCAACCGTTTCTTCTTCTTTAGCCGGTGAAATAAAAATATCTGATGTTAAATATTTTTTCTGCTCACATCAAGACCCCGATGTTAATTCATCTCTAGCTTTGTGGGTTTCTATAACTGACGCTAAAGTTATCATTGACAGAATATGGTCAACATTTATAACGCACTATGGCGTAGAACCTAAAAATATGATAATGATTGAAGATGACGGTATGAAATTTAATATGACTAAAGATTATTCTTTTGATATTATTCCTGCTCATTATCTTCATTCTCCCGGTCATTTAAACTTATATGATCCTATTTCAAAGATTCTTTTTACCGGAGATATAGGAGCAGGGCTAATGCCTAAAGAAGATTTAAAAACAAAAAAAAGCAGAAATATTTATGTTAACAATTTTAATGACCATATAAAATATATAGAATGGTTTCATAAAAGGTTTATGGGCTCAATGGAAGCAAAAAAAGCGTGGATGGACAGAATTTCAAAATTAGACATTGAAACTATTGCTCCTCAACATGGCCTTGTTTATAAAGGCAAAGATATGGTTAACAATTTCTTAAATTGGTTTGACACATTAAAAGTAGGTCTTTATTCAAAATAAAATAAATATTCTTAACTTTGCGTCTAAAAAATGTTGCAATTCCAATTTTTATCTTTTTATCTATTGCTATATCTTAAATTTTAAATAAATTATTTAAAATTGGACACTCAGAATTATTGTTTTTTTCTTCACATAACGATATAAGCTTTAAAAGCTCATCGCGCATCATATTTAAAGAATTAATCTTCTTATCTATTTCATAAACTTTTTCTTTGGCTAATTTCTTCACATTTGAGCAGGTATTGTATTTATTGTTATCTAATGAAAAAAGTTCAGAAACTTGCTTCAAGGAAAAACCTATATCCTTTGCATGTTTTATAAAACGCAAAATATTAACAGCCTTTTCAGAATATATTCTGTACCCCGATTCACTTATATCAGGTTTGTTAATTAATCCTATCCGCTCATAATATCTAATAGTTTGTATGTTTAAATTAACTGTTTTAGCTAATTGTCCGATAGTCATATTTTTTATTTTTCACCTTATCTATAATATTATCATAAATTACAAATACTTTGTGCGGTCATCTATAAAATAAATTAAAATAAATTTTCTATTGGCAATTTTAAGTAGTAAAAAAAAGCTTGACTTTATACCTAACTATAAGGTGTAAAATATAAATAATATAAATTTTAATTAAAATCAAATTATTAAAAAATAAATAATTATAAATAAATAACAATTAGCCCATAAGCCCATATGTTATTATATCTTTCCGAAGGCGATAAATCAAAAATTTAAAATAAATTAAATAATAATAATGCAGCTAATACAAGAGGGGAAGGGGGGAGTGTAAAACAATGAATAAAAATGAAGATTTTCAAGATACCATTCAAAGTTTGTTGATAGAAATAGACAATATTAAAGACTACCTGGAAGAAATATATAGTTATGACGGAGATATAAAAAAACTTTTTACAAACTTTGAAAATGAAACATACATTGAACATAAAGTTAATGAATTAAGCGACAAGATTGAAGTCTTTAACTGGTGGTGGAAAGTAATTATTAGAGATGTAAAAGAAATGAAAAATATTCTACTAAAATAATTAAAATAAAAATTATAAAAAATAAACAATTTGGAGGTTTTTATGAGTGTAAAGAGTGTAAAAAATTACATAAGTCGAAAAAACATTCTTACAGGTTTTTTTGTTGTTTTGATTTTAGCTTCGTAGATATTAGTGACATCGGTTTCGTCTATAAAAAAAATGCCGTTAAAAAAGCGTTTACGCCTATAGACGGGGCATCCAATGCCATGTTTCATTATACTGCTCATTATATAAAATAAACGCACAGCATAATATATTAATTAGTAAATAAACAAGGAGGTACATATTATGAAAGCAGGAGACAAAAGCGCAGCCTCTAATGCAACTTCCGGTTCCGCTGCCCTGTTCGCAATTTTGGGCGGGGCTTGCTGCTAGGGACCTTTAGTTTTTAGTATATTGGGAGTCGGCGCAAGCACGGGAGGAGTTCTTGGCTCTGCAGCCTCTTTTCTGGGAGTTATTGCGCCTTACAGAAATTATTTTTTGATATTAAATATTATCGGCGTGCTTTTATCTTTTTTCTTTATCTATATAATGCCAAAAATAATAATGCCGAAAATATTTTTACAAAAAAGTGCATCTAAAATCGGCGAACTAGTAAAACTAACAGGCATTAAAAGCGAAACAATAAGATACTATGAAAAAAAATAGAACTTTTATCCAAGCCCGAGGTCAGCGAATCAGGCTGCAGGCAATATTTTGGGGATTTCATCAAAATGGCCGAAAATTTAAACTACAACACATAAAAATAAAAAATAGAGAAGCATTTACATTTACATTTATATGGTATAAGATAGATATAACTCGGAAAGATTTTTAATCTTGCAAATCTTAATTTTTATGATAGCAATGATAGTGAATTATATAATATTTAACCGTTCTTTTTATAAGTCGCTCAAAAAAAATTATTCAGTGAAACTAATTAAATTATATAAATATTTTTAACAAACTACAGTTTATAGGTATTAAATAAAATTAACAATAACTATTTAGTTAAATTTTAGTTAATTTTAGTTAAATTTAGTTAAAAATTTAGTTAAATATGGAGGTTTAGTTATATGATTGAAAAAATTAATATAAATAATATAAATAAGATTAGTTTTATATTATTACAAATTTTAGGATTATTTGTTTTAATACTTTTAGTATTTTCTGCATCAAATGCTTTTGCTGCTCATAATAAAGTTCCGATGCTCTCTATAGGTAGCAATCTTGATCCAAATAGCCCGTTTGCCACATTTTTTATGCCGCAGAATGCTCCAAAAGGCAAAAATATAGTTGGACCTGCTGCTTGGACCTATGCTTACGGCAGTCCTGATCATAATGCCGCTTTTCATATAAGTTTATCTGCCCCATCATGGATAATCAACGGTGTACGATGGAATTTTCCTGAGGCGCGTGCATGGCCGTTAAATGATAGCAAACCTTTCGGCGCAAATATAGACGGAATCAAGGAAGCCCTACCAGTGCAGACTCAGTTTTATGGAAATTCACAAGGCGTATCTATGGTGAAAGGAGTTGTGTATGCCGAAAGTGATGATATGTTTGCTTATGCCGTAAATGCGCGGACAGGCAAATTGATTTGGCGTACAAGTCCTGTAGGTAATAATTTAATGGGTGAACCGCTGGTTGTCGCTAATCATGTTTATTTATCCGCAGGCAGTGTATCGTTTAATTTTGCCAATGTTATGCGTTATGCTAAAAATCCTGCATCTGCAGTTCGCGGCGCAGATATAAGTTATAACGGAATATATTGCTTAAATAGAAAAAATGGCAAATTATTATGGTATTTTCCAACAAAAGGGGAAGCTATGCCCACTCCCGCATATGCATACGGTTCGTTGTTTATCAGCACTGGAAATGGAAACATTTATGCTATTAATGCAAATATAGGAAAAGAAGAATGGAAGACTAATGTGGGCGGCATCGCCAATATGTCAAGCCCGGTTGTGTGGCATCGCAGAGTTTATCTTTCAATGTCGGTAATACCCGGAATTTATGCGCTTAATGTTTCAAATGGCAAAGTGCTCTGGAAAGGAAACATTACAGGTGCCGTCAATACTGGAATAGGTGATGTCTCTCCGGCTGTTGCTAATGGTATTGTTGTAATGGATGCTGTGGCAAATCCAAAAAAAGTAAACGGAAAGGACACATTAGAGACTATTGTCCGTGCTTTTAAAGCTAAGACAGGTAAAGTATTATGGACGGACAATATGGGACGAGGACATAAAATTCCCGCTTTCAAAGGAGGCGTGCCAATGATTCATAATAATATTGTATATGTAGGTTCGCCTGTCACTTCAGATTATGAAGCTATTAATTTGCATACAGGGCAGGTTGAATGGACATGGTATGTGCCTAATGCAGGTCCTGCAGGAGCAGGACGGGGTGCGCCAACTTATTATAATGGTGTTTTATATATTTCTACAGGTCCTGATATCTATGCGATTAATCCTAAAAATGGTCATCAAATAAGTTATTATCATGTTGGCGGTCGTTTTGGCATTGTTAATCCAACTATAGTAGGAGGCACTATTTATCTTGGTAATACGTGGGATTGGATAAACGCGGTACCTGTAAAATACGTAAACTTTAATTTTAATCTAAAAACAGCGTACAAATAAAAATAAATATTTATTTTTATTTAATATAAAAACATTATATTATTAATTCCTAAGCATAAGATGCGTTGTAATATGATTAATATGCTTAGAAGCGAAGGCGTGATTTTCAGGGTTAGCAAAATGCCTTCTTCTTAATGTTGAATCATGTGATTAAATCATGTGAATTTTAAAAACATACTGCGTTTTATAAAAATAATTCCAGCCGGAATACTACAGGTTTTTAAAAAAATAAATGAGGGTTATACTTATCTAATCGCAATGTGAAAATAGCAAAAATTTTTAATTATGGAAGAATACTTATCTGATATAAATGAACTTCAATCAGTTATTGAATCAATTATTTTTACATCGGGGGAACCTATTTCATATTCTAAACTTTTTGAGATTTTTATTGCAAAAAAATATGCCGAACAAAAGGATTATATAATAATTAAAAAAAAGATTAAAGAGGCAGTGAATTTAATCAAAATTGAATTTAACGAAAAAAAAAATCACGGAATATATCTTTCTGAAAATGGTGAATACTTAAGTTTTAAGACTAAAGCCGAACATTATATGGCTATTTCAGAATTTTTAGCTATAAAGCTGCAAAAATTTACAAGAGTTCAGCTGGAAACTTTAGCTGTAATCGCATATAAACAACCTGTGATAAAAAGCGAAATAGAACAAATTAGGGGTGTGGATTCAGGTAATGTCATAAGATTTTTGTTAGATAAAAATTTAATAAGAATTGCCGGAAAGAAAGATGTGATAGGAAAACCGCTGATATATAAAACGACCAATTTTTTTTTAGAAGTATTTAATCTTAAAGGTTTAGACGAACTGCCTGCCGAAAAAGATATGAACGATTTGTTTGCATTGCACAATAATCAAATAAATATAAATGCTAATGATAATAACAACAAAGATTTAAATGAAACTCAGGGCTTTTTATTTTAACAATAAAAAATAAATAATAAAACTACGCATTATAAAAGCGGTATAAAATATCTTAACCCAACTTCACTACTTTTCTTTTATTGTCACTTTTATTGTTATAAATTATATCTTATTGATATTATTATATTTTATTTTTTATTTTGTAGTCCCCATAGACATTTGTGTTGCCCCCATAAATATAATAATATCAATAAGTTGCCGTTAATTATGGTAAAGTTGGGTTAATAATTTTGTAAACTTAATTAATATTTATAATTAATGTTTATAATAATGTCAGATATATAACAATAAAAATATTACCGAATAATATATCTAAATTTATTTTATCTATTATATATATACTATACCGCAAATAGTACATATTAAAAAAATTTGTGATATAATGTGCTATAATGTGATACAATAAAAGACAAAATATCTGCAGACAAATTAAATTATAAAATAAATAAAGTAAATAAAGTAAAATAAAGTAAAATAAAGTAAAATAAAGTAAAATAAAGATACAATTATTTATTAATAGGCGGTGATTACAAATGAATTATTTTAAAACTTTTGTATTAATGTTATTATTAACCGTTCTTTTAGTTGTTGCAGGAGGTCTTCTTGGAGGAGAGCAGGGGATGGTTATAGCTCTGATTTTTGCGGCAATTATGAATATAGGAACATACTGGTTCAGCGATAAAATGGTTTTATCTATGTATCATGCTACTCCTGTCACTGAAAGCGAACAGCCGGAATTATATTCAATTGTTAGAAACTTATCGCAAAAAGGCAATTTGCCGATGCCGAAAGTGTATATCGTAGAAGAAGATACTCCGAATGCTTTTGCAACAGGAAGGAATCCTAAACATGCGGCTGTCTGTGTTACTTCAGGTATTATGAGAATTTTAAACAAAGATGAATTATCCGGAGTTTTAGGACATGAATTAACGCATGTGAAAAACAGGGATATATTAATAGGTTCAATAGCCGCAACTGTTGCAGGAGCGATAAGCATGCTGGCTATGATGGCTGAATGGGGAGCAATGTTTACTGGATTTGGCGGCAGAGGGGAAGATAAAGACAGTAATATTATAGCATTAATCGCTATGGCAATAATAGCTCCTTTAGTTGCAAGTTTAATCCAGCTTGCAATTTCAAGACAGAGAGAATATGCTGCCGATAAAGGAGGAGCTAATTTAAGTGGTAATCCGCTTTCTCTTGCGAGCGCGCTAAACAAACTTGAAGCGGGAAATGAATCAGAACCTATGCCTGACAGTAAAATGGCAAATGTTACGGCTCATATGTTTATTGTTAATCCGCTTCGAGGCAAAGGATTTAAAAAACTGTTCAGCACTCATCCTGCAACGGAGGACAGAATTTCAAGACTTAAAGAAATTGCAAAAGGTTTATAATTTTATAATAATTTTTAATTAAATAATTTAAAAAATAAATAAATAATTGTTCTATTAGCTAAATTAAGTTAAAGTTATAAATTATATATTATATAATTTAATAATAAAATAATTTTATTATTGCTTTTTGCTTGTTTTCTTTATCGTGCTATTGTAAAATATTCAAATATTTTCTTAATAATTTTTATAAAATTCTAAATAAATTGATATTTTAATTAAATTGTAAAATATTCAAATATTTTCTTAATAATTTTTATAAAATTCTAAATAAATTGATATTTTAATTAATTTAATATTAATATTAAGAGGTTGTTTTGAAACAGATTGCACCGTCAATTCTTTCCGGCGATTTACTGAATTTATCGCAGGAAATAGAATTAATAGAAGAAGCAGGGGCAGATTTAATTCATATAGATATAATGGATGGTATTTTTGTGCCTAACATAACTGCAGGATGGAATTTTGTTGAAGCTATAAATGAAAAAACCTCTTTGCCTTTAGATGTTCATTTAATGATTGATAGACCTGAAAGATATATTGAAGATTTTATTAAAGCAGGGGCGGATATACTTACAGTTCATCAAGAAGCCTGTATACATTTAAACAGAACAGTTGAACGAATAAGAGAATTAGAAGCAAGTCCCTGTGTGGCAATTAATCCGTCTACGCCTGTCGCAGTATTGGAAAATATTCTTGATTATGTAGATATGGTTTTAATAATGTCGGTTAATCCAGGTTTTAGCGGACAAGAATTTATTTATTCATCTTTGTTTAAGGCTGAAAAATTATTTAGAATAATTAATGAAATTGCACTTGAAACCATTATTGAAATGGATGGCGGTATTAAAATTTCAAACATTGCAGAGACTTCTAATTCAGGATGTAATATATTTGTCAGCGGGTCGGGAATATTCGGTACAGAAAATTATCGTGAAACGATAAAAGAAATGAGAAAAAGAATATAAGATATAAAAATAGAAAATAAAAGAAAAAATTTTAATTAAAATTAAATTCAAGATAAGTAATTTTCAGATTAAAGATATAAAAATATAAAAAAATAAGAGAAAAAAGAACGTAAAAAATATTAAAATCAATTAATTTATTTAATTTATTTTCGGGACGTGGCGCAGTCCGGTAGCGTACCTGCTTCGGGAGCAGGGGGTCGTGGGTTCAAATCCCGCCGTCCCGACCAGTAAATATAAGGAATTGCGGTAGATTTTAAGGCACATAGAACTTCTTAGAAAAAACTATTTTTCTTTAAAAAAAACAAAAATACTCATTTTGAAATTGTTAAAATTGATGAATTTAATCAGATTTCATTTAATATATCAGACGATAAAATCTTTGCACGTTATATTTTAAATAAATTTTAAATAAAATTTTAAATAAAAAGATATTATAAAAAAAGATATTAAAAAATTAAAAGATATTGTGTCAAAAATATTATGGACATCCAAAAAGCAATAGAAAAATATGTTAAAAAGGATTTAAGACGGAACAAAGCTAAATCTTTTAAAAAAGATTTAATGCTTATCCCGCATTTTGATATTTCAAAGAAAAAATTAAATAAATCTGTTAAAATAATTAAAAAATAATAAAATAATTACAATAATTTTATGTTTATCTATTTATATATATCCTTACTTTTTCTCAGTCTATTGATTGCAATTAATATTGCAGAGTATTTTTTCTTATTTAGGAAACTTGAGGTAAATTCGGTTGATTGTGAAAATGAGGTGTTGAAATTTGTATCAAAAGACAATCAAATCGTTTTAACGCTTAAAGCTATAGATAAAAATAAAAACAATAAATATTTTCAAAATATCAGCAATAAAAATAAATGTATTTTTATTATATATAAAATGGATATAAATAAAAGGGTTTTAGTTTTTTACGGAAATAAATTTCCTATACTGTATTTTTTAAAATAGTTATTAACCCATTGATTTATTATAAACTTACTAAAAATTATTAAAAAAATGATATCAGATTTTGAAATTAACACGTTAAAAAAGACTAATTTTATAGACATTACTGATGAAGTCAGAAATTCAATAAATTTCGGCATATTATCGGGACCCTTGCATTTAGCGCTAGATTATATATTACGGATGAAGTCAGAAATTCAATAAATTTCGGCTTTAACAAACAGGACTCCGACAATAAAGAATCTTTTTCAACAAGCGGACTGTGTCTGATTTATACCCGCATACTACGGCTGGAATAATAATAAACGAAAACGCCGATCCCGACGTTGTTTTAGATATGCAAAACTTTTTAAAAAGTATTATATCCATAGGTACTAAATTTGATCGCTCTGAAGGGAATTCAGACGCTCATATAAAATCTTCAATAATCGGCAATTATAGAATTGTTCCTATTTTAATATTCTTATTTTATTGTCATCTTATTTTATTATTATATAATTGATATAATTAATATGATATATTATAAATAATATTTAGATATTTAATATTCTTATTTTATTGTCATCTTATTTTATTATTATATAATTGTAATTAATAATTAAATTTAAATTAAATTTTTATAACAATCGGTATTCAATTATGTTTAAAAATAGAGCGGAAGCAGGAAAATTGCTGGCAAAGCAATTATTGCAATATAAAAATGATAAAGCTGTTGTTATTGGACTTGCCAGAGGAGGTATTCCCGTCGCTTTTGAAATTGCATATGCGCTGTGCGCTTATTTAGACGTTGCTTTAGTTAAAAAATTAGGAGCTCCGGCGCAAGAAGAACTTGCAATAGGCGCGATAGTTGACGGAAAAAATCCTCAAATATTTCTTAATAATGAAATTATCGGACATCTTAATATTACAAAAGATTATATTAATGAAATTATTAAAATTAAGCTTTCAGAAATTAGAAAACGTGAAAATATTTATAGAAGCGGTAAAGATAGAATAGATATTACCGGTAAAATTGCAATTGTTGTTGATGACGGTATTGCAACAGGCGCTTCTATTAAAGTAGTAATAAAATCTTTAAAATCAGAAAATCCAAAGAAAATTATTGTTGCCGTTCCGGTTGCTCCTATTGAAACAATAGCGGAACTAAAAAGAGAAGTTGATGAAATCGTTGTCTTATCTGCTCCTGATAATTTTTATGCAGTTGGAGCATTTTATGATGATTTTAGCCAAACATCAGATGAAGAAGTGATTAGCCTTTTAGATAAAGCAAATGAGAATTTATGTTTTATAAAGTCATAAATTTCGTTATGCAAATATCAATTTATAAAACATATAATAATTTATACTGCTAATACAGCAGTCATAGACTACACGGCTAAAGCCCCCGGCTTGTAAAAGCCCGCTATGATTAAGGGCAGGTATAACAAGTCACAGAAGTTGTTTCGGTAATAATTTAACAATGAAACTTCTTATGATTATAACTATGTCAGACATTCTATCCTACTTCTATTCTATTATTTTATCTTATTTAGTTTTAATAATCTATAAACATCTTAATTATTTTCTTTATTTGTGAATTTTTTAATTAATTCTAAAGCTTCCTTATCGGAAACATCGTACCAATTTTGATAAACTTGGGCAACAGCTCTGAAGAACTGCGGCGTTTCAAGTATTACAATTTTATCCGCCAATTTTTTTAGCTTGAGAACAATTTCTTCGCCTGCAACAGGGGAAGCCACGACTATTTTTTTCGCTTCATTATTTCTAAGAAGCATAATTGCCGCTCTCATAGAAGAACCCGCCGCAATTCCATCATCAATCAAAATCACCGTTCTATCTTTAAGTTCAGGAAGAGGTTTTCCATTTCTAAGTACGCTTATTCTTCTTTTAATTTCATTTTTCTGCTCATCTACTATTATTTTGATTGTTTCATCGTCTAAATACCTTGATGTTTCACTATTTATATACATACTTCCGTCTTCCGCAATTGCTCCGAAACCGCCTTCTGGTTCATCAGGAAAAGGAAGCTTTCTTACAATAGCCAATGAAAAATCGGCATTAAGATATTTTGCTACTTCTAAAGCAACTTCTATACCTCCTTTCGGTATAGCAAGAATTAAAGCATTTTTGTCTTTGTATTCTTTAAGAGCTGCCGCTAATTTCTTCCCTGCGTCTTTTCTATCGTAAAACATAATAAAAATAATCCCGCAAATATTAATTAATTAAATAAAGAATAAATAAAATAGTTTAATTTAAATAGTTTAATTTAAATAGAAATAAAATAGTTAAAAAAATATTTAAAAATCAATAATTATAAGTTTTCTATAAACCACTTTGCCGAAAGTGCCGCAACTTTTTCCAATGCTCCTTGTTCCTCAAACAGATGAGTTGCTCCAGGTATAATTTCAAGCTTCTTTTTTGCATTAATCATTCTTAAAGCAGTTTTATTTAATTCAATAACCTGAAAGTCTTCCCCTCCTACTATTAACAAAGTCGGTGCTTTAACTTCAGGTAAACTCTCCATAGCGAGATCAGGACGGCCGCCTCTTGAAACTACCGCAAAAATAATATCGGATTTTTTAGCCGCCGCTATTAAAGCTGCCGCAGCTCCGGTGCTTGCCCCAAAATAACCGACCTTTAAACCGTTTATAGACTTATCCTTAAGGAGCCGATCTGTGACGGTAATTAGCCTTTCGGCGAGAAGCCTTATATTAAAACGATATTCGGCAGTATATATATCAACCTTTTCTTCTTCTTCTGTGAGTAGGTCAAAAAGAAGAGTGCCGAGATTATTTTCATTCAGAATTTTTGCTACGTATCTATTTCTTGAACTGAATCTACTACTTCCGCTTCCATGCGCAAATAAAACAATTCCTTCGGCAGCAGTCGGAATTTCCATGTTTCCGTTTATATTTTTATTGTTTATAGAGATTGTAATCTCTTTGCTTATTTTCATATGTTTATCTTTATTTATTATTAATAGAACTAATATTAGTCTTTCGCAGTATTTTTTTCTATATTTTCTATTTTTCCCCAAGTGCCAATATTATAATAATACAATATAATATAATATAATTCAATATAATATAATCGGCTGTTACAGCAATATGATAATGTCCTATATTAGCAAAGTAGAAATGTCCTCTTAAAAATTATAATATTACCTTTATTTATTAATTAAATGGAGGTAATAATGGGGCATAAGGACATTGTCATTATGAGCGTTAAAGAGATTGAAAGACTTAAGGTCGTTACGGACATAACAGAAAAAAGAATTTCTTGTATAATATACGTAGTATAATAAATAATATATAATTTATTATATATTATTTATTATAAAGGATTTATTAGATTTAACCCATGCAAAAATGCGCATATATAAAAATATATCGTAGTTTATTAATCATAATAGTTTGTTCTACGGACGTAGCAGAAAGAGACATTTCTTGGGCATTGGCCCTTCGCTACTTTGTCTTGAAATTTAATTCTATTGCTTGAATTAAAAATATTTCAAGATATAATATATTATATCTTGAAATTAAAGTCATTAAAGTCATTAAAGTCATTATGTTTATTATGTTTATAAATAGAGTCGGCAAAATAAATTAAGAATTTTATAAAGTTAAATTTTATAAAGTTAACTTATTAAATTAAATTAAAAATAATTAAATTTATTTAATTTCAATGGAGGCGGTATATGTCTAAATCATTAAAAGGTACAAAAACTTTAGAAAACTTAAAAACTGCATTTGCCGGTGAATCTCAAGCAAACAGAAGATATTTATATTTTGCTAAAGAAGCCGATATTAACGGACAGTCCGATGTTGCCAATAATTTTAGAGAAACGGCAGAGGCTGAAACAGGTCATGCATTCGGTCATATTGATTATTTAAAGAAATATGAAGGCGGGGATCCTGTAACAGGCAAATCCATTAGCACTTTAAAAGAAATGTTAGAATCGGCTGTTGCAGGTGAAACTTATGAATATACCGAAATGTATCCCGGTTTTGCCAAGACTGCAAAAGAAGAAGGTTTTGATGATATTGCTGTATGGCTTGAAACACTTGTTAAGGTAGAAAAATCACATGCGGATAGATTTCAGAAAGTGCTTGATAACTTAAAATGATCTTAAATTATTTTGGCAATATAATTCTTTAGTAGCCTCATCATATGTAAAATATGTAAATAATATATATTTAAATAATATATATTTAAATAATATACATGTAAATAATATATATTTAAATAATATACATGTAAATAATATATATTTGAGTGTGCAGGATGTTACTAATAGCGGGTTAGCGGAATGGTATATTTAACTTAGAGGATTATATTATATGTTTAAACTAAAATTAGACCCGAAAAGCATTTATGAGTTTAAAATAAAAGATCTTAATTTTTTAGATGAAAAAGATCTTTTTAATGAAATTAGAAGAGTTTATTCAAAATGCATCAGTTGCAGAATGTGTGTAGGTTTTTGTCCATCTTTTCCGGCTTTTTTTAATGCGGTCGACAATAAAGACAATGATGTCAATGCCTTAACCGATGGTGAGCTTACTAACCCGCTTGATTTATGTTTTTATTGCAAGCAGTGCTATTTTAAGTGTCCTTTTACCCCTCCGCATGAATGGCGGTTGGATTTTCCTCATTTAGCTTTAAGATATAAAGTTTTCAGATTTAAAAAAGAAGGGGCTAAAATTCAAGACAGATTACTTCTTAATACAGATAAAATGGGCAAAAGGTCTGTTCCGTTATCGGTCGTGATTAATAAATTTAATAATTTTCCGCTTTTCCGCTCACTTTTAGAACCTCTAATGGGGATTGACAAAAGGGCAAAAGTTCCTTCATTTAACAAGGTTACTTTTGAAAAATGGTTTTACGATAATTATAAAAAAACATCAAGTTCATTGAGCTCTGACTATGTTTCTAACTCTAATCCGCTAAAAACTGTTAATAGCAGTTATGATAAAATTGATAATAAAATAAATAATGAAATAAATCTAAAAATCAATAATGATAAAAGTAATAATAGCATTAATACAAACAATAATAACAATAATAATATAAGTAATAGCGACAAGGTAGTTCTTTTTTATACCTGTATGATTAACTATAATTTTTTGGATAGAGGCATAGCTTTAATAAAAGTTTTGGAGAAAAACGATATAAATATTGAGCTTCCCGATGTGCAGTGTTGCGGTATTCCTTATTATGACATAGGCGATATTGAAAGTTCCATTCAAAAAGCTAAATTTAATGTGAAAAGCCTGAAAAGATATGCAGATGAAGGGTATGACATAATTGTCCCCGTGCCGACATGCGCTATGCAGATAAAACATGAATATCCTCTCTTGCTTCCTGATGATGATGATGTTATTGCGGTGGCAAATAAAACTTATGATGTGCATGAATATTTATTCCATTTATATGAAAACGGAAAATTTAATACAGATTTTAAAAAGCCTATGGGCAAGATTGTATATCATATATCCTGCCATTTAAAATCTTTAAACGTAGGATATAAAGCATTATCGCTTTTAAAGCTTATTCCTCAAACAGAGATAACAGTTATAGATAAATGTTCCGGACACGACGGCACATTTGGAGTGAAGAAAAAAACTTTTGATTATGCCGTTAATGTCGGTAACAGTTTGTTTGAAGATATAAATTCAACTAATGCCGATTATTATGTATCCGATTGTCCATTGGCTTCCGATCAGATAGAAATGGGGACGGGGAAAAAGGTAATGCACCCTTTAGAAATTTTATACAAATCTTATGCAGGTTGATTATTATTATCAGCTCAATTATTTTTTACGGAATTTACAAATAAACGCGGATAATATAAAAGATATAGAGATATATATGTGCTGTATTTAAACTAAATTTTAATTAAAACTTTAATAAAAATATGAAGGTTTATTGTGATTACAGCCAGTCTTTCATTAAATTTATACCGTGAACACTCAAAGAATAGTAAATAATAGTATAAAAAATAATACTTGTTATTAAGGGCACATAAAAATATAAAATATCATTTTTTCTATTTTGTAATAATCCTAAAATCAAAGAAACAAAGAAAGTGCCGATAAATAATTGTCCTACAAAAAAACCGATATAAGCGCCATGTTCTATCCACTTACCATTATGATTAATTTTATTCAATCTCTTATTGATAAAATTAAATTTTCTTAAATATTGGGCAAAATAAAAACCTAAAGTACATATAGTAATATCGGAAATTATTATAACCAGAATAGATAATACAGGATTTAAGTTTGCAAGAGTTATATAAGAAACAGCTAACAACCTGCCGCCAAAAAACGGATTAATATTCATAAATATTAAAATAAAGTAATTTAACATAATATAGTTATTTTATCTTATCAAATTATTCCAAAAACATTTTTTAATTAGATTTTAGCAAGTGATATTCGCTCATAATATTTTATACGCTATTATACATATATAAAATATAAAATTGATTTTTATCCACTTACGAGTGAGTGTAGTCGGCAAATTATAGGCAGGTTTCAAGATGTCGTTGCTATATGACACTTATGGTTATAATGCCGTAAAAATATGTTTTAATATTAATTAAAGATTAATTAATATTGACGCAAAATATTGAAAACTTTTTTTTCAAAGCTGCTTTTTAGCTATTTTAAATCTTTGATTTTAAAGATTCTACCTTTTGCTTAAGTCTTCCTAGTCCTGATTTTCTGTAGTCTATAGCCATATTAGCATATATTCGGTTTGAATCTTCCTTAAGGGCTTCTATACCCATCTTTATAATATTGAAAAGATCGTCTATATTTTCGCTTTCTATCATTGTAGCCATCGGAGTTATAACGTATTCAAGACCAGACTTGTCAATTATCATAGAAACTTTAGAAACATACCTACTTAAAGAATCCCCTTTATCCACAGGAAATATGCTGATAGACAATATATAGCTCATAATAAATTATATTATATTAAACTTTGGATTTTAATTCAATTAAATAGTAAATTTTTTAATAATTTATTATTTAATTGAATTAAAAAATAAATAAAAATAATTCTGCAATTTCAATAAAATTAATTTTTTATTATTTTTTATTAAATGTTTCAATTTAAAATTGCCTAATCATAAGAATAATTTTTTAATTTAAATTTTTATTACAATATATTTTAATATTAATAACAAAATTAAGAATAGAGTTAAACTATTATTATGTTATAATAACAAAATTAAGAATAGAGTTAAACTATTATTATGTTATAATAACAAAATTAAGAATATAGTTAAACTATTATTATGTTATAATAACAAAATTAAGAATAGAGTTAAACTATTATTATGTTATAGTAGTCTAACTAAAGTTGTATATAAATTATAAAATTGTATTGACAAACGGGACGTATTATACAATTATAACACTCCCCGATAATTATACGTTGTGTTAAGATGTATAGTTATCTGTTAAAACTGTAATGGAGGCATAGTATAAAAATGTTTAAGAACAGAAAAAATTACGACTCAAAATTTAAAGAAAGAGCGGGATTTAAAGCAGTCAAAGAGGAATTTGTTTTGCCTAAAGAAGAATTTACTTTGTCTAATTCTAATAATGAATCTAATAATAAAATTACTTTCGCCGGCTTAAATCTAGCACAACCTTTAATGCGAGCCATTATTGATGCAGGTTACACCATTCCGACGCCGGTTCAAGCGCAAGCAATTCCGCTGGTACTGTCGGGCTGCGATTTGCTGGCTGTTGCGCAAACAGGTACAGGCAAGACCGCCGCTTTCACGCTTCCGATATTGCATCGCCTAACCGAAAAACAACCAGCCTCTAATTCTCGCTCAGGTCATCCGCGCTGTTTGATTCTCACGCCGACGCGCGAATTAGCCGCTCAGGTAGAAGAGTCGGTGAGGACTTACGGCAAATATCTTTCACTGAAATCCACGGTGGTGTTCGGTGGCGTAAGTATTGATTCTCAGATGAAGGCATTGCGCAGGCATGTGGACATAATAGTAGCCACGCCGGGGCGGCTGTTAGATCTTGTCGGACGGAGGGCTATGGATATTTCAGGTGTTGAAATTCTGGTGATGGACGAAGCAGACCGCATGCTTGACATGGGTTTTATTCCCGACATCAAAAAAATAATTGCGATGCTGCCGAAACAGCGTCAGAACTTATTATTATCGGCGACCTTTCCAGACGAAATTAAAACTCTTTCTCATGGTCTGCTTCATAAACCTGTTTTTGTCAAAGTGGCGTGCCGCAACACAACGTCTGAGCTAGTAGAGCAAAGCGTTCATTTAGTGCAGCAGCGCCTTAAGAGCCACTTGCTCTCGCATTTGATAAAGCATTATAATTGGAAGCAGGTGCTGGTGTTCACCCGCACTAAACATGGCGCTAATCGGCTGACTGAAAAGCTGATCGCAGACGGCATCCCATCCGCCGCCATACACGGCAACAAGAGTCAACCAGCACGTACCAAAGCTTTGGCACAATTTAAGAATGGATTATTTCCGGTGCTGGTTGCCACCGACGTAGTTTCGCGCGGATTAGATATATCTCAACTGCCGCATGTTGTTAATTTTGAATTGCCGAATGTGGCGGAAGATTACGTGCATCGCATTGGGCGTACAGGACGTGCAGGCAGCAGCGGCATGGCAATTTCACTTGTAGATAAAGAAGAATTTCAGTATCTCAAAGACATTGAGCGATTTATTAAACATGAGATTCCAAAAGTAGCGTTTGACAGCTTTGTGCCGCCGACCAATCTTCCCGCTGAATCCACGCGCCAATCGCAGCCGCGCCAACAGCGGCGCGTACAACAAAAAACTAATGCGACGCCGCGTACCGCAGATGCAGGCAGTCGCAATAATCAGCCGTTCAATCCGAAACAGCGTGACCATCAAGCGCGCAGTGGCACACAGCCTGTAAACCACGTCCATCGCAAAAAAAAACCGCCTGTTGAGTAGCAGCATCTACATCTACATGATTAATTATAAGGTATAATGCAATCAAAAATCAAATGGCAAAAATCAAAGGAAAAATCAAAGGGGACAGATTTATTTATTCTTTCACTCCCGACTGCATTGCAGATGTAGTCGGTGGTTTTAAAAGGAACAAAGGTGTCAAATTTATTTATTTCATCACCCCCCGACTATGTCAAACACAGTCGGGGGTTTTTGTTTTTAACGATTTTTAAAATAGAGGTTAACTATAAGCAATAAAAAAGCAATAAAAGCAATAAGCAAAACAAAACAAAGGGAACAGATTTATTTATTCCTTTGAAAATTGTCACCCATTAACAAAAATTGTTAATTAAATTTGATAAAATAAATAAAAAATTATAATGCCGATAAAAATAGTAAATTATTTAGACGTTAAAATTAATAATCCCCGTTTTATGGTTAATGGATTTGATTAACTTATTTTATTGTTATATAATAAACATAACAAAATATTCATACTTATTGTAATAATCCAATCATGTCATCTGGCATATTTAAACATACCGAATACTTTAACTTGACAAAAGAACGGTCGGATA
>JAJYRF010000004.1:11976-33853 GCA_021794255.1 bacterium | reverse complement strand
AAGATAAAGATAAAGATAAAGATAAAGATAAAGATAAAGATAAAGATAAAGATAAAGATAAAGATAAAGATAAAGATAAAGATAAAGATAAAGATAAAGATAAAGATAAAGATAAAGATAAAGATAAAGATAACATATCTGAAAATTATAAAACCGATATCAATTGTAATATGCAAGAAATCGGTATAAAAAAAAATTTTTCAAATATAAAACAAGCCGTAAATACACATTTTAATATAGTTAGCAAAACCGCAGATATAACCAAAGATGTAGCTGCAGTTAAAAATATAAATATAAGTTCTGAAACTGCTTCCGATAATACGGGAGATTTAACAAACTACTCAATGTTTTTTAATAATCATAATAATAATCATAATAAGTATGGCTGGAATGAACATTTATACGGAATAATCCCTAAAGAAGAAATATTTTCTATGTTAAATGAAGATATAAGAAAACGCATAGCAAGAGGAAATATTTTGCATTTTATATTATCTAAAATTAATACTTTGAATGAAGATAATTTTGAAGCCGTATTAAATGAGATAATTTTTAAATATATTTCTGAATTTGTTAATTCGCAAAATTATTTTACAGATTTTGATAAATACGAACAAAAAATTATCGCAGACGAACTTAATAATATATTTAAAATTAAAGAAGTAAAAGAATGGTTTTTTATAAAAGATGTAAATGTAAAAATATTTACCGAAAAAGAAATAGTTAATTATTACGGAGAATTAAAAAGAATAGATAGACTTATAGTATTTTCAGATAATATAAAAGTTATAGATTATAAAACTGGCATACCCGATGAATCGCAATTAATAAAAGATAAAAATCAGATTAACGGCTATATCGGCATAATATCCGAAGTGTATCCGGATATGGCGGTTAAAGGATGTATTTTATATATAGACAAAAAAGAGGTAAAAGAATTTTAATGAAAATTTACGCACTTACATATAAAGATTCTATTATTGAGTATTTAGCCGAAAAACTGATTAATGAAGATAGCCGCAATAATAATAGTAATGAAAATGAAAAAGCAAAAAACTACAAAAATTATTATAATGACAACAATAACAATAACAATAATTTTAATAACAATAAAAACAACTATAATAGATTAAATAAAGATTTTTCAAAATATGCCGTAGTTTTTCCCGGTAAAAGACCTGCTTTATATCTTAGAAATATTATATCTAATAAAATAAACTCGCCTTATTATCCGCCGCACGTGTTTTCAATAAATGAGTTTATCAAATTTATTGCCGAAAAAACCGCCGGTATCAGAAGAGAAGTAAGCAATATAGATGCCGCATGGTTTTTATATAATATCGCAAAAGATATTATTAAAATTGACAGCAATACAATTAATACTAATACTAATACTAATACTAATACTAATACTAATACTAATACTAATACTAATACTAATACTAATACTAATACTAATACAATTAATGTCGATACAATTAAAATCAATGCCATTAATGATAATGGCGCTATAAGTTCAGGTTTTAGAAATATAAATAAATTTGAGGATTTTTTCCCATGGGGCATACAGCTGTTAAATGCAATTAATGAATTAGACGCCGAGGCGATAGGAAATGATAAGCTTAAGTCTATAAAATCTTATATGGGAGATATACCTTTAAATATAAGTCAATTCTATAACAATTTATCATTAATACGCGAAAATTTTCATAATAAATTATATGAAAATAATCTAACATCGCCGGGATTAGACTGTATTAATGCGTTAAAATATCTCAATAGTAATATAAATAATAACAATGCAGGTATATTATCGGAAAATATAATTAATTTTAATAATGAATTCGAAAAAATCTATTTTATGGGGTTTATTTCGCTTAATAAAACCGAATCCGATATTATTAAAACTCTAATAAAAAGCGGCGCTGCAGAATTTTATACCCAATTTGAATCTTTAAAAGAAGAGGAATATTTAAAAGACTATATTGTCTCAAAATTAATAAAATCATTAGATAACCCTGAAATAGAATATGTTTCTAATAATAAAAAAAATTATACAGAAACGGTTTTAAATTTTTATGAAGGATTTGATGTGCATTCTGAATTAGTTTCAAGCGTAAATATTGTCAACGAAAATAATTTTGACCCGCAAAATAGTGCAGTTGTTTTGCCTGACTCTAATACGCTAATGCCGTTTTTATACCATGTAATAAATTATATTGATTCCGATTACAATATAACTATGGGATATTCTTTAAAAAGAACCCCATTTTATTCATTATTTGAACTTATATCTAAGGCTCAAGAATCAATAATAGCAGAAAAAGATGAAAAAAATATTAAAAGAAAAAACATTAAAGAAAGAAATGAAAATAGATATAAATATTTTGCAAAAGATTATATAAATTTATTAAAACATCCATATATTAAGACATTATACGGCAAAGAAACCATTTTTGCGGTAAACGCTATAGAAGAATATATAACGGCAAAGAGATATAGCTATATTACGCTTAATAACATTGAAAACATAACATTAGACCAAAGTTATAATAGTTATAATAATTATAGCAATTATAATTATTATAACGATAACGGTAAAATAAACTTTAATACTGCAGAATTAAAGAATACAGAATTTAAGAATATAATTCAGAAAATTCACAAACATTTTTTTATAAATTTTGAAATAAATGAAATTACGCCTAAAGACTTTTCAAATAATGTATTTGAAATAATTAATTTAATAATCGGCAAAAATAGCGGTGCCCTTAATTATAAACTGGCTCCTGAATTTGCTAAAAAGGTCATAGAAATAATTAATATATTTAATAATTCTTATTTCAATAATGAAATAATGAATAAAAAATCAATATTCAGATTATTTAAATATTATATAGATAATGAATTTGTAGCTTTTAGCGGCACACCGCTTAAAGGTTTGCAAATTATGGGAATTCTTGAAACAAGAACTTTAAAGTTTAACAAAGTTATAATATTTGATTCTAATGAAGACATTTTGCCTCCGATAAAAAAATATGATCCGTTGATGCCTTATACTTTAAGGAAAAAATTAGGGATATTATATTATACTGATTACGAGGCTTTATACAGATATTATTTCAGAAGATTAATTTTTGGCGCGCAGGAGGCTGATGTAGTTTACATTAAAAATGACAATAAAGTAAGAAGCAGATTTATTGAGGAAATTATTTGGGATGAAGAGAAAAAAACAAAAAATCTTAACATAGAAAATAAAATAAAAATTTTAGGTTTTAAAACCGATATTTCTCAAGATAACAGTCTTAATTTTGAAATTAAAAAAAATAGATTAATATTAGAAATAATTAACAATGTATTTAAAAAACTTTCTATTACGGCAATAGATACTTATGTTAACTGCCCCGTACAATTTTATTATAAATATATAGCTTGTCTTGCCGAAACCGATATTGTTAATGAAGGTTTAGAATCCGCCGAAATTGGAATATTTATTCATGGCGTTCTCAAGGAATTTTATGAAAATTTTAAAAAAGACAGTTTTAATATCAAAAACATTAAAGAGTTTGGCAACTTTGACAGAAATATTATAAACGGTAAAGGCGGTAACGGTAATGGTAAAAGTAAAGATGGCAATGGCAATGGAATTGAAAACAATGAAAATAGCTTAGATAAGTATATAAAAGAAAAAATAAACAAAATTATAGACGAGTTTGAAATAAACGATTATATAAACAATAAAAGGAATAAAGGGGCAAATAATAGCGGCAGTAGTCATAGTAATAATAGTAATAATAGTAATAATATATGCAGTGCAGATATAAGCGAAATATATAACAGTACTAGCGGTAATATCGATTCAAACCTCTCAAACCCCGCTATTAATTTTGAAACAAACACAAATAACGCAGATTATTTCTTAGTTAAAGAAATGTCTAAAGATTTATTATTTAATTTTATAAAATATGATTTGAAAAATAATTGTCTTAATGAAAAAGAATGGAAAATTTTAGGATTAGAATTGGAAATTGAAGCTGATTTTGATATCGGAGAAGATGAAACAGGTCAAAATAAAACAATTAAACTTTTTGGCAGAATAGACAGGATTGATAAATTTATATATAAAAATAATCTTAAAAATAGTGAAGATTATATTATTTATAATGAAAATAAAGAAAAAGAAAATAAAGAAAATAATTGCGGCTTAACCGAGTCTGCCAATACAAGCAAGGAAGATATAATAATTATTGATTATAAAACAGGAAAAAAAGCGGTAAAACCTGATATTGATAAGCTGTTAAAATATTGCGGCGACAAACCTCTTTCAGACAGAAGCAAAATAAAAGAACTTATAAAATCCTTTCAGCTTCCAGTTTATATTTATTTATTTAAACAATCAGCATTAAGTGCCGGCAATAATAATAAAAAAATAAAAGATTACTGCAATATTAACGCTTGTCTTAGTTTTATATCGTTAGACCGGAAAACCGATAAAGAAAAATATAGGCAATATATGTTTAATGCTATTAATAAAAACATTAATAATTTTAATAATTGCGATAATAAAAATGACGGTGCAGATATAATGAAAAATATTATTCTGCCGTCTTTAAGAAATATAATAGATGAAATATCAGACCCTGGAAAACCTTTTACTGCAGATACGTCTAACGATAAAATTTGTGGATACTGTTCTTATTCTCTGTTATGCGGAAAAAACTTTAACTTTTAAAATGTTGCTCACAAATTAAAGGCAAATTAAAGGTGTCAGGCAAATTAAAGGTGTCAGATTTATTTGTTTATCAATTAAAGGTGTCAGATTTATTTCAAATTAAAGGTGTCAGATTTATTTGTTTATAAAATTATTAAAATTAAAGGTGTCAGATTTATTTAATAAACAAATTAAAGGTGTCAGATTTATTTGTTTATCAATTAAAGGTGTCAGATTTATTTAGAAAAAAAATAGACCCGTCTTTTGAAAAGGGATTCGACGAGGGCTACGAGCAGTTTAAAATAGGCGCGATGCTTCGTCAGATGCGCGAGTCTGCCGGACTAATCCAGAAAGAACTTACCGCTAGCTTAAAACAAAAAAAACGGCTATTTCGAGAGTTGAAAACCATGCCGAGGATATTAAAATTTCCACTCTCTTATCGCCCATGATTTATCGAATTTTGTATTAGAGCGTTGAAAACCATGCCGAGGATATTAAAATTTTCACCCTCGAGCGGGCAGCCGCGGCACTTGGGGAAAAATTAAAAATAATCATTGCGTAAAATAAATTTTTTATTCCTCAAAAGCTTTTATAGGAGCCCCTTGAGCAACCCCACAATATATCACGAACGATGCCCTATTTTTTTCACAACAAATTCTATCTTGATAATTTTATTAATGCTATAATAAATAAATATAGCTTATAAATAATGCAAGCAAAATCAATCAAATTCCTACCCTAAATCCGGTACGGATACGGAATTATTTTTAAAAGGCGGGGAAATATTATGACGACAAGAATGTTTACTGCTATTATATATAAAGAAGGCGATATTTATGTTGCCGATTGCCCGGAGGTATCAACCGTAAGCCAGGGACATACCCTTGAAGAAGCCGTATCCAATCTGAAGGAGGCAATGGAACTTTATCTTGAAGAGTTTCCGTTGAAAGAGGAAAAACCGAAACCGTTCACTACCGTCTTCGAGGTTGCGGTTAGTGCCTAATATTTCAGGGCAGGATGATGCTGCGGTGGATAAACTTAAGAAAGCTGGATTTTACGTTGCCAGGCAGCGCAAAATCCATGTTGTTTTAAAAAAGCTGACGGCAGGTGGATATATAGGTTGCATTGTTCCGTTACATAAAGAACTGGCAATGGGAACTCTGCGCAGTATCCTGAAATAGGCAAAAATAGAAATGGATGAATTTTTAAATCTATTTTTTAAATCTATAAAGTTGTAAAGTTCAGCCTTGCAACAGTCCATTGTTGAAATATGAAAACATTAATGGCGGAATTTTCACATGGGCAAGTTTAATAAAGACAAAATTATTTAATGATATAATAAATTAAAGGTAAATATAGATTATAAATCTTAATAAACAAAATCTTTAATTGAAAAAGATACGGATATTTGCATATATTATGAGGCTGACAGATTTCGAGAAAAATACAATAATTGAACTTGCTAAAAAATATTTTGGCAATAATACGAGAGTTTACCTTTTCGGCAGCAGGGTTTATGATAATGAAAAGGGCGGAGATATAGACCTGTTTTTAGAAACCGATAAAGAACGGGACAGAGCCGCGGAAATGGAATTTTTAACTAAATATCACAGGCTCGTCAACGAAAGAAAGGTTGACCTGATCGTTAAAACCCCTTTATCGGCATACAGACCTATTTTCGATACCGCCAGAAGCACAGGGATACTTCTATGCTAAATGAAACAATCGAAGCCGTAAACATTAATATCAAAAGGGCAAGAGCAGATTTCGAAGAAATCCGCTCTTGGGACAATCTCACCCCGGAAATCTTCGAAAATAATGAAAAAAGAAGAGCCGTCGATTCTTTCATATTTCGTTTTACTAAAATTCAGGATTTAATCGGCGAAAAATTGTTTAAAGAAATATTGGATAAAGTCGGCGAATTTCGAAGAAATATGTCTTTTACGGATATTCTCGACAAAGCGGAAAAGTTGGAAATTATAGATAGCACGGACAAGTGGAGCAACTTCAGGGAATTAAGGAACAGTTTGTCTCATGAATATCCGTCCAATGAAGCCGAAATTATTAAAGATATTAAACTAGCCCTAGATTATTTTATGGATATATCGTGCACCTATGAAAATATCTCAAAATACATTAAATCAAAAAATTTATTGGATTAGCCGATTGTGAATTAATTTTAAATCATTAAAAAACGGTTCGGTTTTAAAATTTAAATGACAGGTCTAAAAATTACCTTGACAATTTTTTTAAAATTTAATAGAATATAAAAGCTTTGTTTTTTTTAAAACAGCGTATCACATTTTTTTACCCATGTTATTTTTAATATAAATATAAAAAAATCTAAAATGCTTTAATACAGTTAATATATTAGTTATATTTAGTTATATATTTATGTGATTTATTCATAAAAATATAACTAATTTTTTTGTATTCACTTGTATTCACTATAATTCACTTGTATTCACTATAATTGATTATCTTAATTTTAATTAATTTTAAAATATAAAAAAACAATAAAACAAAACGGAAAAAATGGAAATTACATTATGAAAACAGTTATAAATGAACAGCAAAGAAGAAATTTTATAGGAGAAGTAGAATCCAAACTGCATGATAAGCTTGCAAAATGTTATCAATGCGGAAAATGCTCTGCAGGATGCCCAGTAAATTTTGAGATGGATTACACTCCCAATCAAATAATTAAAATGACTGAACTCGGTATGATTGATAATGTATTAAATTCTAAAACAATATGGCTGTGTGTTTCATGTAACACATGCTCTACGCGATGCCCTAAAGGTTTTGAAGTAGCAGGCATAATGGATGTCTTAAGAGAAATAGCTATACGCAGAGGAATTAAATCAAAAATAGAAAAAGAAATTCAAACTTTTCATGAAGTGTTTTTAGACAATGTTAAATCTAACGGCAGAATTTTTGAACTTGAATTAGTAGGAAAATATAAGTTAAAAACAAAGCATCTTTTTAGAGATATGTTTCTTGCGCCGAAAATGATTGAAAAAGGAAAATTGAAAATGCATAGCGATAAAGTTTCTAATATTAATCAGATTGCTAAAATATTTAAAGATTTTGAGTAATAATTCAAATTTAATGAATGTTATTATAAATAAAATTTATAATAAATAATATTTATTATAATAAATAAGCATAAATAATTTTTAGAAAATAAAATAAACGGAGGACAGTTCGGTTAATAACTTGACTGTAACATACATTATATGAAATTAGCATATTATCCAGGATGTAGCCTTAAAGGGACGTCATTTGAATATGAAGTATCTTTATTAAAAATATTGGAAGCTTTGAATATTGAAATACAGGAAATTCCCGATTGGAATTGCTGCGGAGCTTCCGCCGCTCACAGTCTAAACCACAATTTGTCCGTAGCTCTTCCGGCGAGAAATCTTGCAATTGCCGAAAATAACGGTTTTGAAGAAGTGCTTGCTCCATGTGCTGCTTGTTCAAGCAGATTAAAAACGGCAAAGTATGAAATGGGTTTAGATGATATTCTAAAGAAGAGAATAGCGGATTCTTTAGAAATGCCTTACAATAATTCACTTAATATCTCAAATATGCTTGAATTTTTATTAAATGTGGCAGGCAAAGAAAAGATAAAATCATTAGTCAAGAAACCTCTTTCAGGTCTTAAGGTTGCTTCATATTACGGATGTCTTTTAGTCAGACCTCCTAAAGTTATGCAGTTTGACGATGCGGAAAGACCTGTTTCAATGGACGAATTAGTTGCGTTAACTGGTGCCGCGCCTGTGGATTATTCTTATAAAACTGAATGCTGCGGAGCGATTAATTCGCTATCAAAACCAGATGTCGTTATGGCTTTGACGGGAAAGATTCTGTATGATATAAAAGAACATGACGCAGATCTTGTAGTCGTAGCTTGTCCGTTATGCCACTCTAATCTTGATGTAAGACAGAGAGAAATAGAAAGAAAATATGCCGAAAAAATAGGGCTGCCGGTGTTGTTTATAACAGAACTTTTAGGTCTTGCTTTCGGTTTTTCTCCAAAAGAGCTTGCTATTGACGGACATATGGTAAATGCAGATAAAGTTTTAGAAAAGATTTTGTAAATTACATTTTATAAGTTAATTAATTCAATATATTATTATATATATTATATATTATATATTATATATTATATATTATAGCTATTTAATTAATTTGCTATTAGAAATTAAATCAATTTATTTATTTATTGATTAGAAATTAAATCTGTTTATTTATTAATATTGAGGTAAATATATTATGGCACGAATAGGAGTATTTGTTTGTTGGTGCGGTTCTAATATTGCAGGAACCGTCGATGTTAAAAGAGTTGCTGAAGAGGCAGCTAAAATTCCGGGTGTTGTTGAGGCTATTGATTACAAATATATGTGTTCCGACCCGGGGCAAAATGCTTTCAGAAATATGATTAAAGAAAAAAATCTTACAGGAGTAGTGCTGGCTGCCTGCTCTCCGCATATGCATGAAAATACATTCAGAAAAGCGGCGATAAAGGAAGGTCTTAATCCTTATTTTGTTGAAATAGCAAATATTAGAGAACAGGTTTCATGGGTTCATGAAGATAAAGAAAAAGCCACTGAAAAAGCCATAGATTTATTAAAAATGATGGTGGAAAAAGTAAAGAGAAACAAACCCATTGAAGATGTAAGGGTGCCCCTCACAAAAAAAGCTCTTGTTATAGGCGGCGGTATTTCAGGAATACAGGCTGCTTTAGATATAGCTAACGGCGGAGTTGAAGTTATTCTTGTTGAGAAAGAGCCCTCTATCGGCGGGAAAATGATACAGCTTGATGAAACATTTCCTACTCTTGACTGTTCAAGCTGCATAATGACGCCTAAAATGGTTGAAGTATATCAGCATCCTAATATAAAACTTTACACATATTCAGAATTAGAAGATGTATCCGGCTATATAGGAAATTTCAACGTAAAAATAAGAAAAAAAGCAAGAAGCATCGTTGAAAAAGACTGTACGGGTTGCGGAGAGTGTTGGAATGCCTGCCCTATGCATAAAAATGTAAAAAGTGAATTTAATGTAAATTTATCGGAAAGGACGGCTATTTATGTTCCTTTTCCTCAAGCTGTTCCATTAATCCCCGTTATAGATAGAAGCGTGTGTTTGCATTATAAAAAAGGCGGCAAATGTCAAAAATGTTACGATGTATGTGGACCAAAATGTATAAATTTTGATTTGCAGGATGAAATAATAGAAGAAAAAGTAGGCTCTATTGTTGCTGCTACTGGCTTTGATTTAATGGAAAATTCTTTATACGGCGAATATGGCTACGGTCAATTTAAAGATGTAGTTTCAGGGCTGCAGTTTGAAAGACTTTTATCTGCTTCCGGACCGACTGAAGGAGTTATAAAAAGACCGTCAGACGGTAAAACGCCTGAAACCATTGTTTTTATTCAATGCGTAGGCTCAAGAGATCCTGAAAAAGGAGTCCCTTATTGTTCAAAAGTCTGCTGTATGTATACTGCCAAACATGCGAAATTGTTTTCTCACAAAGTTCATGGATCTCAAAGTTATGTTTTTTACATAGATATTAGAGCTACAAGCAAAGGCTATGAAGAATTTGTCAGAGATACAATGGAAAAAGACGGCGCTATATATTTAAGAGGCAGAGTTTCTAAAATATATGAGGACGGCGGTAAGCTGATTGTCAAAGGCGCGGACACCTTATCGGGAAATCAGGTTGAAATTGCTGCCGATATGGTTGTTCTTGCAACCGGTGTTATTCCTAAAAAAGGTTCTGATAAAATGGCGCAAATGCTCGGTATTTCTTATGATAAATACGGTTTTTATACTGAATCCCATCCTAAGCTTCGTCCCGCCGAATCTTCAACGGCGGGAATATATCTTGCAGGAATGGCGCAGGGACCGCGTGATATTCCCGAATCTGTTGTTTCAGGTTCTGCCGCTGCATCTAAAATACTCGGGCTGTTTTCAAAAAGCGAGTATGAAGTTGAAGGAACGATTGCTTCGGTTAATAAGACAACTTGCGTAGGATGTTTTTATTGTCAGAGAGTTTGTGCTTATAGCGCAATAAGCAAAGAAGAAGTTAAAGACAGAAATGGCAATGTTTTAAAGGTTGTTGCAAATGTTAATTCAGGATTATGCACAGGATGCGGCGCATGCGTAAATGCATGTTTTTCTAAATCTATTGATGTAAGAGGATTTATGGATGATCAGATTTTTGCAGAAATAAAATCTCTTGCCGTATAATGTTATATAAAATATATAAACAATACATTATATAATTATAATGTATTAATAAACAATAAATAAACAATAGATAAAAATCATTAAATATACTTTGGAGCTAATTTTAATGGAAAATAATAATACCGAAATAAATAAAAATTTTTCCGACAATCAAGACAAAGGAATTGCCGCGCAAAATAATGAACCCCGTATTATTGCTTTTGTTTGCAATTGGTGCACATATAGTGGAGCGGATTTAGCAGGTACAAGTAGAATGAAATATGCCGAGAATGTCAGAGTAATTAAACTCCCATGTACCGGCAGAATTGATCCGCTGTTTGTAGTAGAAGCATTTAAAAAAGGCGCAAAAGGGATATTGGTTTCAGGATGTCATCCCGGCGATTGCCATTATACGAGCGGTAATTATCATTCTAGAAGAAAATATACGGCATTCAGAGATTTATTAAGTTATCTCGGAGTTGATATAAATAGAGTAGAATTTTCATGGATAAGTGCTTCCGAAGGCAATAAATGGGTTTCGGTTATAAATGAGTTTACAAATAAAATTAAGTCATTGCCGAATAATAGCGATATATTTAGCAAAAAATAAAATTTATACTTTATAAGGATATATATTTTATGGAAAAAATGAACGAGAAGATTCAAAATGTTGCAAGAGAGCTTTTAGAAAGCAAAGATGTAAATTTAATTATCGGTTTTACTAAAGGTTCAAATCCGTTAAGGATGCGGTCTGTTTTTATTACCGACCCGAAAGATGTGTCTAAACTTTCTTTTAATGCCCACTGTGTTCAGGATTTAGCAGTATTCTTAAAAAAATCTGAAGTTAAAAAATTTGGAAAAATTGGAATTGTCGTGAAAGGATGCGATGAAAAAGCTGTTAATACCTTAATTCAAGAATATCAGCTTTCAAGAGATAATATAAAAATTATAGGAGTTGAATGCCATGGAGTTGTTAAACAAAATTTGGCTGATAAAGGAGAAAATACTCTAAATCAATCGACTGTTTATGACAAATGCTTAGTTTGTGAAGTTCATACGCCTGTATTGTATGATTATCTTGTTGAATCGGATGAGCAAGCCTTTGAAATTAACGGTAATGTTAAACCTTATGCAAAAATAGAAGAACTTGATTTAATGAGCGCAGAAGAAAGAAACATTTTCTGGCAGAAAGAATTTGAAAAGTGCATTAAATGTTATTCATGTAGACAAGTATGTCCGTTATGCTATTGTATAAGATGTATAGTTGAAAAAAATACACCTCAATGGATTGAAACTAATATTGAAGAAACCGGTAATGCGCAATGGAATATGATAAGAGCCTATCATCTTTCGGGAAGATGCATCGGCTGTGGAGAATGCGAAAGAGCATGTCCCGTGAACATTCCTCTTATGCTTATAAATGAAAAAATGGCGAGGGATACTTTTGAGAAATTTGGTTATAAATCAGGTATTGATATAAATGCAAAACCTGTTTTCGGCACATTTGATAATAATGATTTTAACGACTTTATAAAATAAATTAATGAATTTATAAAATAATTTATAAAATAATTAATAAAATAATAGATAGAATAGATTTTACTTTGATGGAGAATATAATGGAAGAAAAATATTATGAAATTTCTTCGGAAAATATAAAAAAATTTATAAATAACTTAATAGAGCAGCATAATGAAGTCATAGCGCCAAAAGATAAAGACGGCGATACATTTTATGACAAAATTAATAATTTTGAAGATGCTGATTTAAATATTTTGCTTTCTAAATTGTCTTTTAAAGAATATTTACTTCCAAAAACAGAAACATTGTTTAAATATTCTATCTCAGGCAGCAATATTAATATCTGCGACCCTTTAGAAAATATAGGCGTAAATGACGGAAATGGCAATAAAGAGGCTGATTGCAGCTGTAATATCAGTCAAAAAAGAATAATATTCGGTTCAAGACCGTGCGATGCAGGCGCAGGTCCTATTATGGAAAAAGTTTTTAACTGGGATTATAAAGATGAATTTTTTAACGAAAGATTTAAAAATTTATATATAATATCCATTGCATGCGATAAACCCGATAATTATTGTTTTTGCACGGAAGTTCAATTGTCTCCTGAAAGTTCCTACGGCTCGGATATTTTGCTTAAAAAAGGCGGGAGCGGATATTACGCAAAGGTAATTACTGAAAAAGGAATTGAACTTATCAATTCAAATTCTGAAAATAGCAGTTTATTTAAAGAAATTTCAAAAGCTCAATTTCCTGCGGATAAAGATTGGAAAGCTGCGTTTGACATTAAAAAAACCCAGAGTTTCCTTGATAAAAATTTTACAAGCAATTATTTTCAGGAAAAATTTTTATCATGTATAGGATGCGGCGTATGTACATACACATGTCCGACCTGTCATTGTTTTGATATTCAGGACGAAGGAACTAATGAGAAAGGCAAAAGAATTAGAAATTGGGACTCCTGTCAGTTCGGAATATTCACACTGCATACGTCAGGACATAATCCGAGGGTAACGCAAGGTGACAGATACAGGCAAAGGCTGATGCATAAATTTAAAATATATAACGAAAAATTTAATAAATATTTATGCGTAGGATGCGGCAGATGTTCGAGAAATTGTCCTGAGGACATTGATTTAAAAGAAATAACCGCGGAATTGTCATTAATGGAAAATTCTAATAAACCGGCTGAACAATAAACTAATTAATTAAAAATAAATTAACAAAATAAATAAATTAATAAATTCATAAAATAATTAATAATTAATTAGCTGATTGAATAATTAGCTGATTGAATAATAAAATATATAAACAACTTATAAAACTAGTTTATTATTAGTTAATTAATAAACTAAATAATATTAAATATATAATTTATAATCATAATAAGGATTTGAAATGGAAAACATTTATTTGCCTAAATTAGCAGTTATTAAAGAAATAATTCAAGAAACGCCGGATACAAAAACAGTTCGGCTTACCATTGACGGCGGCATTATTGATTATTTGCCGGGACAATTCGGAGAGTTTTCCTGTATAGGAGAAGGAGAATCTACATTCGGATTTTCTTCATCGTCTTTAAGAAAAGACTTTTTTGAATTTAGTTTCAGGACATCAGGACGCGCTACTACCGGCATTAATGGTTTAAATGCCGGCGATAGTATCGGATTTAGAGGACCTTACGGTAATTTTTTTAATACCGATAAAATGAAAGGCAAAGATATAATATTTATTGGAGGCGGCATAGGGATGGCTCCTGTTAAATCAATTCTTGAATACTGCATAGACGAAAGAAATAAGTACGGCAAAATAACAGTATTGTACGGCGCAAGAACAGTTATGGATTTAATGTATAAAGAACCGATTGAAGAATGGAAAAATTCTCCTAATACCGATGTCGTGATTACGGTAGATCCGGGCGGAGAAACACCAGGCTGGAAAGGCAGAATAGGTTTTGTCCCTACAATACTTGAAGAATTGCCTGTTAAAGGAAATAATGCAGTAGCGGTAGTCTGCGGTCCTCCTATTATGATAAAATTTGTTTTAAAATCTTTAGAAAAAATGGGATTTAACAAAGAAGATATTATAACGACTCTTGAAAATAGAATGAAATGCGGGCTTGGAAAATGCGGCAGATGCAATATAGGCAGTGTTTATGTTTGCAAAGAAGGTCCTGTTTTTACCGCAAAAGAGCTTGAATCTTTGCCTAACGATTTCTAAAATTTTTAATAATATTTAGATATATTTTTGATTCCCGTCTGTTTTTTTATAAAAAGGCGGGAATTTTTTTATTTATTTATTTGAAGCGCCGTAAAACCCCGCCATTTATGGCGAGGATACAAGGCGCACAGTTAATCCGGCGTATCCTGTTGTTCTACATACTGTCTGATAATGCTTAACGGAGTGCCCCCGTAAGACCCGGTAAAATAAGACGGGCTTCACAGGGCGTTTTTCCAATAGTATTTTTTAATGCTCGGGAAATCGTCTTTTAACTTTCTTAAAGATACTCCCTTTAGTAAATTTACGAGCTTGGACATACAGACCTTCGGCGGATAATTAATAAGCAGATGAATATGGTCGGCTTCGCCGTTAAATTCAACTAATTCGGATTCAAAGTTTTTGCATATTTTTACAAATAAAGCTTGCAGGTAATCTATGGTTGGCGTTATCTTTTGATTGTCATTCATGCCTGCGTAAGCAGGCATGAATCCAAGTTATTTAGTGTTAGAATTTATAACTTATAAATAATTTATATTGCAAAATTAAGGATTTAATTTATTTGCAAATTATTTTTTATATAAGTATAATATTTATAAAATATTCTAATGATTTATATAAGGTAAACTAATTTAATCTTATCTAAATCAAACTAAATCAAACTAAAATAAACTAAAATAAATTAAAATAGATTAAATTAAATCAAACTAAACTAAATCAAACTAAATCAAACTAAAATAAACTAAAATAAACTAAAATAAACTAAAATAAACTAAAATAAACTAAAATAGATTAAAATAGATTAAAATAGATTAAAATAGATTAAATTAAATCAAACTAAAATAAACTAAAATAAACTAAAATAAACTAAAATAAACTAAAATCTAATAAAATAAAAAAATGAGATTACTTCTTATTCATGCCGATAATTTCAGCTATAGTCTGACAGGAAAAACCCCGATGGCTGAAAAAATTGATATAGATGTCCATGAAAATAATTCTTTTAACGATGCATTGGTGGTTTTTTCAACTGTTGAAAGTTTAGATGCCGATGAACCTGACGAAATTATAGCTTCCGCTTTTCTAGAAATTAAGAAACTATATTATGAATTAAAACCTCCTGCTATCATAATATATCCGTATGCGCATTTATCTAATCATTTAGGAAGACCGTCGGATGCCGTTAAAATTTTAGATGAACTTAAAAATAAACTTGAAAATGAATTGCCGGATGTGCGTATAGAAAGGGCTCCTTTCGGCTGGTATAAAAGTTTCTCAATTGCATGCAAGGGTCATCCATTAAGCGAATCTTCAAGGCATATAATATCTTCATCTTCATTGGAAAATAAAATAAATAAAATAGATAATAAAGATATTAAACAAGCAAAATCTAAAAATAGAGAGGATATTGCAAAAGAAATTGAAAGCAATTTTTTTATTTTAAATCCTGACGGTAGCGAGATATTAATTGATATTAACGATAAAAAAATTTTAGACAGCAAAGTATTGAATAATTACCCTTCTTTAAAAAAATTTATAGCGTTTGAAGAATTTAAAGTAAAAGAAGGCGTTGAACCTCCTTCCGTTGAAGCAATGCGCCATCTTGAAATAGCGGACCATGAAGAGAATTCAGACTCGGGACATTTAAGACTCTATCCCAAAGGAACACTGCTGTATAAACTTATTTCAGATTGGGCTGAAGAGGTCGCATTAGTTAAGCTTAAGTGTATGGAAATAGAAACTCCTCTGATATATAACTGGAATAAGCCTGACATAAAAGGACAGGGCGAATCTTTTCATGAAAGACATTACACAATAATGGTACCTGATGAAAAAATAAAAGACGATTCCAATTTGGGCGGTTTTGACAGGACAAAAGAATTTGTGCTCAGATTTGCAGGGGATTTCGGTTTATTTTCTATGCTGAAAGATGCAAAGATAAGCTATAAACAGCTGCCTTTGAGATTTTACGAATATTCAAAAAGTTTTAGATATGAAAGAAGCGGCGAATTGTCGGGATTAAGAAGACTAAGAGCTTTTACAATGCCCGATATACACAGTTTTTGTCTTAATATTGAAGAGGGATTCAATGAATATCAAGAACTTTACAGACAATATTCGGATTTAGCCGATGCTATTAATATTGAATATGCGGTAGTCTTCAGAATAGTTCAGGAATACTACGATAAATATAAAGACAAATTAGTCAGTCTTTTAAAATATTCCAAAAAACCTGCTTTAATCGAAACTTTGTCTAAAATGAAGCATTATTGGGCGTTAAAACATGAATTTCAAGGTATAGATTCCATAGGCGGTTCATGTCAACTATCTACGGTTCAGCTTGATGTTGCGGATGCGGAAAGATACGGCATTAATTTTGTAAATGAAAAAGGCGAAAAAGAAGGCTGTATAATTTGCCATTCTTCTGTCGGGACTATTGAACGCTGGATGTATTTGCTATTAGAAGAAGCTCTTAAAAAAGATATCCCCGTTTTACCTCTATGGTTAAGCGTTACTCAAGTAAGAATTATTCCGGTTTCGGAAAAATATATAGAGTACGGCATAGAATTAATGAAAAATATTTCTTCGTTTAAAATAAGAGTAGATATTGACGACAGAGCTTTTAGCATGGGTAAAAAAATTATGTTTGCGGAAGAGGATTGGGTTCCGTATATTTTAGTCGTAGGCGAAAAAGAAAAAACATCAAATTTGTTATCCGTAAGAAACAGATATCAAGATAGAAAAACTATAAATATGACTAAAAATTCGCTTGTCAAAGAAATCTTGGCTCAGACAAAAGATTTGCCTTTCAGAAATCTTAATGTTGCAGATACGCTTTCAAAAAGACCGATATTTGTCGGATAATAATTTATGAAAATTATTTTCTAATGTTTTTTAATTTATTTAACAGGTATATATAATTATTGATTTAATATTAATTTAATATTACATAGATGCTGAATTATTACTATTCGCAAAAAAGCATTGTAATTATTTTAAATGATTATTAATTAATATAAAATTTATTAATTTATTTATTAATTAATTTAATAAATAATAATAATAATCTGGAGGTTCTAATAGTGGAAGAAAATGCAGAAAATACAGAAAATGCTAATATTGCGCAAGATCAAGATTTGTTGTTAATTGAAGAAATTTCTTCAATTAAAAGAAAAGTAAAAATAAAAATAGATGCAGAAAAAGTTAATAATCTTCTTGAAAAAAAATTAAAAGAAACCGCAAAAAAGGCTACTATAAAAGGTTTTAGACCCGGCAAAGCTCCAATTTTAGTAATTAGAAAATTTTATGAAGCTGAGCTTTTAGAAGAAGTTAGAATGGATGTTTTAAATGATGACTTTAAGCAATTAATAAGTGATAAAAATATCATGCTTGCAGGAAATCCTTCGGTTGACAAAGAATTATCGGCTGATACATATGAAATCGGATTTGAAGTTTTACCAAATATTTCAAGCGTTAATTTAGATTTAAAAATTAAAGAAATTAAAAAAAGAGAAATTACCGAAGAAGTTTTAAAAGATGAAATTAATTTTTTGCTTGAAAGATTGGCTGAACCTGTTAAATTAAACCCCGATGAAATTATTAACGAAAAAGACCGATATTTTGTAAATATTGATTATGTTACTGTAGATTCTGAAAATAACACTATAGACAGTGCCAAAGATTATCTTCTAAGCATTAATTCCGGCGCTGCGGACAAAAATTTGGAATCTTCATTTACAGGGAAAAAGATAGATGACGGTTTTGAATTTATAGATAAAGAAAAAGGCGTTACGATAAAAGGAATGATTAAAAATATTGAAAAAAAAGTTTTGCCTGCTTTAGACGATAGCATACTTAAGAATTTTGGAGATTTTGAAAATAAAGATGATTTTAAGAAAAAATTAAAGGAAGAGCTTGAAAGTTATGAAGAAAAAAAACAAAAACAGACGCTTACAGAAACAATAACCCAGGAGTTAATTAAAAATAACCCGATAGAGATACCTGAAAGCATGATAGAACAGGATGCGGCAGCAAGATTTGATAATTTGATGAAAGAAGACAAATATAAAAATGCTCCTATGACGGATAAGCAAAAAAAAGATATATTTAATATACTTAAAGTTATGGCAAAAAAAGATATTATTTCTTTTCTTTTAATAGAAAATATAGCAAAACTTGAAAAAATTAAGGTTGACGATGAAGATATCGAAAATTTTTACCTTCAGACATCTAAAGAATCTGGGTTAGAATTTGAGGAAGTTAAAAAATTATATGCAGATAATAAAGATAATTATGAAAATTTAAAAAATCATATGCTTGAGGAAAAAATATTTGATTTTATTATTGCAAATAAAGTGTCTTATGTATAAGATATAAATATATACAGAATTTGTGTAATTTTAAAAATAATTAATCAGGAGATAACAGGCATGTCATTGATTCCAATGGTTGTTGAACAGACACACAGGGGCGAAAGGGCTTATGATATATATTCACGATTATTAAAAGACAGGATTATTTTTATAGGCGAAGCAATTGACGATACATTTGCAAATCTTATAATAGCTCAGCTTTTATTTTTAGAATCCGAAGATCCTGAAAAAGATATAAATATTTATATTAATTCACCGGGCGGCGTTATAACTTCGGGACTTGCTATTTATGATACTATGCAATATATCAGACCTGACGTTTCAACTCTTTGTATGGGTCAAGCCGCAAGTATGGGAGCGGTATTGCTTGCCGCAGGAACAAAAGGCAAAAGATTTGCTTTGCCTCATGCAAGAATAATGATACATCAGCCTTCAGGAGGATTTCAGGGGCAAGCTACTGATATTGATATACAGGCTCGCGAAATTTTAAGAATGAGAGAAGAATTAAACTCTATTTTGTCTTACCATACTTCGCAGTCTATTGAAAAAATTAAGGAAGATGCCGAGAGAGATTTCTATATGAGCGGTACGCAAAGCGTAGAATACGGCATCATAGATAAAGTGGTAGAAAAAAAGGATATAAAAAAAGATATAAATAATGATACAAATAAAGAAATAAATAGCAAAGATAAAAAATAAAGAGGTAATTAAAATGGCTAAGAAAAATAGTAATGATGACAGCAATGGCAGAGAATTATACTGTTCTTTTTGCGGAAAGTCGCAGGATGAGGTTAAAAAACTTATAGCAGGTCCCTCGGTTTATATATGCGATGAATGCATTGAATTATGCAATGACATTATTTCTGAAGAAATTCATGCGCCTGTAGAAGTTAAATCAAAAGATAAAGAGCGGATTTACAAGCCAGCCGAAATTAAAGATTTTTTAGACCAGTATGTGATAGGGCAAGAAAGAGCTAAGAAGATACTTTCGGTTGCCGTATATAATCATTATAAAAGAATTGAATATAATGACGCATTGAAAAAAAATAAAGGTTTAAAAGAGTCAAAAGATAAGAATCCATTTCAAGACGTTGAAATGCAAAAAAGTAATATTTTGCTGATAGGTCCTACGGGAAGCGGTAAAACATTATTAGCTGAAACTCTTGCAAGAATGTTTGAACTTCCTTTTGCTATTGCCGATGCAACAAGTTTAACCGAAGCAGGTTATGTAGGCGAGGATGTAGAAAGCATTATCCTATCGCTTCTTCAGAATGCCGATTATGATGTTGAAAGAGCTCAAAAAGGCATAATATATATAGATGAAATTGATAAAATAGCAAAAAAATCCGACAATGTTTCTATTACAAGAGATGTTTCGGGAGAGGGCGTCCAGCAGGCTCTTTTAAAAATTATTGAAGGCACGATTGCCAATGTGCCGCCAAAAGGCGGAAGAAAACACCCGCATCAGGAATTTCTAAGAATAGACACCGGCAATATTTTATTTATATGCGGCGGAGCTTTTACAGGTCTTGAGAAGATAATTGAAACAAGGATGAATTCACAGCCTATAGGATTTACAGTAAGCGCTAAAAGAGAAAAACAAACGCAGTCTTATGATATTATTAAGAAAGTTGAAGCAAGAGACCTGCTAAAATTCGGTCTTATACCTGAATTTATCGGCAGACTTCCGGTTATAGCCGCATTAGAAGAACTTGACGAAAAAGCGCTTGTAGAAATATTAACAAAACCCAAAAATGCTTTAATAAAGCAGTATCAAAAACTTTTCGATATGGAAAATGTTAAACTTAAATTCACGGATTCGGCTATTAAAGAAATTACTAAGCAGGCAATTACTCATGGCTCAGGCGCAAGAGGACTAAGGTCTATTCTTGAGTCTATTATGCTTGATGTTATGTATGAAATCCCGACCGATTCTTCTATCAAAGAATGTGTAATAAACGATGACGTAATATTAAACAACTCAATGCCGATTATTCTTTATGAAAAAGATATGGATTCAACAAGCAAGGCCGGAGGTAATTATAAATAATAATAATATTTAAATAATAATAATAAGTTATACAAATAATACTTATATAGCATAAAAAAAATATTATATAATTAAAGATTTTTATTGACATATTTAAAATAAACATATATATATAAATATATTTATTAAAGTGCCGATGTTAAAGTATTTAAAAGAAATCTATTTTACTTTATTTATTTACTTTAATAACTCAGTAATTTTAATAATGCAGTAAAATTAAATAAATCATTTTTTTTTAATTATGAAGGAGGAAATTTATGACAAAAGCTGAATTGGTAGACGCAATTGCAAAGTCATCTAAACTTACAAAAGCTGACAGCGAAAAGGCATTAAATGCAACAGTTGAATCGGTTGTAGCCACACTTAAAAAAGGCGACAGTGTTAGATTAGTCGGATTTGGAACTTTTGAAGTTGTGAAACGCGCAGCCAGAAAAGGCAGAAATCCTCAGACAGGTAAAGAAATTCAGATTAAAGCATCTAAATCACCTAAGTTCAAGCCCGGCAAGACTTTTAAAGAAGCCGTCAATACCGGAAAATAAACTAAATTATAATTTTATGCGCGGATAATTGTGGATATTAATTTTATTTTTTAGTTTTTTTGATGCAGATTAATTATTAAAGTAAATTCTTTACTTTAGTTCTTTACTTTAGTTCTTTACTTTAGTTCTTTACTTTAGTTCTTTACTTTAGTTCTTTACTTTAGTTCTTTACTTTAGTTCTTTACTTTAGTTCTTTACTTTAGTTCTTTACTTTAGTTCTTTACTT
>JAJYRF010000004.1:0-11966 GCA_021794255.1 bacterium | reverse complement strand
TTCTTTACTTTAGTTCTTTACTTTAGTTCTTTACTTTAGTTCTTTACTTTAGTTCTTTACTTTAGTTCTTTACTTTAGTTCTTTACTTTAGTTCTTTACTTTAGTTCTTTACTTTAGTTCTTTACTTTAATAGTTTAGATTTATGATTATTAATGAGTTATATTTAACCCCCTAATTCTTTTTTAAAAGGTTTTTTCAAAAAGAACGGGGGTTTGTTTTTACTGTAATAAAATTTTCAATCGGCAAGTTTCAGATTTCATTTTATATTGCAATAAATTAAATAAAATGTTAAACTAATTAAGCTAAAAAATTTATGTATATTCCTTAACGGGCGGATAGCTCAGCAGGTTAGAGCATCGGCTTTACAAGCCGGGGGTCACAGGTTCGAACCCTGTTCCGCCTACCATATCAATGGAATACCGGAACACAGTATTAATTCCTTGACTTTTCTTTATAAATCAATTATCATATCGGTATTATGGAAGCTATTATTTTTGATACGCTGGCTTATGCGGAAAAATTAATAAACGCGGGTATGCCTGAGAAGCAGGCAAAGGCTTTTGCCGAGGCACAGATAGAGAGGTACTTTCGTCCGTGGTTTTATCCAATATTGTTACTAAGACGGATTTGGCTAACGGTTTGAAAGAGCTTGAAGCAAGAATAGATATTAAGATGAATAATTTGGAAATCAGGCTTATAAAGTGGTTTGCAGGGCTGTTTATAATTCAGGTCGGCGTAACGGTCGGCATTGTTATTGCTATTCTTAAGCTAATACATTAATATATTTAACACTCGTGGTTTTATTCATATCTTTACGGGGCTGTAGTTCAGACGGTTAGAACGCCGGCCTGTCACGCCGGAGGTCGCGGGTTCGATCCCCGTCGGCCCCGCCAGTTAAAACCTTTTTATAGTCATATCTCATGCTTAAATTTTTCTCCATACTTTAAATATCAGACGTCATAAACTCCACGGCTAAAGCCGGGGCTTATAAAAGCCTGCTATGATTAGGGGGCTGCCATAGGGGCAGCAGAAGTTGTTTTGATAAATAAGCTTGTTGTATCCTAATTTATTATATTATGTATTATTATGTATAGTTAAAAGCTCAAAATTTTTTTTTATATTATGTGAATTTTAGTTCACTATCCATAATGACATGCGAATAAAAATTCATAATTTATGCAATAATTTATACAATATGCAGAGATAGACCTCGTTTACAACTATTATATAACTATATAACTTCCTAATTTTATTATTTTTTATTTATAAATATGTTTATTAATTACAATGGCATATTCTTTGCATCATTACTTAATTATGGACTATAGAACTTAATTATAGATTATAGGCTAAAATTTAATCTACAATTTGTATTTTACAATAATGTATAATTCTATTATATATGTAATAAACAATAATTTTTATTTTATATATAATATAATATGATTATAAATATAAAAAATCAAAAGGGATATCGTAAGGTTGGAATATTATGATTTGAAAATGTTCAAAATGCAGAGGCTGTCAAATTTGAGCAAATAATCGGTTGAAGAGTTATATAAGAATATTCGTATATTGTAATAAATGAATGTTTTACAATAAGATAGTAGTTTAAAAAAAATAATTATTTTTCTTGACAATGTTGAGGGATATATGATAAAAAATTTATAATACATATAGGGGTGTGTTTTAAAGTTTTTAACTTTTTAAAATTTAAATTTTTTATTAATGGAGGTAAAGATGAAGAAAAAATTTTCACTGCTGGCAGTGCTTACAGTTGCAATAGCCAGCTTTTTAGCATTAACAATGGTTTCATCGCCGTCTTTTGCCGCTTCACAGGCGACTACAAATGGCGTTAGCTTTTCTTTAAGCGGTCAGTTTATCGGCAGAGCGTTCTGGACGCAGAACCAGGACGAGTATTTCATTAACGGAATAGGTTATCCTACAAGAAACACCTTTCAGAGTTTTACGCAACGGTTAAGACTGAACGCATTAGCAAGCTACGGGAATGCAGGCGGAGGTATGCCTCTTGTAAGCGTTCCGATGCAGTTTGATATGACTAACGATTATAATCCTACAGGTTTAGCTCCTAATGGTTATGGGACAAACGGCTGGCAGACTTTGGGCTATACCGCTGCGCCAACAGGATTTAATCATGATTATGCCACTTTCGGTTTAAGACAGGTATATTTAAAGTTAGTAACGCCTGTCGGTATGTGGATGTTCGGACGTATGCCGGTTAAGTTTGGACTTGGCATTGCTGTAAATACAAATGCAGACGGCTTAGGCGATTTTTTGCCTTTGCAGCAAGCTGACCTTGGCGTATTTCTTGGAGTATTATTTGGAAATGAAACTACTGCATATTCGCAGTATTCTTCTCCAAGCGGTGCTCAGTTTCCTGCTGCGGTATATCCTGCTGCAAGCCCATACTATACCCACATACAGATGGGTACAATACCGACTTTAGAACTTATGACATTAAAGCCGATTTATAATACAACTTATAGCTTATGGCTGACCGAGGCACATTTAAATCAGTTTTCTGCTCTACCCGGTCCTTATTATAACCCGGTTACAGCTACTTACAATGTGAGTGCTGATGAATCTATATATTATCCTACTGCCAATATTACTTTTGGAGGTCTTTCGGCAAAGTATTCGAATGCAGGGACTAATTTAGCCGGCGAGTTTGATTTCTTTAGAGGCAGAATAATTTGTTCTAATGCGGCAATTTCTGCAGGAGCGTGTACTGCAAGCCCAAGTGAGGCCGGATTACCTGTTCCATCAAATAACCAGTATGATGCCGTTGATTCTTACGACCTATATTTAACTGGTTCGACGCTGCTTCATACCTCAATTCCTGTAAGCGTTGGCGCAAAGTTCGGAATCGGCGCTCCTATTTCTGCGGGGCATTACAATTTCACATACTATTCACAAATTCAAAATACAAGAACATTATTCGGAGATGTTATTGGTTCAAACTGGCAGACAATTATAATGAATTCTCCGGGTGTCGGCTATATTTATGGCGGAACACCATGGGCATTAGGTAGCAATCTTTCCAATAAATGGGCTGCCATGGTAGATGCGACAGAACATTTGCCAGGAATGAACGCTTTACAAGAATCTTTAATTTATGCCCAGTGGATAAAAACAAGTCTTACTGTTCCAGGAACAACCGGTTCTACCCCAATGTTCGGCGGTCACGATATCGGAACAGAATTTGATTTAAACTATACCCATCACTTTACGAAGACATTAGCATTTCAGGCATGGGGAGCTTATGTATGGACTGGAAGCGGTGTAGATAGTTTTGACAATCCAGGTGCTGGTAATGGCGTCCCTTCCTCAGCTGCACATAAGGATATTTTGGCATTAGGTTCTGCCGTTATCTGGAATTTCTAAATCTGTATCAGTCCAACTTAGTTGGGAGACATAACTTAACCCCGAAGCTAACCGCTTCGGGGTTTTTTATTTCTGCAAAAAAATATATAATATAAAATATATAATATAAAAATAGCGGCTTTATAAGTTTTATAATTTTAAATGCAAGATAAAGATAACTCTTAACTAAATAAAAAAAATATAAAATAAATAATGCGCAATAATTTATTTATCACTCTTGAAGGAATTGACGGAAGCGGAAAAACTACGGCTGGATATGAAATAAAAAATAGACTTCAGGCGAAAGGCCTGAAAGTTTTTTATACTATGGAGCCTACCGATGAACCATTAGGTGTTTTTATTAAAGACTATATTTTAAAAAATAGCTGTGAAAAAAATAATCTATTGTATGAATATATTAGTAATTTAGATGAAATATCCTATAAATTAATTTGCCTATTCTTATTTTCATCGGATAGGACGGCTCATTTGAGCAGCATTAAACATAAAATCAAAAATTATGATATTGTTATATGCGACAGATTTATAGATTCTACATTTGCATATCAAAGTTTTGAAAAAACAGCGGATAAATCTAAAATTAAAAAAGCAAAAGAATTTATCATAAAAATAAATGATTTCATTCTTGAAATAAATGATATAAAAATAGATAGAACCTACTTACTTGATTTAGACCCCGAAGTAGCAAGCAAAAGAATATCAAAAAAAAATGAAAAGAGTTTGTTTGATGTTAAATCAATTGATTTTTTTTCTAAAGTCAGAGATAATTATAAAGTACTTTACAAAAAGTATCAAAATAGAATAAAATTAATAAATGCTTCCCAGACTTCCGACGAGATAGTACTTGAAATTTTATCCGATATATCTTCTTTATTATGAACAATTATCCTTACGGATTTTCAAAGGTATCAGGACATAAAAGCGAATTAACTTTTTTAAACAATTTAATTTCAAAAGATAGAATTCCGTCAGGTCTTATATTTTACGGGCAGGAATCAATAGGAAAAAAATTTACGGCTTTTTCGTTTGCATCCTTGGTACTATGTTTAGATTTTAATAATAGTAATATATTAAGTAATAAATTAAATAATTTATTACTTAAAGATGAAGATTGTGCAAATAATTTCAATAACTTATCAATCAAAAATGAAGACTATGAAAATAATTTAAACAATTTATTAATTAAAGATAAAGATAAAGATAAAGATAAAGATAAAGATAAAGATAAAGATAAAGATAAAGATAAAGATAAAGATAAAGATAAAGATAAAGATAAAGACTGTTTAAATATAAATAATTCTGACGATTCAGCTTATTGCAATTTATTATCCTATCCTTGCGGAGAATGCCCTTCGTGTGTTGGAATACTTAATAAAACAAATTCTAATATAATTTATATAGAACACGAAAAAGGGCTTATTAATATAGAAAAAATTAATAGTTTAACTAAATCTCTTTCTCTTTTGCCTCCGAACAATATGCATAGATTTGTTATTGTAGACGATATTACCAGAATGAATGTCGGCGCAATGAACTCAATTTTAAAAATTTTAGAAGAACCTCCTGAAAAAACAGTGTTTATTTTAATAGCCGCAAGTATAAATAATATTTTGCCTACTATAATATCAAGATGTATGGTTGTTAATTTTAAGCCGATTCAGGAAGAAATATTGTTTGAATATGCCAGAAACTGTCTCAATGAAAATAGCGGATATAATAATGATATATTGCGGGCTTATGTAAGACTTGCAAGAGGCAGTATGTCAAATTTGGCAAATCTTATTTCAGGCAATTATATAAAACTTCGCAATGATATTTTTGATATTTTTATTAGCGACTTGTTTAATAATAATAAAAAATTATCTTTTTATAATTATAATATGTCCGACAAATTTAATAATATTTTAAAAAATAATAAAATTGATAATAAAATGAACAGTAAAAGCAAAAAGAAAAATATAATCCAATCAGATTCCTCCGAAACTTTTATTAAAAATAATCCTTTGAATATTAATATTAATAACGATATATATTCGGATAATAATATAAATATAAATATAATAATAGATGAGGGCTATATTTTTGAAATTATGCTTCTTATATTGAGAGATATTTTAGTTTATTTAGTTACAAAAAATATAAAATTAATATATAATATAGATATTTATGAAGAAATAAGAAGAATATCTCTGCTTGATAATTTAGACAAAAAAAAATTATCCGAAATGGTTGAAATTACCTTAAACCATATCAATAACCTTAATTATAATCTAAATAAGCATATTTCTTTAGACAGATATTTTTCAGAAATATAACAATCAAAATAATTGTTTTAGTAAGCAATTTTAAAATTATTTTAATAACAATATAAGTTCAGAACAAAAATAAGAATAAAAATAAGAATAAGAATAAGAATAAGAATATAAAATTAATTTACTTTAAATTAACTTAAAATTAAACAATAATAAAATGAAAACAAAATATAAAAAATATGAGAACAGTAAAAATAAAACTATACGAAAGCGCTGAATCCGAAGAATTTAATGCCTGTGCTTTAAATATTGCAATTAACGATAAAGTTTTAGTTAAAAAAGACGGTAAAATTTTTCTTGGCGTTGCGTCTGAAATGCCTAAAATTAAAAATATTATACAGGAACTGTCAAGTGTTGCAGCTCAAATGCCTTTAGTGTTAAGAAAAGTAAATAATACTGAAGATGTAAGCCAGTTTCAATATCATCCTAAAGAAGATGAAGGAGTTATTTTTTGCAATCAAAAAGTTAAGGAATTAGGTTTGACAATGAAGCTTCTTAAAGTTAAATATCTTTCTTCGGAAAATAAGATGATTTTTTATTATAGTGCTGAAATAAGAGTTGATTTTAGAGAACTGGTTAAGGTACTGGCGGCAAAATTTCATTTAAGAATAGAAATGCGCCAAATTAATATACGCGATGAATGTAAACTGCTTGGAGGAATAGGTTTATGCGGCAGAATGTATTGTTGCAATTCTGTTATAAAAGAACTTGCGCCTATTACTCTGAAAGCTGCAAGCGCTAAATTTCAAAAACAGAATTCAGGAAGAATGATAGGATCATGCGGCAGGCTTTTATGCTGTTGTATGTTCTGTTCTTCAGATGATGACAGCTGCGGATGCGGCAGTCAAGAGCTTAAAGAAGAAACTTTTGAGTAATATAGCAAATATTAAATATAATATAAATAAGGAATAATTTTATAATTAAAAAATAGAAAAAATAGAAATGAATAAAAAGTTTTTTTATGTAACGACCCCTATTTATTATGTGAATGATATACCTCATATAGGGCATGCTTATTCTACGGTATCTGCCGATATACTTGCAAGATTTAAAAGACTTTCGGGGTACAGTGTCTTATTTTTAACGGGTACGGACGAGCATGGGTTAAAAATAGAGAAAGAAGCCTTATCAAGAGGTATAACCCCTAAAGAGCTTGCAGACAATGTTCACACAAAATTTAAAGAACTTTTTAACTCTTTAGATATTTCTTATGACAGATTTATCAGAACTACCGATGACGACCATATTAAAACAGTGCAGGAAGTTTTCTCTGAACTTTTAGATAGAGGAGATATATATCTTTCTGATTATGAAGGCTGGTACTGTACGCCTTGTGAAACTTTTTTAACCGAAAAATCTCTTGTTAACGGAAATTGTTCGGAATGCGGAAGACTGGTCGAAAAAATAAAAGAAAAAAGTTATTTTTTAAAATTAAAAAAATATCAGGACAGATTATTAAATCATATTGAGAATAATCCTGATTTTATTAAACCTTCTTTTAGAAAAAACGAGGTAATAAGTTTTATTAAAGAAGGATTAAATGATTTAAGCGTGTCAAGAACATCATTTAAATGGGGAATTCCCGTGCGCGAAAACCCTGACCATATTATCTATGTGTGGTTTGACGCTTTAATTAATTATTTGACGGGAGCGGGTTATTTAAATTTAGCGGATAAAACAGACGGCAAGGACAGTAAATATAATAAAAAATATGACAGGGCTGATGCCGGTGTAAATACGCCCTGCACTTGCAGCGATGCCGATGAATACGTTAATAGTAATAACAATAATGATGAAAATGAAAATAATTTTATCAATTATTTTAGCAATGTTCATCATATTGTCGGAAAAGATATACTCAAATTTCATGCGGTATACTGGCCTATTATGCTTTTGGCTTTAGATATTCCGCTGCCTAAAACTATTTTTGCCCACGGATGGTGGCTTATGGACGGCAAAAAAATGTCCAAATCGCTCGGCAATGTCGTAAATCCTATTGAAGTAATTAATAAATACGGAGAAGACCCTCTTCGTTATTATTTAATGAGAGAAGTTACTTTCGGATTAGATGGAGATTTTGCGGTTAAAAATTTTATAACAAGGTACAATTCAGAACTTGCCAATGATTTAGGCAATTTAATTTCAAGGCTTGAGGCAATGATTAAAAAATATAGGAACGGCATTGTGCCTTTTTCTTCAGAAATAAATATGGAGTTAGTTAATTATGCCGAATATTTAAAGAGCTCGCTAAATGAAAGATATGAAAATTTTGAATTTTCTAAAATTTTAGAAGATATATTTTTATTTATGAATAAAGTCAACAAATATATAAATGACTGCGCACCATGGAAAATTGATATTAATAATGAAGAAGGAAACAGACTTTTAGATTTTATATTGAGGAGTTCTATTGTTTCCGTATATTATATTTCTTATTTTATTTATCCATTTATGCCTAAAACATCGGATAAAATAAATGCTCTGCTGAATATTAAATCTTTTTCGCTATGCAACGAATTTGTTGCGGTAGAAGATATATTTAAGGAATATTTTAAAATATCGGACGAAAATATTATGCTTTTTCCAAGATTAACGGATAAAATTTAACGGATGAAAAAAATTAGATTAGATTAATGCAATAAACTGAAACGGGCGCTAAAATTAATTTAATATTTTAAAATATTAAATATTATCTTAAAAAATAAATTTCTAACGATGATTTAAGGTATTATAATAAATTATTATGATAGATTCCCATTGCCATTTAGAAATGAAAGATTTTGATGCGGACCGTCCATCGGTATTTGAAAGAATGAAAGAATTCGGCATTACTCATGCCATATCTATCGGTTCTTTAGCCGAAAATGAAAGATTAGAAAAAACAATTCAGATTGCCAATAAATATAATAACATATTCACTACTCTCGGAGTTCATCCTAAAAGCAATTATAGAAGTCTTAGCGATATAAAAAATTTATTTGAAATAAATTTTTCAAATTTGAAAGAAAAAGTTGCGGCGATAGGAGAAATAGGACTTGACTATTATGAAGACGGCGAAAAAATAATAGATAAAAAAAAACAGGAAGAATTATTTAGATTTCAAATAGAACTCGCATTGGCTAATAAACTTCCTATTGCCGTTCACATAAGGGATGCTTACGACGAAGCGTACGAAATTTTAAAAAGCTATAATAATTCTAATTATTTATTTTACGGCGGAGTTATTCATTGTTTTTCAGGTGAAAATACGGAAGATGCAAATAAATTTTTAAATCTTGGATATTTTATTTCAATAGCAGGAAAAATAACATATAGAAAGAATCAGCATTTAAGGGATATTATCAAAGACGTTCCCGATGAAAAATTATTAATAGAGACAGACAGTCCGTTTCTTTCTCCTCAAAAATACCGCGGAAAAAGGAATGAACCGTCTTATATAAGATTTATAGCCGAAACAATCGCAAACGAAAAAAATATAGACATAGAAAAATTTAAAAAATTAACAGTGCAAAATACCGTAAATCTTTTTTTATTAAACGGAGTTGAAGGTTTTTATCCTGCCGTTGCCTACAAAATCAGAGATTCTGTTTATGTAAATCTTACCAATAAATGTACAAATCAGTGTATTTTTTGTCCTAAATATCAACACGGCGCAGTTAATTTTAATGTAAAGGGATATAATCTGGAGCTTAAAAAAGAACCTTCGGAAACTGAAATTTTATCATCTATTTTTCATTATTACAACTTTAAAGAAGTTGTATTTTGCGGATTAGGAGAGCCGACTCTGCGTCTTGACGTCCTTAAAAAAGCTGCGCGGCATCTCAAAAACAAAGGAGTGTATGTAAGACTTGATACGGACGGGCTTGCCAGCGCTGTTTACGGACGCAATATAGCAAAAGAACTTGGCGAATATATAGACAGTATAAGCATAAGTCTTAATGCGGCTGATAGCGGTTATTATAACGCAGTTTGCAGACCCCAGATAAAAAAAGATAAAGGTTTAACCATAGAGCCTTTTAAATCAATTTTAGAATTTATAGGCGAATCAAAAAAATATATAAAAGAAGTAATTGTTTCCGCAGTAGGATTAAAAGATTTAGATACAGAAAAAGTTAAAAAAATCGCGGAAGAAAAAGGAGTAAAATTTAAATTCCGTAAGTATAATGACGTAGGATAGATAGACAATAAACATAGGATATAAAATAGGATATAATATAAAAGGAATATAAATAAGATGAATGAAATAGGTATCTGATTTATTTTCTGCAAGATAATAATAATACCTTAATCATTATTAGAAATTTATCGGATATCTATTTCTATTTCAAGCTTATAAACTATAATTTTTTCTAAAATAATATTCTGTTTTAAAATTATTTAATTATTTTACTGACTATATTGTAAACTTCTTTTAAAGAAATATTATTATTTAACGCTATTTTCTTTAAGCTTTCATATTCGGGTTTTTTATTTAAAATTTTATTTCCGGTTTTTGATACTTTAACTTTGATTGTTCCGAACGGGGTTTCTATTTCTTCTATAAATCTGTCTATATAAATTTTGTCTTTTCTTGCTATTCTGAGTCCTATAGAAGTAGTTTCTTCCATTATTACCTCAGATAATTTTTTTATTGACGGAAACTCGCATAAAACGTTCAAAACAATACCAGGTCTGTTTTTCTTCATCATTACAGAGGTTAGAAAAACGTCTAATGCTCCATTTTTAAATAATTTTTCAATTACAAAATCATATATTTCAGGGTTCATATCATCAATATTACACTGTATTTCAGCAATTTCGCCATAATTTATATATGAATTTTGCAAATCTTCATTGTTATAATGATAATTATAAGAGTTTTTATTTAATTTTCCGTAAAAAATTCTCAAAATGTTTACTAATCTGTCTAAGTCTTTTGAACCGCACCCGTAACCTTCGGAGATTATTTCCATTGAAGGTATTTTTTCGCTGTATCCGCTTGCATAATATTTAATTAAAGCGGCTCCGGTGGGTGTGGTTAATTCCGTGTCATCGCCAAAACCATAAACTGGTATTTCTTTTAATATGTAGGAAACAGCGGGAGGAGGTACTGATAGAGCACCGTGAGCAATATCAATTATACCTGAACCTAAGTTAATTTTTGAACATATTATATTATAATTTCCGTAAGCAAAATTGTAGGTATTTTTATTGTTATCAGTTTTATTATTGCAGGTTTCATTATTATTATCGCAGAGATTATTCTCATTATTTATGTAATCGGCACTTTTCTTGTATTCTTGAGATTTATTAACATTAATGCAGTTATTATCGTAAAATTTATATGTGTTTGTATCATGTAAATTATTATCACTATTATTATTTTGATATTTGTTTTTAAGCTTAAGTTCGCTAATAATAAAAGCGGATAATGATATATCTAAGAGAGTATCTATACTTGCAACTTCATGTAGATGCAAATCTTTTAAAGATTTTCCGTGGATGCAGCTTTCTGCTTCAAATAAAATATTATAAACGAGACGGATGTCGTTTTTAATATCATTTTTAAAATTAATTAAATCAATTTGTTTATTTACTTCATGGATTGTTTTAAATTTTACCGATGTTTTGTCGGGATTTATTTTAAGCGACAATCCTTTAAAACCTTTTTTTTGCGTTTCTTCAAAAGAAATATCTTTTGAAGAAAAATCTTTTATATTTAAATTATTTACTGCATTGTAAAATTGGTTTTCTTTAATTAAATCTAAATTATATAAAGCGCTTAAAAATTTATCTCCCGATATGCCGCTGAAACAATCGATATAAATAATATTCTGATTCATAAAAAAAATTATAAAAAATAAAAAAATTTAAAATATGTTGTACATTTTAAAGAACATATTATTTATTATATGTAATAAATAATGAAAAAGTAATAAAAAAAAGGAAAAAGAAAAAAAAGAGGAAAAAAAAGGAGAAAAAAAAGGGGTCAGATTTATTTTCAGCAGCTTAATATCAGGTAATTATTGTTCTCCTACGGAAAATAAATCTGACCCCTTTTTTTTCATAAAATAAATCTGACCCCCTTTTTTTTTCTCTTTTTTTTCTTTTCTTACATAAATAAATCTGACCCCTTTTTTTTCCCTTTTTTTTCTTGACCCCTTTTTTTTCTTTTTTTTTGATTAATTATTTGTTTAATTATCTATATTAAATTTTATTTCTGTATTTAATTTATCTGATAATTTTTCTGAATTATTGCCGTAATTTTTT
>JAJYRF010000024.1 GCA_021794255.1 bacterium | reverse complement strand
TGAAATAAATCTGACACCTCCTATCTTAAGCTGTTTATGTCCATCGCGTTAACGGATAAATGGTTTATTCCTGCAATCCTGTATTCCGGGTTTAATTAATTTTAATTCAACTAATTTGCGACGAACCGGTAATAATAAATTTTTTATTCTGCCCCTCTTTGTCTATCAAGTATTTTAGAGGGTCGAAAATTTCCGGCATTTTTTGTACTTCGTCAAGAATTATTACTTCCTCTTTTACATTTTCAAGAATTCTTACGGCGGAATTTTTAAATCTTATTCTTTCGTCAGGGTCGTCAAAAGTGTAGTATTTAAAAGATTTATTTACCGCTTTAGGTATAATATTTTTGCAAAGCGTAGTTTTTCCTGTTTGTCTTGCTCCGGTTATTGCGATAACGCGTTTTTGTTGAAATCCCGATATAATTTTATCTGCAATGGCTCTTTCAATATAATCCATAAAAAGATTATATCAGTTATATTGCAAAATTACAAGGTATTTTTGCAATATGATTTCGTCTATTTATAAACATTCTTATATTTTAGCACGAGAAAAATAAAAGTAAAGATTATTATGCAAAAGACCTGTTTAAAAAATATGCCTGCGTTTATTAATTATAATCATTAAATTTCATCTCTTTTTTATTATAAATAAAATAACCCTAACAAATTTTTATAGGCTAAAAACGCAGTTGGGAGTAAGAATAAGGAGGCGGGCGTTTATAAAAATGAGGGTAAGGGAATAAATAAATCCGACCCCTTTATTCTAGTAATCAATCAATTAACCGAAAAAAGAATCGCCTTAGAAACTCTGCCTACAAGCAATTTAAGAATCAGCTTTTATAAAAATTACGGCGAACACGATATATTCAGGTGGATGGGCATGGATAAAACCTCTGCCGACCTAAAACCGATAGTCTGTCTCGGTTCAGACGATACAGGCATATTCTCTACCAACTTAAGAAACGAATTTTCCCATATTTTCTGCTCCCTCGTTTCAAAAGGCATAGGTAGGAACAAGCTTTAGACTACCTAAAAGAAATAGCCGAAAATAACAGAATTTACGGTTTTAAAAACGTTTAGTATAAGTAACGGCATCGGAATGCCAATGCTTTTTCCGCTAAGTTAATTTGTCGGAAAACCCGCTTTGCAGTAAAGCAATCAATTAATCAACATTTTCGAAGAAAATTATAGTATAATTAAAATAAATTAATCCTGAAAAGATTGAAGTTTTGGTAAAAAAGCTGCCGAACGCTTTAATGAAAATAAAATAATAAAATAGGAGCATTATCGATTTACTTGCAAAATTTAAAAATTCCGGCAAAAAAGTTAAATAATTTAAAAGATTATAACTGTTATAAAGAATGGGAAGCAAATGTTTTTCATTAAAAAACTTATAGAATCTATATTATTTCCTCCAGGGATTATAATTTTTGCGTTTTTGATCATAACCTTGCTTTCTTTTACGATTTTAACGAGAAAAAAGACTAAACCCTCAGTATCCTCAGAGCACGCAGGACGCATGTTTTTATTAATACCCTTAATTTCTTTAATTTTCGCAATCTGCATTTATCTGCTTTCGATGCAGCCCGTTTCTAATATCCTCTTGATCCCTTTGGAAACAAGCTATCCGGTGCCGTCATCTAAAATAATCAAAAAGCCTTCCGCCATAGTCGTTCTTTCTTCCGGAGCGTATAACAGGCATACTCTTGGCGGCGATACATTCAACAGGCTTTTCGAAGGTTTTAAGTTATACAAGGAATACCGCGTTCCTATAATCGTTTCCGGCGGTCGGGCTGTTTCGACGTTTTCATTAGCAAAGATAATGAAAAACGTTCTTGTTTTTATCGGAGTCGATAAGCATTACGTTATAACCGAAGATAAAAGCGACGATACATATCAGAACGCTATGTATGTTTTAAAAATTTGCAAAAAAAAGGATTTTAGGCGGATTATTCTTGTGACTTCGGCTTATCATATGCCGAGGGCTATGCTTTTGTTTAACGAGGTTAAATATATAGATAAAATAGATAAAACAGGTAAGCTTAAAAATATCAAAATCATCCCGTATCCCGCCGATTTTAAAACCGATATGCATTATAATACCTACAGCTATTTCCCGCAGTTAGGTTATCTTTTGATATCTTCCGAAGCCCTGCACGAATATATCGGATATGTTTATTATTATATAAAAGAAAGGATTTGACGGTTAACAACAGGTCTGTCTATTTTTCATTGTTTTAAAAGTTAAGGTTTAACTTTACTTTCGAAAAACATTGACAATTTTTTAAATTTATTGAATAATTAAATTAATAAATAATATAAAATGTATTAATTATAATATATGACGAACACTTTTAAAATATACGAAGACCTGCAGGATTAGTTCAACGAACTATTCTGAACCCACTTGATATTTTTTATTTATCTTATTCCTTCTTTTATTTCCTTTTTATTATTCTATATCATTATAATTTTCTATATGTTTTTATGGAACATCAAGAGGGGGTACCCCCTCTTGAAAAAAATTACGCCGCCATCTCAAAATATTGCCTGTAAACTTTCATCGGCATGCTGTAATTAAGCGACGCATGAAGTCTATTATTGTTATATTAAAATATACTTTTCTATTCCAACCCTTGCGTTTTTAAGCGCATAATAACTTGAAGGATAGATATTTTGTATTTTATCGTTCGCCAAAATCTTTCCACAAAAATATTATCTATGGCACGTCCTTTAGAATCCATAGATACCGATATGTTATTATTTATAAGGGTATTTACGAAGTTTTGTGCCGTATATTGCGAACCCTGATCGGAATTAAATATTTCGGGTTTGCCGTACATTAGCAGCGCATCGTTTAAGACGGATAACGTAAAATTATCATCCATTGTAAAGGATAGTCGCCAAGACAGTATGCTTCTGGTATAAAGATCGATTACGGCGCAAAGATATGCAAAGCCGGAATTTATACGCACATACGTAATATCGGACGCCCAGACCTGATTAGGCCTTTATGTCTTTAATCCTTTAAGGAGATAAGGAAACTTTTTATCCTTTATGTTAGGAGTAGTGGTATTCCTCTTCTTTTTGGGATACAGAGCTTTAATTCCTAATATCTTCATATATTTATGCACCTGTTTTTTATTGGTTCTATGTCCTTCATTGTTTAAGGCATGATAGATGTGTCTATATCTCAAATGATTCTTTGCGTTTTTACTTATGCAGGTTGACTTTAGGGCTGGGATTGTGTTATATTTATTTTGGAAAAAAATGTTGGCAGACGAAAATAATTTAAGGCAGAGCAAAAAGTACTAATTATAATCTTATAATATAATCTTATAAAATAATCAATTGGATAAACATTTAGAAAAAAGGAAAGTTTTGATAACGGGGGCATCCGGATGCATCGGCAGCAGTCTGTTAGATAAATGTTTAGAAATAGGATTCACCGTTAACATTTTAACAAGGAATTTAGATTCGCTGGATAAACAATATATCGACAGGAAGAATATTAATATATTCGTAGGAGATATTAATGATAAAAATGTTTTGGAAAAAGCCGTTGACGAATGTGAATTAATCTTTCACCTTGCGTCTGCCGTACATCATTATGAAGATAAGCCTTTTAAAGATTATGAATATTTTAAGAAAATAAATGTTGGCGGGACGTTAAATTTATTAAATGTCAATATTAACAATAGAACTTTAAAGAAATTTATTTTTTTTAGTTCGTCCGGGGTAAGCAATGAAGTTATTAATACGTCGTATTTAAAATCCAAATTTATTGCGGAGAAATTGTGCCTCGAATATTTCACAAAATATAATATGCCTATTGTTATTTTAAGGCCAGCCTTAGTTTTCGGGAAAAACGACAGAGGAAATTTTTATAAAATGATGGATGCAATATATAGGAAAAAATTTTTTATAATTGGCGACGGAAACAATAAAAAAAGCATGATTTATGTAGAAAATCTGGTTAATTATATAATATCGATTGCCGATTCGCATGAATCTATCGGAAAGATTTATAATATTGCCGATTATAATACTTATTCGTTAAATTATATCGCGGAGTTAATATCTAAAAATTTAGGCGTCAAAAAACCCTACCATATACCAAAAAGTATATTATTGCTCTTTGTTTCCCTTTGGGAAATTTTATTCGGGAGAATTTCTTTTTTAAAAAAAGGAAACTTAAAATATTTAAGGAAATCGATAGTCGATAAATTAACGGAGTCAAATGTAATAGATATAAATCTAATTAAAAAAGAGTACCCCGATATACAACAAATTCCTTTTGAAGAGGCTATAATTAAAACCGTAAATTGGTATAAAGATTGTAGCTGTTATAAGCAGAGATAAAAAATGAACCCTTATCTGTTTTTGTTTTTTACGGTTATTTTGAATTCATGCAGTCAAATATTAATAAAGATAGGCTCTGGAAAAGTAAAAAGATAACATATGACGGTAAGTCCAAAATCATTTTTGGTTTTTTTAAATCCATTAATTTTTATTGCTTTGGTTATGCTTTTTTTGCGACGATTTTTATTTATTTGCAATATCGAGGCTTAATCTGATGTATGCTTATCCGCTTCTGCCAAGTAGTTATGTTATTATATTGCTTTTATCGAAATTATTGTTAAATTAAAAAATAGGATTAGCAATATGGGTCTGTGTTTTTATTGTGATAACAGGAATATTTATTATAACGTATCCCACAAAATAAATTGAGATATAACATAAATAAAAACAGTATTAAGCGAAAAACGGTTTTTCAGTTCACGAAGCCGCTATAAGTAATTTTACTCATAGCCTTTATCTTATATATGTGTCTTTTTGCTAATCATAGCCGGAGGTTATTTAGGTGCCATAGCGGCGCCTTTTAAATTAAAATTGCTATGGTTATTGCTTGCAATTCTATTTGCGATAGCAGTTAATTATTTTATTGAAGGCAAGTTTGAGATATTACGGAAAAAATTTAAGACGAGAGGTATTACGCGGACAGATACTGATTTCACCGTCAATCATGGCGCCGTAGCAATATGTATATTCGCGTTACTGCTTATAGCGAGTATTTATAGCCTTTATGTCAATGTTGGATTTCCTTGATTATTCATAGATGCAAAATAGTATAATAAGTCAATTTAAAATTATAGTATAATAGTTTCAGCAGAAAATTTAATATGAAAGAGGTTGTATTTTATGTCTCATACGAAAGATATCGTTCGGGAAGCTTTTAAAAACGTTGAAGAATTTTTAAACAGGTCGTGGGGTGAGGAACTTGATGAAAAATCGGGGAAAAACCCATTGCCTCTAATAAAGCCGATATATACAGTTGTAAAGAGTATAGCAAGACATTTTGACATTTATATCATGAGGCAGACGACGTTTAAAAATAGGTATGAGTTTGCATGGTCTAATAAGATGGGCAAGATAAGCAGTTCTAAAACTTTAAGCGAGCTTTTTGAAAATCATGATAGATTTGACAAAATTTATGAAATTCTTACAGATGAAGATTCCAAGAAGACATTTGACTGGTTTATAAAATACAGGGTTGCTTATGCTTTAACCGGAGAAACGGCTTCTGATATATTTGTTGCAAGAATAAAAAAAACAGATTACGAAGAAACGGAAAACAAAATAAAAAAAATATCAGCCAACAAATATAAAATTGAAAAATTTATATATAATGGAGAATCTGCTGATATCGCCCATGTGTTTTATTTAGAAGACTATGCGTATTCCGAAATAGTGAAACCGTCATTGGGCGATATTGTTATAGATGCGGGAGCATATTTTGGAGATACGGCGCTTTGGTTCTCTAAGTATGTCGGAAAGAATGGAAAGGTTTTTGCATTTGAACCATTAGAATATAATTTTAAGATTTTAAAAAATAACATAATAGAGAACTCTTTAAACGATGTGATAACGCCTGTTAAAAAAGGAATTGGGGAAGATGAACAGAGGTTAAATATATCAGGGTTCGGGAGTGGAGCAACGACAACATCATATGAAAGTTCGAAAGGTGAATTCGTTGATATAACCACAATAGATAAGTTTGTTAAAGCAAACAAAATTGGGCGTGTTGATTTCATAAAGATGGATATAGAAGGCGCTGAACTTTCAGCGCTTAAAGGAGCTCAAGAAACATTGAAAAAATTTAAGCCTAAGCTTGCTATATGCGTTTATCATAAAGGAGAAGATATAATTGAAATACCGGAATACCTGATTTCTATAATACCGGAGTATAAGCTTTATATAAAACATAATTCGATTAGTTTTTATGATACCGTTTTGTACGCAGTTTAGTTAATTTAATTATATTTAAACAGACCACTATTTATATTAACATGACGAATATTTTAACTTTTGATATTGAAGAGTATTATCATTCGGAAAATTTTAAAGGCTTTATCGTCGATAAAGAATTAAAAACCGTTGAGAGCAGAATGAATATAGGTATAGGCAGGATATTGGCGATATTAAAAAAGCATAACGTAAAAGCCACGTTTTTTGTGCTAGCATCTTTATTAGAAAATGGCGGCCATATGTGGCTTAAAGAGTTATATTCCTGCGGCCACGAAATTGCGCTGCATAGTTATTATCACGATATGGTTTATAATAAAAAAAGAGAAGAATTCGAAGATGAAATGTATCGGGGAAAAAAACTTATCGAATCGCTAACGGGTGAGGAGGTAATAGGGTTCAGGGCTCCAAATTATTCAATAACCAAAAATTCTATGTGGGCGTTGGATTCTTTAGAAAAACTTGGATTTATATACGACTCTAGCATTTTTCCCATATTTCATGATAGATACGGAATTCCTACCGCCGAAAGGCATATTCATAAAATATCCGGTAATTTTATAGAAATTCCCATATCTACGGTTCGCTACCTTCGCGTTAATATTCCTGCATGCGGTGGAGGGTATTTCAGAATGTACCCTTATAAATTAATCAAGCATTTTATTAAAAAATTAAACAAATCAAACATGCCGGCAGTTGTGTATTTGCATCCATGGGAATTCGATCCGGATCATCCCCGTCACGATATTAAAGGATTTAATAAATTCAGGCAATTTGTAAACATAAACAGCGTAGAAAATAAATTAAATAAACTTTTGAATGATTTTAGTTTCGGTACGGCAAAGGACTATTTATTGCGTAATATTTTATAGTTTCAATATAATAATTTTAATTTTTTATTATTAACTTATATTAAGTAATATGAAGATTCTTCTTATGTACCCTCCATGGGCAAAATTTTTTAACGGGAGTCAGCCTACATTCCTGCTTGGTTTGGACTATATAGGCGCAATATTGGAGTTAAATGGATATAGCGTTTCGATTTACAATGCAGATTTTGATAAATCGCATAGTCAGCTTAAAAACATAGATTTTTTTAAAAATAGTAACGAATATTTCAATTCAGTCGAAAATGTAAGAAATAAAATTTATGAGGAAATTAGGAAAAATATCGAAAAAATTGCCCCTGATGTAATTTTTATAACAGCTTTAAGCGCCAATATCGATTCGGCAATTATTACGGCGAAGATAACTAAAGAGTTAAATGATGAAATCGTTGTTGTTTTAGGAGGTCCGCATCCGACAGCGTTACCGGAAGAAGTACTATATAATGATGAAGTAGATATAGTGGTAAGAGGCGAAGGCGAAATTACATGTCTTGAATTAGTAAATATTATTGCCGATAATAGGTTAAATTATAGAAACCGTTTAGAACTTATTGACGGAATTTCGTATAAAAAAGATGGGAAAATCTTTCATAATAAGGCTCGCAAACAGATAGATGATTTAGATTCTATTCCGTTTCCCGCAAGACATTTATTATTTGAAGGAGATTTATATCCTTCGACCGCATACTCTCTTATCTTTAGTTCAAGAGGTTGTCCTTATAACTGCATTTTTTGCGCTTCTAAAATATCGTGGACGAGAAAGATAAGATACAGGTCGCCCAAAAATGTCTTGAAGGAACTAAGTTTAGTAAAAGAAAAATATAACTGTACTAATTTTAGATTTCAGGATGACACGCTCACAGTCAATAATGATTATTTGGTAGAATTATGCAACATGATTATCCTGAATAAATTAAATATTACCTGGAGCTGTCTTGCCAGAATAGATGAAATGGACGAAGACACGACAAGGTTAATGAAAAAAGCGGGATGCTCAACCGTTTCCTTAGGCATAGAAACCGGAAGCAAATTTTCTATGAAAATGATTAAGAAAAATATTAATCTAGATAATGTCAAAAATGTTATAAACATCTATAAAAAAAGCGGGATTATTACCAAAGGTTTTTTTATTTACGGTTTTCCATGGGAAGACAAAGCTATGATTATGGAATCTTTCAAATTTATAATGGAACTTGGGTTAGATTCTGTTGAAGCAAGCGTGGCAATGCCCTTACCTGGTACAGAGCTATATGATATGGTAAAAAAAACCGGAGTTTTGCCAGAAAAAATAAGATGGGGACATATCAATACTGCGAGCCCGGATTCTTTTTTCTCTATTTTAGTCGGGAAAAAAGATGCCGAAATGCTCATCGATTATATTCATAAGAGTGTCGATAAATATAACAGCCAAAAATACTATGCATCTCTTATGGAAAAAGTTATTGATCATCCCGTTATTTATGCAACCAGATTCTTTAACGAAAAATATTATAAAAAGATATTTAATTCTATCCTTAAAAAATTTAAAATATAATATTGCTAACTTTAAAAATATGATGAAAAAAATTTTAAAAAAGTTCATACCCTTAATATCAAAAATTTCACCTGGGTTTCTATCTAAGGCGTATAAATACAGAACAGTATATTACGAAAAATATAGCCAAAAAAAATTGCCTGTAGAGCTTCAAATTGAAATTACCACAAAGTGTTCGGCTAAATGTGTTATGTGCGGTCATAACGACCTTAAAAAAATATGTTTCCCCGTAAAAGACATGGATATAAAAATTATTGACAGAATTAAGGATGTAATATCCTCTTATTATAATGATAGGACTATTAATATCAGCCTGTTTGGAGTAGGAGAGCCGTTACTATGCTCAAATCTTTATGAAATTGCCAATACATTACAAATGCCAAACGCTAGCCATATAATCTATACGACAGGGTTTAATATGACCCAGAGTATAGCCAAAGAACTGCTTAAAGATAAAAGTTTTAGATTAATTAGATTTAGCCTGAACAAGAAGGATAGAAATTCATACAGAGAACTTATGGGTGTAGATAAGTTTAACGAATCAATTAACGGCATAAAGATATTCCTCGAGGAAAGAAATAAATCCGGTAAATCGGTACACGTTCAAATAAAATTTTTTGAAGACAGTAAAGAATTTTCTTTGCCTGAAGTAGATAAGTTTATAAAAAAATACGGCGATATTTCGATTAAATATACGCCATATTCAGAAGTTCTATATAATGAGCAAAAAAATATTTCGTTTACAAAAAATTACAAATTTTATAGATACCCTTGTGCAGAACTAATGCCTAGATTTTTATATATAGACGTTGAAGGCGGATTATATAAATGCTGTCAATCGCTTCAAAATGCTGCCAGAGGAGAAACAAATGATTTATATATGGGCAATATTTTTAGTTTAGATTTAGATATAAAACAGGAATGGAAAACTGCTACAGATGAATTTGAAAACCAGATTAATGGAGAATACGGTAAGTTTATAAAGTCTTGCAAAAATTGTGTGGACCATAGCGTTCATCGTAAATTAAATTAATTTTTTATTATGATTGAAAATATAAAGCTAATACATATAAAATTACCTCTAAACAAGACATATAATTTGTCGTATAATAAAATAAATTATTTTGATGTATATTATTGCACCGTATTTGACGGAAAAAATTATGGAATAGGTGAAGTTACGCCTCTCGAAGGCTATTTCGATACAGAGACAAACGATATATGGGGACATAATATACAGGCTCTTTCTTCTATCGTAGGAACCGATTCAAGAGATGCACTCTCTATCTTTAAAAAATCAGTTTCCAAAGATAAGTTTTTATATTCTGCAATAATTACGGCCTTGGAAAATATAATTTATGAAATTGAAAATGGTGATGAAAAATCGTCAATATTTAAGCTTAATCTTATAGGAACATTAATGAGCGACGATATTAACGAGATACCAGCCGCAATAAAGCAGCTGGTTGCGGAGAAGCATTTTATAATAAAAGTTAAGGTGGGTAAAAATGTCAAGAAAGATATAATAAGAATAAAAAATATACTCGATATTATTCCGGAATATGTGAAAATCAGGATAGATGCCAATCAAGGATATTCTTTTACTGAAGCCAAAGAATTTATAATTTCAATTCCTTCAGATAAAGCCGGAAAAATAGAACTATTCGAACAGCCGCTTAAAATAGAAGAATGGGTAAACATGTCCAAACTTAATGAATTTGCAAAATTTCCGCTGATGCTCGATGAATCCATAAAGGGAGAAGAAGATATTGTGCGGGCTGCATCTTTAAAATGTTGTTCATTTATAAAACTTAAACTTATGAAGCAGGGGAGTTTTGAAGAAATTAAAAGGATATTTAACATTGCAAAAGATAACGGACTGAATATTATTATAGGAAACGGCGTTCAATCGGAAATAGGGTGCATTAACGAAGCATATATAATAGATAAATTACAGGCAAATAAATTTGCTTCGGAAAACAACGGTTTTTTAAAACAATCAAAGAGATTTTTAGAGGAAAATATAATAAGGGATAAAGGCGATAATTTCATTTTTAATCCTAACATTGATTACGGTTTATTTTATAGTAAAATAAAACCTTTTATAATTAGAGAATTTGATTGTTAAAATATAACTTATTGCGCTTAAAAATTAGATATTTTAAGCTATTTTTTTAAATTAAACATTAATATTAATTGCGAAGGATTTAATTTAATGAGACATGATATAATAGAATTTGCCGTCCCAACCATTGAAAAGGACGAAATAGAAGAAGTAGTGGATACATTAAAGAGCGGCTGGATTACGATGGGCAGGAAAACAAAAACTTTTGAAGAACAATTTGCATCGTATATAGGGGTAAAGCACGCGATATCTGTAAATTCCGCAACCTCCGGTTTGCATCTTGCTTTGGATTGCTGCGGCATCAAAGAGGGAGATGAAGTAATACTCCCCGCTATGACTTTTGTTGCCACAGCGGAAGCCGTAGAATATTTAAGAGCTAAACCTATCCTTGTAGATTGCGACGAGAAAACATTTAATCTAAATATTGAAGATGTTAGAAGAAAAATTACCGATAAAACAAAAGCGGTTATTCCTGTCCATATGGCAGGTCAACCTTCCGATATTCTTAATTTGGTTAAGATTACAAAAGAAACCGGCATTAAAGTAATAGAAGATGCGGCGCACGCCTTTCCTTCTAAAATAGACGGCAGAATTATAGGCAATATCGGCGATGTCACCGTGTTCAGTTTTTACGCAACAAAAACATTGACCACCGGCGAAGGAGGAATGATTACGACCGATGACGATGATATAGCTAATGATCTTCAGATTAAAAGACTTCACGGTATGGATAGGGATGCATGGAAGAGATACGGCAATTCAGGTTCATGGGAGTATGACGTAACTATGCTGGGTTATAAATATAATATGACCGATATTGCGGCGTCTATGGGAATTCATCAGTTAAGGAAAGTTAATTTATTCAGGGACAGAAGGGAGTATATCGCCCAAAGATATACCGAAGCGTTTTCTAAAATAGACGGGATTGTAACCCCTTTTACAAAGAATAATATTCAACACTCGTGGCATCTTTATATAATTAAATTGGATATAGATAATTTATCTATATCGCGAAACGATTTTATGAATGAGCTGAAAAAAAATAAGATAAATACAAGCGTCCATTTTAAACCGCTGCATATGTTTTCTTACTTTAAAAATAAATACGGCTATAAGAATACAGATTTTCCGAACGCATCTTTTTTATTCGACAGGATAGTTTCGCTTCCTATATATCCTTCTATGACGGAAGAAGATATTGAATATGTTATTAATATGGTAATCAAGATAATATCTTTGAACAGGAAATAAGATAAGAAATGAAAAAATTACATTTTTACTTTGTATTTATAGTATTTTTTCTAATAATTTTTAGCCGATATGCTTATTCTTATAATTCCATCCAATGTTTAGAGAAGTATTCAGGCTCTCCAAATATCAACAAATTAATTAAGTCCCTTCAATTGAGAGGTTATGATAAAAATAACCATTATGATTACATAGAGAATTATGCAAATGGTTTATTTATCATGTCCGCTTCACAAAAAAATGCGGCTGGTTTTATAATAGCGGGAAATGTTTTTGCCTGCAATGGAGATTATCCAAACGCTATTGCATCACTTATACGATCATTCACATTACATATCTCGAACAATCATAATAATCGATATATTATCCCAAAATTTGATAAATACATAGGAATAAATGCGACCTCGGTAAACTGGATATTTTTAATTTTTATGCTGTTATTATTAATTATTCTATTAGTTTTTTTAAGAATAGATAAAAAAATAAAAAAAATATTGCTTATAATAACGGCAATTTCGATTACTATAAAATCGTTAATTATATTCTTTTTGCAATTTCATGAAAATATATTTAAACATTTAAACGATGTACTTACTTATGAAGCATTCAGCCAATACATTTATAAAAATTTCCATACCGGCAAATCTTTGCTTTTAAGTTTCTATAATTTTAGCTGGCCGGCACCCGCTTATTCTTTTTATAACGGTTTAATATATATTTTATTCGGCAACAATATAATTACTGTTGAAATAATAAATTCTATTTTCATAGGAACGTTATCATCTTTATTAGTCTATTTTTTAGCAAAGAAAATATTCGATGAAAAAGTCGGGATAATATCTTTCGCATTATTTTCGTTCAGTCCCGATTTGTTATTTTTTAACTCAACCGGTCTAAAAATATCTGTTAATATTTTTATTGTTTTGTTAGTCTTTTATATTATATTTTCTTGGAATAATAAATTTAAATATTTAAAATTTTTAACGTTGTTGCTTTTTATTTATTATGACGGACTGCTTAGAGTTTATTCGGGTATATTTATTGCAATTTCGTTAATATTGTGGCTTATTATCGAAAGACGAAAATATAATTTTAAACTTTTTGAAATCGTTGTCGCTATTTTGTTATTGATTTTTGTTTCATTTAAAATTTTAAATTATGACCTTTTTCATTCTATAAATTTATTCGCCAAATCGCATAAAAATAAAAATTATATCACTGCAGCCTCAAAATATATTTCAAACGGGTTTTCGGGCGGCAAATACATCATCACGGTTCCTAAACCTATTCAGCGAGCTGTTACTGCGGTTCCTAAACCTATTCAGCGAGCTGTTACTGCGGTTCCTAAACCTATTCAGCGAGCTGTTACTGCGGTTCTGGACATTATAATTAAAACAATTTATTATATTTTCTCGCCATTTTTATGGCTTCTTCCATTAAAGTATGTTATCATGCTTCCCCCTTCTATTATTTACTGGTATTTATTACTTCCGTTTTTTGTTTACGGCTCTATCAAATGGCTGAGAGTTGATTTGAAAAATTCATCTATCTTTTTAATTTATATTTTAACGGTCTCCGGGACAATAATCTTTTTTACGAATAATATGATGCAGATGTATATATATAGAGTACAGCTATTACCGTTATTATATATAGTCGCATCTTACGGCATATCTAAAATAAAAATATTTGATAGCCGTTCGGGATATTAATTTTGGATAGAAAAAATATTGCAAAAGCATCGCTAGTCATTAGCTTCTTGACCTTTTTAGGCTCTGTTGCAGGATTTGCCCGCCAGATAATTATTACCTATTACTTCGGAGCTACCGGCGGAACCGATATATTTTTTTCCGCTTTATTAATACCTACCATGACGATAAGCTTGTTCGGCGGGGCTATAAGCACCATTATTATCCCCTTCTTTACGGATAATCTTATAAATGAAGATAAAAAACAGGCAATGGAATTTGCTTCAAACATTTTGCTTTTTTCTTTTGTTATAAATATAATTTTGATTTTATTTATTTCAATATTTTTAAAAAGGATTATTTTGATAGAAGTTCCGGGGTTTGGACATCGCGAAATCGATATGACAGTTAAAATGACGTTTATTATGCTACCAATCGTTATATTTTCAACCTCTATCCTTATAATTAGCGCAATATTAAACAGCTTTAAGTTATTTTTAATCGCATCATCGCAAAATTTGATAATTAATATTCTTATAATTCTGTTTATCCTTTTCTTTAAGAAATTAGGGGTAAATTCGATAGCTTACGGATTCTTATTCGCGTATTTAATATTTGTTTTTATAGACTTTTTTTATTTATTAAAGTTAAATTTCAAATTTACCTTTACGTTTAATTTAAAATTTTTAAAACCAGTGACAATTCCGCTTATTGCAGTTATAGTTATTCAATTTATAGAAATTTTCCCCCCGCTGGCGGATAAATCTTTCAGTTCCTTTTTGTCTAAAGGTTCTATAACCTATCTAAGCATTGCGCATAGGTTGAGAAATATAAATATAAGCCTGATAGCAGCACCTTTGTCCACAGCTTTATTTCCGTATTTATCGCATAATTTTTCCGAAAAAAAATCCGGCGATTTTAACGAAAATTTATTGTTCGGTTTTAAAATATTAAATCTTATTTCTATCCCGCTGATATTTGTTATGGCTTTTTTTGCCCGAAATATCGTAACTATTTTATTTTATCACGGGGCTTTTAATAAAGCGGATACGGCAAATACTTCCGATGTATTAATAGCTTATTCATGGAGTCTTATATCTTATTTATATATTATTATTTTAGTAAAAGTATTCTTCGCGATGAAGGAATTTAAAATTCCAGTAATAGCAAGTTTTATTTTCGCGGCGGTAAATATATTTTTTGATTTTATCTTGGTAAGAAGTTTTAAAGTCGTCGGCATAGCTTCGGCAAATTCTATTGCATTATCGGCAGAATTTATTATAATGATAGCATATCTTTTTTCTATAAAAGTTAAAATAAAATTGTGGGAAGAATTTATTATCCCCCTTTTTAAAATAATTACCGCTTCAGCCGTTATGATTTTAATAGGTAAATTTATATATTTTGGTTTAAACAGAATAAATATTTTTATTACAGTTTTTCACGGCGTATTTGCTTTTTTATTAATGTTGGCGGTTGCTTCATCGGCATATATCGTTATATTAAAATTATTAAAATTTGAAGACGTTAATCTTATTTTTTATTTACTCAAAAAAATAAATTCAAGGCTTAAAAAAAATGGATAAAATAAAAAAGATTAAGATACTTTATCTTATTACGACATGCGAAACCGGCGGCGCACAGGAATATTTATATTCATTTTTAAAGGAATTAAAAAAAAAAGGCGATTACGAATTGAGTTTGGCATGTAATTCAGAAGGTCTATATTATAATAAATTTCTTGAAGTGTTTGATGCGATTTATAAAATTAAAGAATTTAAAAGAGAATTTGCTTTATTTTCCGATTTGGCCGCCGTTATAAAAATATATAAAATAATTAAAAATAATAGTTTTGATTTAATTCATATTCAAACCTCAAAAGCAAGTTTTTTAGGTACAATTGCCGCTAAGTTTGCAAAAAATAAAAATATTGTTTATTCGGCGCACGGATTTAATTCTGCACATGCAACCATGAATTTATTATCCGATAAGTTTTATTTATATCTGAAAAGGATAATAATCAATAATTCTTCTTTTATAGCTGCCGCATCCAAAACAGTAAGGGATTTTATTGCTAATAACTCTAAGGCTGACCTTAATAAAATTGAAGTGATTTATACGGGCGTTAATTTTGAAAAATTTTCTTATACGCCCAAGAATTTTGTAAAAAATGGTGAAAATCGAATAGTTATCGGCAGCTGCGGCCGATTAATAGATATAAAAGGGCACGAATTTCTTATAAGGTCCGCAAAATTAGTTATCGAGCAATATGACAATGTTAATTTTGTAATTTACGGGGAAGGACCGTTAAAAAAATATCTGAATGATTTAATTGTTGAGTTAAAAATAGAAAAAAAATTTATTATTAAAGATTTTACCGAAAATATTTCAGAAAAAATGATAAATTTTGATATCTATGTACAGCCTTCTATGGTCGATAGTTTTCCTCTCGCCCCTTGCGAGGCGATGGCGATGGGAATACCCGTTATCGCTACTAAAGTCGGAGGGTTTCCCGAAATGGTAACCGATGAAGTAAACGGGTATCTTGTCGATTTTAATGATTATAATGGTCTTAGGGAAAAGTTATTATATTTAATAAATAACCCGGATAAAAGGAAAGAATTTGGAATAAATGCTTATGAATATGCGGCTAAAAATTTTAACTGGTCTGCCGTAGCTAAAAAATACGATGAAATATATAAGAATATTTTAGGCCTAAAAAGTAATAATTAAGGAACAATAATTTTATGGATAGAAAAACTATTTTTGTAACAGACGGATATAACAGAAAATCTTTAGCCGTTGTAAGAAGTTTCGGAGAAAAAGGGTTCATTGTATATTCAGGCGAAGAAAGCAAAATAAATATTACAGGGTTTTCAAAATATGTTAAGAGGAATTTCAAGTATTTTCCGCCTGCTATAGACCATAAACTTTTTATAGATTCTTTGGTTGAGATTTACGATAAATATCCCTTCGATATACTTTTCCCCACCGATGACGAATCAGTTCTGGCTGTATCGGAATACAGGTCATATTTCCCTGCGGAACTAATAATACCCGTAGGGGATTGGGAAGCCGTTAAAATAGCCAGAGATAAATCTCTTACGATGAAGATAGCGGAAGATATCGGTATCCCATCTCCTAAAACGTTAAATATTCAATCTCTTGACGATATAGATAAGGCAAAAGATATAAATTTACCTATTTTAATAAAACCCAAAGAAAGCTCGGGATCGCGGGGAATAGCTATAGTTAACGATTACTCGTTACTGAAGGAAACTTATTTAAATATTCATAAAAACTATCCGTTTCCCATGATTCAGGAATACATCAATGCCGACGCCGAAAAATTTCATATATGCTTTTTATTGGATAAAGAACAAAATGTTACGGCTAAGTTCACTCAAAAAGTTATCAGGCAATATCCCGTTAACGGCGGCGTGGGAACATTTTGGCAAAGTACCGTAAATAATGAAATTGAGGAATTGGCGCTAAAATTATTAAAAGAAATTAAATGGTACGGCATAGCATTGGTAGAATTTATAATAAATAAAGACAACGGCAAACCAGTGCTGATGGAAATAAATCCAAGATTATGGAATACACTGAGCCTGTCGATAGACTGCGGAGTCGATTTTCCGTACCTTATGTATCTGCTTGAATCTAATGAAAAATTTGAGCCGGTTTTAACTTACGATGTAGGAAAATACGGGCAATGGCTATTCCCCGGAGAGTTTCTAAACTTTTTGTTCAATCGGGACAGGTTCAGGCAAAAGATAAAGTATATAGATTTTAAAGATAAAAACAGATACGATGCTGTAATATCAAAAAAAGATATTAAACCGTTCTTCGGCTTATTTTTAGTTATCTTAAGGTTTCTTTTCGATAAAAAAAAATGGAAACATCTTCTCAGGCTTAATAAATGATTATTTACTGATGATTTTTAAATTTCCCGAATCCGTAGGGGATATAGAGAGCGGACTTTGGATTTTCATCACTTGCGGATTTAATCATATGCGATAATTTAAAAAGATTAGATAACATTGTTTTGGCTGAATTATAAAATCTTTCATTAGATTTTTCGGAAATGCTTGGTGAATCAGGCGGACCGCTTAAAAAGGCAAATGCCGGCGGGCCCACGCATATAGTATTATGTCTTAAAAAATATGTTATAAATTTAACATTGCTTAAATTATTTTCAGGCATGTAATTTTCGTCGGATACAGTAATAATACCTGCAGGCTTATTAGTTAATTCAAAATTATTATGCCTAAGATGCCTTGTTCTTTCGAAAAATACTTTAAAATTTATCCATGTATCTATATCTTTTGTACCCCTTAAATAATTAACAAATAAAATTGAATCCGAATTTAATAAAGCGTCTCTGATGTTTCTTATTTTATCGTCAATGATACAGTAAAGATTATTTTTGGTCGGCGGACATTCGTTGCATCCTAAACATCTTTTAATATTTTCATTCTCTTTTTCAATATCTATATAACTTATCTCAAGAGAAATACGCTTTTTTTCAAAAGTAGAATTGAATATTTTTTCAATAAAATTATTTATTTCTTGTTTTATTTTTTCAGATAACGATTTTTCTCCGGGAAGTATAAGGGCAAGATTCAAATGATTATTATCGGTGTTTTTTTTATTCGGTTTTTTATTGTAAGGATTTAAAATGTTTAGAATTTCTCCCATTTTCTTTCCGGTTCCTATAGCAGTTTCAATCCCTAAGGAATCTTCAGCCATAGAGCCTTTATCCCCAGCCCATATAGTTCCTCCATATTGAGAGGTAGGAGGACCGTTCCCTATAATATTTGCGCCTAAACTAAAAAATTCAAAAAGAGTAAATATGTTTGTCGTCTCCTGTCCACCGTTTCTTTTTGCCCCTGACGATAAAATGCCGACCGTTTTGTTATTGAAAATATTGTAATATTCTTCATCTTTTTCGTTTATTAAATTAAAAAGTTCATAAACATATGAAGAACAGTCCCCAAAATAAACCGGGGTGCTAATTAAAATTCCGTCAGCTTTTTTAATATTTTCAATTAATAATTCTTTATTGCGAGAAAATTTGTTTAAATTTTTTTTAGATAAATCGAATATGTCACGAAGATTAAATAATAAAAAATTGCAATCGAAATGTTTTGCTCCGAAAAATGCCGAAATCAAAGCACCATCGGAATTGGAAATCCTTTTTTTGAAATGCCCCATTTCTTGTAAAAGCGCTTTTAATTCTAATTCATCGGATGTAAAATTTAAGATTGATTCGATACTTTCATGTCTGAGGGCGCTTCTAGGACTTGCCGTAATTCCGATTATTAGCGGTTTTTTCATATCTTATTGATTAATATAACTGATTATGTTTGAAATCTTATTCTTTAATCCATCCATATCATTATGAATCCATGCGGCATTTATTAATTCGTCTAATTTTTCTTTAAAAAAAGATTGGTCGTAATTTTCTTTATTAGTAATTCTATAAATTTTCTTATTAGTAGTATTTTCAAATTTTTCTTTTTCATATAAAATTTCTTCTGTTAATTTTTCGCCGGGCCTTATTCCTGTATATATTATTTTAATATCTTTGTCCGGTTCCAAACCGTAAAATTTAATCATAGTATTGGCGATATCGAGAATTTTAATCTTTTTCCCCATCTCTAGAAAAAATAAGTCAAATCCGGCGCTTCCCATAATGCTTAATGAAAATAATATCAATAAAGAGGCTTCATCTATGCTCATAAGATATCTTTCCATTTCCGGATGCGTAATGGTTAGTTGTTCCCCGTTTTTTATCTGTTCTTTAAAAATTGGTATTACGCTTCCCCTGCTGCCAAGAACGTTTCCAAATCTTACTGCGGCAAATTTTGTTTTATTGGTTAATTTATTATAATATATCAGAATAGCTTCCGCTATTCTTTTTGTAGCTCCCATTATACTTGAAGGTTCAACGGCTTTATCGGTCGAAATTAATATAAATTTATCAACCCCGAACTCCATACTTGTTCTGCATAAAATATCGGTTCCGTAAATATTGTTGATTACTGCTTCATCCACATTAGATTCCATTATCGGAACATGTTTATAAGCGGCGGCATGTAGAATAATATCCGGGACAACCTTATCAAAGATACTCCTGATTTTTTGTTCGTCTCTTATATCGCCGACTACAGGCATTATTTCCATGTCCGGAAAAGATTTATTGAGCATTTGAATTAAAAAGAATATCTCTGTTTCATCTATTTCAAATAAAATCAAAAGTTTTGGTTTAAATAAGGAAACTTTTCTTACTAAAGTGCTTCCGATAGACCCGCCAGCTCCGGTTATCATAACGGTTTTATTCATAAGTTCATTAGTAATTGCTTGGCCTTGAGGCAAGTCAAATTCTTCCCTGCCGAGAATATCTTCAGGCTGAATCTCTCTTAGATTGTTTATGGAAATTTTTCTATCTAAATTTTCTATAACCGGCGGAACAATATAAATATGATTGTAATGTATCTTGTTTTCAATGCAAATATTAATATAATTCCTAATTACGCTTTGATGGGCGGACGGCATAGCAATAATAATATTATTTATTGAAAATTTTTTTATAATTTTGGTAAAATTTTCTATGCCCCCTAAAATTTTAATTCCGTTCGTTGTTTTATAATGTTTTTCTTCGTCGTCGTCGATATATCCTACCGGATTAAATTTTGTTTTAACCGGCGATTTAAAAATATCCCTGACTATTTTTTCTCCAGCGTTGCCGGCGCCTATTACTAAAGTTTTATATTTTCTATTTTTTATTTTATTAAATAAAAATATTTCATTATAGCTTCTTGTAATGGTTCTTGAGATTCCGATAAGCATAGTAAATAATAAAAAATCTATAATTATTACCGAAATGGGAAAATAAGAGAGCGGAATAAAGAAGCTGCTTTGATTGTGCGCTATTCTTATAGACGTAAACAATATAAAAATAATTACCGACGATGTAAAGCTAGCCTTTAATACATTATACAGGTCTATTATGCCTATATTTTTAACAATAATTTTGTAAATATTAAATACTTTTAATAAAAATATTTTTATTAAAGCAAATATGAAAAAATATAATATAATATTCTGAATGTAATATGGCGGAACGTCTAAATAGAACCTTATTTCAAAAGACAGGAAAAGCGATAAAAAAATTAATATAAAATCTATTAATATGAATAAATATTTTAAAAAATAATTTTTTGTTTTTTCTAGCATAATTAATAAGTCCCCTTTTTAGAAAATAATACAAAAAATGTTTTTATAACTATTTTAATATCCAGCAACAAAGATAAATTGTTTAAATAAAATTTATCATACGATACTTTTTTTTCAAGCGGCATATCTTCTCTGCCGTTTACCTGAGCAACTCCCGTAATACCCGGCTTGATTTTATCTATTCCATTTTTTGTTCTTAATTCGATAAGGTCGTATTGGTTGTATAGAGCCGGTCTAGGGCCGACAAAGGACATATCACCCTTTAATATGTTGAAAAGCTGCGGTATTTCATCCAAACTGGTTCTTCTGAGAAACTTGCCAAATTTTGTTACCATGCTGTTATTTTGTCCGAGCAGATTTTTTGCAACGTCGGGCGTTCCTAAACGCATAGTTCTAAATTTATATATTATAAATTCTACGTTATTTATTCCTATTCTTCTTTGTTTAAAAATAATATTTCCTTTAGAATCTATCTTTATTAGTAAACCTATTATAATCATTACAGGAAATAATACAATGATTATAATTATCGAAAATAAAATATCAATAATTCTTTTAAATATCTTATACATTTATATTAATATTAGCCTAATAAATATGCCTCTTAGATAGTTCAACGTCTAAAGCAGCTCCTATTTTTATACAAGAACAATTTAGCATATTATATCGGATTATTCAAGATGATAAATTTTTAATTTTAAACTTATATTTATTGTTCTTAAATAACCGTTAGAAACTTGAAAACCACCTTGGGTTATTATATAATAGTTATGCATTTAACAAATAAAAACAATAACTCAATAAGGTAGCATATAATATATTAAACCAGTTTCTAATGATTTTATCAATAGTTTCAAATATTAGCAACGAAAAGATTACATCGTTAGGCTATATATTCTTATACGGCATTGAAAAAGCATGCCTTTTTTCAGCAGAAGAATATTTTAAGCATATAGGTCTTAAAGAAAGCTCGGATACCCTTCTTCCTAAAGCCGGAAACAACAGAGGCCATAAACCCTCTCATAAAATATTATCTTTAATCTCTTCTATTATGGTATCGGGAGAAAGAATATATTTTAATATAGACTGTTTTAAGAAAAAACGATACTATTAAAGCTATATAGGGATTAGATAATATGCCCCACAGCACTAAAATATGAGAATGGTTTTTAAAGAACGTTAAAAGTAACGGAGACTTTGCAACGAGATGTATTAAAAAAAACAATAGATGTGTTATTTCTTGATTTAGCTATAAAAACATTAAAATAAAAAAGAATAAAAGACGCAGTGTTCGATGCCGATATTTCTCTTATAGAAGCAAACAAAAGCGTATTCATTTACTGAAAAAGCATTTTTTTTCAATACACGCAAAAGAATTAAAAAACAAGATTTAGATTTCTTAAAAGAAACAGCCGAAAATAATAGAATATACGGTTTAAAAACGTTTAGTAAGTAACGGCAACGGAATGTAAATGTTTTGCCCTTTAAATTAATATTTATCGGAAAACCAGCTTTACGGTAAAGTAATTAATTAATAAACATAGGATAGATGGTTGGCTCGCAAACTCGCTTGCAGCAAACAAATAAATGAATCTGATCCTTTAAATTTCAAGGTTAGTGGAAGTGGTTATTGACAAAGAAGTAAGAATATTGTATATTTTGACGAATATTTAATATGTAATAAATAAATTAATAGAGCGCTATATCGGCATACACTGCTAAGCGGTAAGAATAAATGGAGAATGACGATGGAAGAGTCTGAAAAGAAAGATAAAATATTAGAAGAATCAAACAAGCCGACTTGCGTTTCTAATGACGACGACGAAATCGACCTTTATGAGCTCGGAATGGTTTTGGCAAGAAGATGGAAGCTCATTATCGGCATATTCATAGCCGCCCTCATAGTCTCCGTCGCCGTATCGCTATTTCTGCTTAAGCCGGTTTACAAGTCGTCGATGCTTATTAAAAGCAATGCTGATGCCATATCTACTGCGAACCAAAATATCAAGGAGTATCAGGAATTTCAGATTTTTACTCAATATATAAACGCCATCGATTCTAACCTTTCAAGCGGTAATTACGTTTTAATTTCCAAACAATTAGGTATTCCGGTAAACTCGGTTAAATATTTAAGTTCTCTGTCCGTCAGGCAGGTTAAAAACTCAGGCTTGATTGCGGTCACCATATACGTTCATAAAACCAAAGGGTTTAAATCTTTAGCGTACGGTATATTTAAAAGAATTAACGATTCTGAATATTTTACGGCTCTCAGCGCTAAAAACAAAAAATATCTGTTCTACAAAAAAGCCGTATTAATTAAGGAATTAGACAAAACTGATTATATAATTAATAATATCGGCATGCTTATTAAAGGCGCGGGAGAAAACGGAAAACTTCTGCCTATTTATGCGCATCCGAAATCGTTTTTGCAGGAATCGAGCGCATTAAAAATCGAACTTCATAAAGTAAATTACGATTTAAAGCACCGTTTGTATCTGCCGTTTAGCTTAGTTTCAAAACCTTATACGCCGAGCGTGCCTTTCAAACCGAATAAAAAGCTCATCGTAGCCGTATCCGGAATTTCAGCGTTGTTTTTCGGCATTTTTCTTGTGTTTTTTCTCGAATTTATCGAAAAGAATAGGAACAGGCATAATAATAAATAATTAACGGTTTAATTATATTTATATTTTTGGAGGCTTAAACCATTGCAGAAAGCTCTGGTCACAGGCATAACAGGTCAAGATGGCTCGTATCTTGCTGAGTACCTTTTGTCCAAAGGCTACGAAGTCCACGGAATAATAAGAAGGGCGTCGTCCTTCAACACCCACAGGATAGACCACCTTTACGTTGACCCGCACAATAAAAACGCGCGCCTCTTTCTGCATTACGGCGACATATCTGATTCGTCCCGTATCGCCAATCTTCTTTACGGTATTAATCCTGACGAGATATACCACTTAGCCGCTCAGAGCCACGTGCGCGTCGCTTTCGACATTCCCGAATATACGGCCGACGTTACCGGTCTTGGAACGGTGCGCCTTCTTGAAGCGGTAAGGACTACCGGCGTTAAGTCTAAAATTTATAACGCCGCTACTTCGGAACTCTTTGGCTCCACTCCTCCGCCCCAGAACGAGACTTCTCAGTTTCATCCCAGGAGCCCCTATGCCGCAGCCAAGCTTTACTCCTACTGGATAACGGTTAATTACAGGGAAGCATATAACATGTTTGCCGTAAATGGCATACTATTTAACCACGAAAGCCCCAGAAGGGGAGAGACCTTTGTAACGAGAAAAATCACTATGGCTTTAGCCAATATACTGACCGGAAATCAAAAAAAGATATACCTTGGCAACTTAAACGCAAAAAGAGACTGGGGTTTTGCTCCCGAATACACCGAGATGATGCACCTTATTCTTTCACAAGACAAACCGTCCGATTATGCCGTAGGAACGGGCGACAGCCATACCGTCAGGGATTTTGTAAACGCCGCCTTTAACTATGCAGGTATAGAGCTTCAGTGGCAGTGTGGCGGCATAGACGAAAAAGGAATAATAAAAAGTTTCGACAAAAAATACAATACCGTTTTAAAAACCGGCGAAACAGTTATAGAGGTTGACCCGAAGTATTTCAGGCCTACGGAAGTTGAGTTTTTACAGGCAGATATTTCCAAAGCTATTAAAGAACTGAACTGGTCTCCAAAGGTAACCTTCATAGAACTTGTTAAGATTATGGTTGACTACGATATGAAACTTAAAGACATTGCTCCCAAAGGCGAAGGCATAGAAGTCTCCCGCCTTAAAGGTTTTAATTATACAAATCACGACTATTCTTTCCACGAGAAGCTCAGAGAAGGTTGCTGATGGATAGAAATTCCAAAGTATATATAGCTGGACACATCGGTTTAGTCGGCTCTTCAATTCTTAGGAAACTCACCCAAGAAGGTTTCAATAATCTTGTATATAAAAGAAGCAGGGAACTTGACCTAAAAAGACAGAAGGATACCGAAGATTTCTTTTTTTCCGAAAAACCGGATTACGTCTTTCTATCCGCCGCCAAAGCCGGAGGCATACTAGCGAACAGCACTTACTCTGCGGAGTTTATCTACAACAACTTATCCATTGCCTTAAACGTAATACATTCTTCTTATAAATCCGGAGTTAAAAAGCTTCTTAACTTAGGCTCTTCCTGCATATACCCCAAGCTTGCCCCACAGCCTATGAAGGAAGAATACCTTTTATCTGGTAGTTTAGAGCCTACTAACGAGGCATATGCCGTTGCCAAGATATCTGCCATTAAACTGTGCAGGTATTACAACGAGCAGTACGGAACAAACTATATATCCGTTATGCCCACAAACCTTTACGGGCCGAACGATAACTATAATCTCGAAACCGCCCACGTTATACCGGCGCTTTTAAGGAAGTTTCATCTCGGAAAACTTCTTATGAAAAAAGATTTCGGACTTATAGTAAAAGATATTAAAACCCGCCCTTTAGGCTTTAACTTAGATAACGAAATAAATCTTGAAGACGAAAAATCAATTGAACATATTTTAAATAAAGCAGGCATATTTAATGACCATATTCTTCTTTGGGGAACGGGAGAGGTTTATAGGGAGTTTCTCTATGTCGACGATTTATCGGATGCCTGTCTGTTTCTTATGAATAATTACGATTATAATGACATAGGGGAACTTATCAATATCGGAACCGGCGAAGATATTAAACTTAAAGACCTTGCACTCCTCATTAAACAAATAGCAGGATACGAAGGCGGCATAAAACACGACGCGTCTAAACCGGACGGCACGGCGAGGAAGTTATTGGACGTCGGCAGATTAAAGGCGCTTGGGTGGGAGGCTAAAACGACGATAGAAAATGGGTTATTGGTTAGTTATGAGCAGTATAAATTAAATATACAATAATTTATAATTTTTCCTTTATGTTATATAAATCTATATGGTTTAATAGTAATGTTTAAATGAATAATTTAAGAGTTTATAATAAAAATTAAATTAAATATTTTTAGCAAAAAAAGAATAAAAAGTTTTAGATGCCATATTTAAAAGTTCTATTATTAATGTGTTGGCTCATTTTTTTCGGCTACCTTAAATACTAAATATCATTAAAGTAGTAATCATAAATCAAGAAAAATTTAAATAGTACATTATTATCATTCGCATATTAATTAATGTTTAATATAAAAAACCTTACAAACAATAAAGACAAAAAAAGACTATTTAGCAACTTTTTTTCTCTTTCGTTTTTGCAGGTTGCAAGCTATATTTTTCCGTTAATAACATTACCTTATCTTGTCAGGGTGCTTGGTCCTTCAAAATACGGACTTGTTGCTTTTGCCCAAGCTTTTGCAGGTTATTTCCAGATTATTACAAACTATGGTTTTATTTTTTCTGCTACAAGAGAAGTTTCTATCAACAGAGACAATAAAGATAAGATTTCGGAAATATTCAGTTCTGTAATCGCAATTCAATTGTTTTTAGCGGCATTATCTTTTATAATAATGCTTGCGGTAGTATTTATTTTTAAAAAATTTTCGAAAGACTGGCTGCTGTATTTTTTTTCATTTGGTTTGGTAATTGGCAACGTGCTTTTTCCGGTTTGGTTTTTTCAAGGAATAGAAAGAATGAGATATATAACGATACTTAATTTGATATCTAAATTTATTTTTACTGCCGCTATTTTTATATTCATAAGGATTCAAGCAGATTACTTATATGTGCCATTAATAAGCGCGATCGGCGTTATTTTATCAGGCATATTTGGATTTTGGATTATATTTAAAAGTATTAAAGTTAAATTTATACTGCCCAAATTTGTTCATATAAAATATCAACTAAAAGAAGGCTGGCGTATATTTACTGCTAATCTTTCAGGTAATTTATATGGGCAAGGCACAATATTTATACTTGGGATATTTTCTACAAATAAAATTGTCGGGTATTACAGTATAGCTGAAAAAATAATTAAAGCTTTATCAGGCTTATCGCAACCTATTGCTCAATCTATATATCCTTTCATTTCAAGAAAAACAAAGGTTGAATTATATTTTATATTAAAAAGATGGACTAAGTACACCATTGTTCTTACTTTTTTATTTTCAATTTTAACATTTATTTTCCTTAAATTCATTTATTTATATTTAATCAAATCTCATAATATACAGCCTAAAATAACAATTGAAATTTTATCTGCGGTAATGCTTTTTACAATTTTAAATGTTATTAAACAACCTTTTATTTATGCTTTAAAAATGGACAGATTAAATAATTTTATGTATATTTTTGTCGGTATCACATTTGTTCCCATATGTCTTTTATTGAGTTATTTTTTTAGCATGATAGGTACTTCGATAAGTTTATTCTATGTTGAATTTATGATTTTTTTTATAGGAGCTTTCATAATAAAAAAAGGAGTAAGAACAAATAATGGTGAAGTTGCCAATTAGCATATTAATTAATACGCTTAATGAAGAAAAAAATATTAAAGCATGTTTGGAAAGCGTAAAATGGGCTAACGATATTGTTCTTGTCGATATGCACAGTGAAGACAAAACCATAGAAATAGCAAAAAACTATACTAATAGAATCTTTTTTTTTCAAAAATGTGGCTATGTCGAACCTGCAAGGGAATTTGCTTTAAATAAAGCAAAAAATGATTGGTGCTTAGTTATAGACGCAGACGAACTTGTTCCTTATAGTATGTTTTTAAAAATAACTAGCATAGTAGAAAATAATTTAGCCGATGTTGTATGGTTTCCACATAATAATTATTTTTTTGGTGCACTATTAAAAGGTACAGGTTGGTCTCCTTTGCAGGATATGCATCCAAGACTTTTTAAAAAACAGTTTATGGAACTTAGTCCTGCTATACATTCTATATATAAAATAAAAGAAAATGCAAAAATGCTTTATATTAAAAATAAGGATGAAGGTTTTGTGCATTTCAATTATATTGACGCGGAACATTTTTTAGATAAATTAAATAGATATACCACCATAGAAGCCGATAATATGTTTAATGGCGCTAAACCTCAGCCAAATAGTTTATTTAAAGAAATATACTATATAGCTAGAGAATTAGGCATCCGTTATGTTTTTAAAAAGGGATATAAGGATGGTTTTATAGGTTTATATTTATCAATATTAATGGGTGCTTATAAGGCTACCACATATCTTAAATTAAGAATTATGCGTTTGTATTCTGCGGTTGATTCGAGAAAAACTATTTTAGAAAAATATAAAAATATAACGAATGATATTTTAAAGGAATACGATAATAAAAAATAGAACCAATAGTATTATGAGGTATCATATGGCAGAATATTATAAGTAATAAAGAAAATTGTTATATATATATCTTAAAATGTTTATATTTTAATAATTAATAAAATTAATAAAAAACAATATACTTAATTTAATTTTGAATACAAAAATATACATAATAATTGTCAATTATAATACATGGGCAGATACTATTGAATGCTTAGAGAGCGTAAGTAAAATTAATTATTCGAATTATCAGGTTATCGTAGTCGATAATAATTCGCCTAATAATTCCCTATATTATATAAAAGCTTGGGCAGAAGGTAAGTTAAATGTTTTGGTCAGTCCTACTAACAGCCTGAGAAGTTTATCCTTTCCGCCTGTTAAAAAACCGGTTAATTATGTTATTTACGATCGAGATGAGGCTGAAAAAGGTGGTAATTCCGATATAGAAAAACAATTCATAAATCCATTGATATTTATTCAAACAGGTTATAACGGGGGTTTTGCTTATGGCAATAATGTTGCTATAAAATATGCATTGGTTAAAAATGATTTTGAATACTTTTTGCTGTTAAATAATGATACCGTTGTCGATAAAAATTTTTTAACCGGTTTAGTAGAATCATCAAAAGACAAATCCGTAGGAGTAACAGGCTGCAAAATATACTATTATAATAATCCTGATAAGATATGGTTTAATGGAGGAAAATTAAACGAATGGACAGGCAGAGCAACACATATTAATGAAAACATAAATAAAAAAAGCACTTATTGCAATTTTATAACCGGGGCATGTTTGCTAGTAAGAAAAAATATATTTGAAGAAATTGGTTTATTGGATGAAAGTTATTTTATGTATTTAGAAGATGTAGATTTTAGCTATAAAATAGTAAAAAAAGGATATATTCTAAAAATTGACAATGAAGCAATTATTTATCATAAAATAGGCATTTCGAGCGGTAATAATATGTCTGAATCTTCTGCATATTTAGGTTATAGAAATGCAATAAAATTTAGATTGAAAAATTTAAAAGGTATAAAAAAGATAACCTCTTTAATTTTTTATTTTTCAACGCGATTTATTATTTTAATCAAACTTGCAATATTTAATAGAAAATTAATAAAGCCATTAATAAAAGGTGTAAAGAATGGAATTACTAAAAATTAGTCTTTTTTTAATGGGTTTTTTTTCTTTATTTGCAATTCCAAGATATCACGGTTTTATTATCGTGGATATTTTTCTTTTATCATCTTTTTTTATCTCGGTTATTTTTGTTTTTCTTAAAAAAAATATTACGTTTTCTAAATTTGAGCTTTTTTTTCTGTCAATTGGTTTGCTTTATTACTCTGCTGTTCAAATTGGAACTTTAAATTATTATAATTTTACCGGATTATTAACGGCGCAATTATTTTTTCTCGCGTTTTTAACGGTATTTATCTCTTATAAATTGAATGATGATTTAAGCTTAATATTTGTTTTAATTAAAGGATTTGTTTATAGCGCTTTAATCACGGCAATCTTTATAATAATAGAAGAAGTATATTATTATATGGGAGGATTTGCGTCTTTAAGTCATCTTATGTTTAATAAATTTGCTCCGGAAGGTGTTCATTTAACAATAACAGAAAATATAAAATGGTTAGGCGTATTATATAGGCCTTCCGGATTTTCGTGGGATCCGGGTTTATCCATAACGGCATTGGTAATTGCTTTTATATTAATAAGAGAAGCTATTATTTCTGTTAAATTTAAAAAATTAATTCTTTTGCTTTTATTTTTATCTATAATTATTTCTATAGATAAAACATCTATTATTGCAATGTTTTTATATCTAATTTTTAAATTTTTTCAAAATAAACGGATTGTTTTATATCCAAAATTTAAGGTCCATTTTTTAACTGTAACATTAGTTTTTACATTTTTATTTTTATTGTATTTTGGTTTTTTTATTCGATATAATAAAATATTTCACGACCAAGATTATAACCATTTGAAATATTTAGGTTCTTTATTTTATTTATATAAGGAAAATCCTTTTGAATTTCTATTTGGTTTTGGTTATAAGGGAATAGGGTCTTTTTTTAATCACAATATAAAATGGCTTCAAAGCTTAAACATGAAATTCTCTAATGGTGCCGGTCCAGAAAGCACATTAACCGATATGTTTTTTTTTGGAGGCATAATAGGTTTGTTTTATTGGTTTTTTACTTTTATTTATACTTTTATGAAAGGCGATAATCATATTAAATTACTAATGTTTTCTATGTTTTTTATACTTTATGGCTATACGATTAATTCGACGTGGTTTAATTGTATTTATATTTCATTATTTTTTTTAAGTTATCATAATTTTAAAAATCAAAAAATAGCTGTTATAAGAAGAAATTCAACCGATTTAACGGGGTAAAATAATTGGTGTTTTTAAATAAATGAATTTTAGTATATACATTGACGGTCTTTTCTTTAAAGGTTCAGGCATCGGTAGGTATTACGAATCTTTAGTTAAAGAAATATCCTTAAAAGGCATGAAAATTTATACCTGCGTGCCGATTTGGCTGAAGGACGATTTTGAAAAAAATTTTAAAGATTATAATAATATTGAAGCAATATATGTAAATTATTCAAAATATTCTTTGAAAGGCTTTGTTGCCCAGTCATTCTTGCTTAAAAAATTAGAAAAAAAAGTCGATTTATTTTTTTATCCGCATATCAATCTGCCTTTTTACATTCCTAAGAATACCGTTGTTACCGTTCATGATTTGACGCCTTTTACGGCATTTTGGGATAGAAATATTTTAAAAAAAAGGTACTATCAATTTATTTTTAATAGGGCTATTAGACAGTGCAAGGGGATTGTGACTATTTCAGAAACTACAAAAAGCGATATCATTAAGTTCGATAAAACCGTTGAACATAAAGTAAAAGTCATATATGAATTTGTTGAGGATAAATTTATTAAATCCGATAAGACCGGCGGTCAGGATAATAAGCAATTAATAAAGAGCGATTATATGCTTTTTATAGGGAATAGAAAAAAGCATAAAAATTTGGAAAGATTAATATTTGTATATAATAAAATTAAAGATAAATTAAAATATAAATTAGTTATTGCAGGAAGCAAAGATAAAAATAACGAATTAAAAGACGATATAGATTTATTAATTAAAAAATTGTGTTTAGAAAAAGAAATTATCGAATTAATATCGCCTGACGATGAAACTATAATTAATTTATATAAAAATGCGCAATTGTTTGTGTTTCCGTCTTTATATGAAGGCTTTGGACTGCCGCCTTTGGAAGCGATGGCTTGCAGATGTCCTATAGCGGTTTCCGATCTGCCGGTTTTAAAAGAAGTCTGCGGAGACGCCGCAATTTATTTTAATCCGGAATCGGAAGAAGACATGGCGGCGAAAATTATTAATATTTGCGAAGATAAGGAATTAAGGCAATCCGCCATTTCAAAAGGCAAAGAAAGATTAAAGTTATTTGATAAAGAAGAGATAATAAAACAGTACATAGAATTTTTAATAAAGTTTGCAGAGGTTTTTAAAGCATGAATTATTTTAGTTTAATAAAAAAAACATTTAATCTTTTAAACGTCGCAAACCTTAAAAAATACAGCATCAATTCTAATATGTATTTTGTTAATCGGGAATACGGCGTAAAAAATAATGAATTTAAAAAAATTCTGCTTTATTTTCCTAATCATGAGTTTATGCATTTCGGCGATCATTTGTTTTTTGAACCCTTAGCTAAATTTCTTAAGGAAACAGGGTTTATCGTAAAAATTATGCCTATTAAAGCAATGGAATTTTATTTTATTAATAACGGTTATGATATTGGAATAAGCAACGATATTTTAGATGCTGATTTATTGATTACAAGAGTTGAAATGTATAATGAAGTTGTGAGATTTAAAAAAAATACTTTGTTCGTCGATATTACGTCTTCAAGTATAAAAAATTTTCTTTGTCAGGATATCGTTAATAAAATAGCAGATTTTTTATCAATCGATGCGAAAAATTTTTATGCGAAGCCTTCCAAAATAAATAATTATCTCAGCAAAATAGAACTTAATCCTAATATAGAATATATAACATTTAACAATTATATAGACAGCGGGTTCTATAGAGTCAGGAAAAAACATTATAAACATCTGTCCGATTTTTGCAAGCATTTTGCTAAAATCAACAATCTATCGGTTATTCATATTGGAACAAAAAAAGATAAAGAAAAGGATAAAAATTATTACGATTTCGTCGATATAGATTTAAGAGGGAAAACTTCTGCGGCAGATTTATTTTACATTGCATCGTTAGGTAACGTAAAATTCAATATATCTTTTGATGCTTTTATAATGCATATTTTTTTTCTGTATAATAAAAAATCTTTTATTTTATTTAGGGGAAGATATACAAATAAAGCAAGAAACTTTGTAAGGCAATATATGAATCCTCCGTTCAAGCCTGAGCCTGAAATAAATATAGAAAATATAGCAGAATATATTTAATCGTAAATTTAAAACTCTATTTATGGCTTATACCTTTTAATTATATGATAAGCAGAAGATTTAAAACAACATTATTGGTTTTATCTTTAATCGTAATCGACCTCATTGTTTTTTTTGCGTCTTTTACTGCGGCGATTTACGTGAGAATTTTGATTTCCGTTGCTTATCCCCGACTGCCGCAATTTAATCCTAATATCGGCATGTTAGTAGATAAAATATGGTGGATGCCATTTATATTCATTTTTTTTATAAATTACGAAGGGCTTTACGCAAGGAGACTTCCTTACTGGGAAGAGGTTAAAAATATTATAAAAGCAATTATGCTTTTTGGTATTTTAAGTTATGCCATAGTATCTATCGCAAAATTGAGCGACAGCGTTTCAAGGCTCGTTATAGGAATTACGGGAGTATTTTTATTATTTGCGGTTCCTTTCGCAAGATTATGGGCAAAGAGATTTCTTTACAAGTTAGGATTATGGAGAGAAAATACGATAATAATAGGAACGGACGATATAGCCGTTCTTGCGGCCGAAGGTCTTGCAAAGGAAGATTATTTAGGGTATAAAGTAATAGGCTTTTTAGACGACGATATAGAAAAAGCCGGTAAAGAAATTATCGCAGGAAGCGAAAAATATAAAATTTTAGGAAGCGTTAAGCATTTAAAAAAATTTATAGGCGCGTTAAATATTTCTGCCGTAATCATTGCCAAGCCGTCTTTTTCCGAAGAAAAGTTATCTGAATTGGTCTCGATAATTCAAAAATATGCTAAAAATATAATAATAATACCTGATTTAAGAGGCATGCCTTTATTTAATTCGGAAATGAATTATCTTATAACAAATCATTTGATTTTTTTGAACACTAAAAATAATTTAAAATCCGTTTTAAACATTATAATAAAAAGAGCGTTCGATATTGCAGTTTCGCTTATGTTATTCCCTTTTATTTTATTGGTTGTAATAGTTATAAGCATATTAATAAAAATCGATTCTAAAGGACCTGTTTTCTATTCGCATAAAAGAGTGGGCAAGAATGGAAAAACTATCGACGTTTATAAGTTCAGAAGCATGTATAATGATGCCGACGACAGATT
>JAJYRF010000109.1 GCA_021794255.1 bacterium | reverse complement strand
TTTTTTTATATATTATATAAATATATTATATAAAAATTTTAAAATATATTATATTACTTCGCTAAAACAATTATTAAACTTTATATTATATAATATTATATAATATAAATATATTTTTATTATTTATTATAGTTAAATTTTTTTGCTTTATTATAGTATCAAGATATAATACAATATAATATAATAAAGATTATTAAAATTCAATGGTCATTTAATCTAATCGTAAAAAATAAATTCATTAAAACCATAATTATAAATGAAAAGAATAAAAATTGAAGATGTCTTTATAGGGGATATTTTAGCTAAAAATATTGTTTTAGAAAACGGCATTGTATTATTATCAAAAAAATCAATATTAACTAATTCAATAATTAATCAAATAAAAAAACAGAATATATCTTTTATTTATATTGAAAATAATTGCGGCGGGTCTATAGATGATATTTCTTATATCAACAATAAAGCAATAGAAAATAATTTATCCGATATTGAAGAAAGATTCGTTGTTGTCAAAGATATAAAATTAATGGAAGATATTAAAAATATTATTAAGGAAATAACCGTTAAAGAATATTCATATTAATTATGATTATAAAAAAAGATAAATTTTATGATTATAAAAAAAGATAAATTTGATGAAATAATGAGCGTTATTAAAATGACGAATAATTTTCCTTCATTGCCGGAAGTTATTTACAAAATTAATAATTTGATGGAAGACGATACTATTTCCGTTAATTATATAGGCAATTTAATGACAAAAGATATAAGTTTATCGGCTAAAATACTCAAAATAGTCAATTCTCCTTTTTACGGTTTTCCTCAAAGAATTTATAATTTAAACCTTGCGCTTGTTCTGCTCGGTTCTAATACATTAAAAAGCATTATAATTACATCTTCCGTTTTTGATTTAATGAAAGACGTAATGAAAGGTTTATGGGAGCATAGCTTATTTTGCGGATTAACTGCAAAATATATTGCAAAACAGATAAATAAAGATAAACAAATAATTGATGAAGATTTGGTTTTTTCCGCAGGTTTGCTACATGACATAGGCAAACTTATAATTGCTATAAAATTTAAAGATGATTTTAACGCTATAATTAAGTTTGCCGACGAAGAAAAAAGAGTTTATGTTGAAGCTGAAAAAGAAATTTTAAATATATCGCATGCAGACGTCGGATATTATTTGACGAAGCAATGGAATTATCCCGCTTCTATTTGTACGCCTATAAGATTTCATCATGATTTTTTAATGTTATACAAGAATGAAAATATAAATAAAAATTATAATATAAAATCAATAGCTAATTACAAAAATAAATTATATTCTTCCAACAACTATATAATTGAAACTGCTATAATTAATTTATCGGACATTTTGACCAAATCCTTAGGGATTGGTTTTTCAGGAAGTATTTATGTAGATGAAATTAAAAATGAAATAATGGAAGTATTATCTATAGATCTAGATTTCTTAAAAAAAGTTATTGAAGAGATTTATTATTTTAAAGACGAATTAAATGCTTTTAACTAAAATAATTTTATAATATTTTCTTAAAATGCCTGAAAATAAAGAAACTATTTTTATTGTTTCAAAAAAAAATTTAGAATTAAATGGCTATTTTACAAAAGAACTTTTTAATTATAACCTACAATTTTATGAATCCATAAATCAGGCATACTACTCTGTGTATGTATGCCCTCCAAGTCTTATTTTAATAGATTTAAGATATTCTTTTAACGAATCAGAAAATAATAATAATAAAATAGCAGACTTGAACGATATTGGCATAAACGGTAAAAATAATAATAGTTCGTCCGATAATACTGGCGGCACAGCTTTAAAAAACGACTACCACAGCATCTGTAACGATATATTCAATATAACCGATGATGTTCAAAAAGATAATGTGATAAGCCACATTCCTTTGGTTTTTATTTTATCGCGCAATTTCAAGTTCAAAAAAATTTTAAATTGCAGTTGCGCTATGAGAGATTATATAAAAGAACCGCTATTAGAAAGCGAACTGCATTACAAAGTAAAAATTTCGCTATTATTTTCCAGAACTCAGTTAGATGCTAATCCTTTAACCAAATTACCGGGAAATTCTTCTATAATTAATGAAGTAAAAAATAAAATATCTAATAATATAAATTGTTCTTTTGCTTATATAGATATTGATAATTTTAAATCTTATAACGATAAATACGGTTTTTTAAGCGGAGACGAAATAATAATGCTAACATCAAGACTTATTGCTTCAACCACATATGATATATCAAAAAATCACAAAAGAAACCTTAAGGAAAATGTTTTTATCGGTCATATAGGAGGAGATGATTTCGTAATTATTTCTCATCCCGGAGATATTGTAGAAATATGCAGCAGTATAATTTCAAATTTTGATAAAATAATACCGTCATTTTATGATGAAACAGACAAATCAAACGGTTATATTGAAACTTACGACAGGTCTAATATTTTAAGAAAAATTCCTTTGATGTCTTTATCTATACCTATCGTCCCCAATATTAACAAAAAAGTATCGCATTATGGCGAAATAAGCGAAATAACTTCATCTTTAAAATATAAAGCAAAAAACACTCCGGGCTCAAAAATAATTATAAATAAAAGAGAAAATAAATAAAACTTTTTCAACTTTTTTTCCAGCCAAAAGATAAACTTGTTTAATTTGTATAAAATATAAAGAGAAAATAAATAATATAATTTTTTATTGATTATTTATAATTCTTAATATTACCTTAGAAACTATTTAGAAGATATAATATTAAATAAAACTCTATTACAGAATTAAGGTAATATTAAGAACTGTTTAAAACATTGCTTTTTAACTATCTTTCTGCTATTTTTTCTCTTTTTTTAACTATCGGCAATTTTTGATTGACGTCATAATTATCATCCGTAAGAATGCACTGAATAGCTTTATTATTTAAGGTATTAATAACTACGGGACCTTTAAGATTGACGGTGGAGTCTGATATGTCGGCTGCCATAGTGGCTATTACAAATATTATTACATCGTCCTTATTTTTTAAATCTATAATTTCTTTTTCTTCTTCAGTTATAGACGCTCTATAATCTTTAAAAAAAAGATTAGGGTCAGTAACTATAAAACATAAATTTTCATTTTCAATACTTTGCAATATAAAAAAAGGTACATCTTTTTCTTTATCTATATTTAAAATACAAAATTTTTTATATTCATTAAAACCAAGAATAGGTTTTGAGAATTCAATAATTTTAATTTTTTCTACTTCAACTCCTTCAGGATAATATCTGCTTTTTACTAAAATAGTTTCAGTGCTCACTATAAAACCTCTGATTAATACTTAATATATTATATAATTTATTTTATGTTTGTTTAATTTAATTTATATTATTTAATTTGAGATATTATATTATTTTAATTTGAGATATTATATTATTTTAATATAATTTTTATAATTATTTTTTTTTGTTTAAATCCTCTTCTAAATATTGCAAAGCAGATTTTAGCTCAGATATTTTTTCTAAGTTAATTTTAGAAGCACTAATATTTTCAGAAATTATACTATCATATAATTCTTTTCTAAATATGGAAATTTCACGGGGAGCTTTTATTCCAATTTTTACATTACTTCCGCTCACGGAAATTACCTCTATTTCAATTTCATCGCCTATCTTTATGCTTTCTCCTTCTTTTCTGTTTAATATAAGCATAATTATTAATTAATTAATTAATTAGTTGATTATTTATGTAAAAACTTATTAACCCGCACTGAGTTAATAATAATATAATATAATATAACGTTAGATAGTATATATATGACATATACTATCTATTTTTATTTATTATTTTATCAAGGTAAGTACTTTAATAGCATAGGTGTTAATTGTGTTATCTGGGAAGACATTGCAAGAGTCGCCTGATAAGTAGTCTGCGCTTGAGTAAGATTTGTCATAGCTTCAGGAATATTAACATCTTGAGTTTGGCTTAACAGCTGCTTTATATTTGTTGTGACAGTCTGATAGCTTTGCGACTGTTCGGTTAGTCTTTGCTGCTTAGTTCCAATAGTTGCCTGAGCTGAAAGCAATGTGTTTAAACCATTGTTAATACCTGAAATAATATTACTTGAGTCATTAGTAAATGTATTTGATTGTAATTCTGATTGAAATAGCGAAAGAACAGATAGCAAACCTGACGGACTATAAGAACTATTTTGAGGATTAGGAGCAGGATTGCTACTGCCGAATATTGCATTAGCCGTTAAACTTGGAGCAATTGTTTCGTTTTGAGTTATCTGATACCTTTGTTGAACATCATTGCCTGCATAAGTATAAACACTATAATTAACATCAGTAGGCGTTCCGCCGGAAGTTGAAGAAGGAACGCTGTAATAAGCTTGCGATGCCGTATAAGCCGGAACTTGCGAGGAATTTTCACCCGTAAATATATTCTGCCCGTTATAGTTTGTATTTGCTATCTGCAATACTTCATTAATTAACTGACCTACTTCATTTGCAGCAGCCTGATTATTCATAGACGTATTAGTAGCGCCGTTTGCCATTTCTATAGCAAGAGTTTTTGCGTTATTTACGACTCCTACGGCATTGTTTAAAGTTGAAGATGCTAATGATGAAATTTCATTAGCCAAATTTACATTTGAAGTATATTGATTTACATCCGACATAGAATTTTGATAAGATAATATATTAACCTGTCCTGCAGGATTATCCTGAGGAGAATTAATTTGTAAACCGCTTGAAACTTGATCTTCAAGATTATATATAGACAATGATTCATTAGATAATTGATTGTTGATATTGTTATAAATCATGTTATTAGTAATATTAGAAATCATTTTATTCTCACTCCCTATTATATTGCCTATTATTCATATTGTTGCCTATTATTTTTATTTTTTTATTTTTGCGTTTACGCTATTTTATTTTAAATATTTTACGGCACCATATTCAAAAGTGCGGTCATTATAGTCTGCGCAGATTTTGAAAGTGCCGCAGCCGCTTCGTAAGAATTCTGGTAATTTGTTAAATTAGTCATCTGGTTGTTCATATTAACTCCTACTGACGAAGAAAGCTGATTATTTAAATTAGTAAGCACCGAGCTTGAATTTGTATAATTAGTATCGGTACTCTGCGCCGCAGTGCCTATATTAGATACCATAGAAGCATAATAATTTGAAATAGTTTCGCTTGAACCGTTTATATTTACATTATTGTTTTGAATATCCGCTATGTTAAGCGCATTCGCATTATTTCCCTGTAAACCTATGCTGTCCATTTGCGTTAAAGTCATAAGCGTAGCATATGTGGCAGGCGTTGAATTAGATTGCGGCGATAAAACATTTACGGTAAAACTATCGCTGTTAGCAGGAGTGCCTGTAATTGAAACATGAAAATTTTGCGCATTAGTAGTCGTTGTTGAATTACTTTGATTTCCGAAAAAAATAGAATATACAGACTGTCCACTTGAATTAGTTGTCGGCGTTATATCTTGATATTGGGTTTGTCCCGTCGTTGTATTTGTAATTGTAAAATTATAAGATGAATTTGCAATTCCGTTTATAGTAGTAGTTGGAGGAGGACTGGTATTATAATAAGTTATCGTGTACTGCCCTCCTTCATTGCTGTTTGTCAGCTTTGTTCCATTTGTATAAATCGTCGGATTAATCACCGAACCGGCACTTATCGTTGCATTGCCGGTGTTGTTGGGATTAACGGCGGTTGAAACTGTCGAGGCAGCCGCAACTTGAGACACAGATAAATTTGGATTAACCGCCATTGTGAAAGCAGGGTCGGTAGTTAACTGATTAACCATAAATGTATCTCCGCTTGCCGGAGCGCCACCTGTCGTAGAAGTAGAAGTTATATTAGCCGAAATCCCGTCAAAACCCACAGTATACACTTTTTGACCATAATTATTAGTTGCGGAAGATATATTGACTGAGGAATTGCTTAAAGCTTGATTTGTTGTATTATTATAAACGCTAAAACTGCCTGCGGTTGTTCCTGCGGTAATGGTATAATTATCCCCCGTCAAATTCTGGGGATTTGTAACCGCACCAGTTGATATAGTCGCATCGGTTACAGTATTTCCCGCTGAATTTTTTCCTACCGCTGTTGTTAAATCAGGGTTAAAAAAATAATTTCCCGTTGAACCGTCGAGACCGTAACCGTTTGATTGCGCCGAATTTACATTGTCAGTAATAGCCGCCGCTACCGAGTTTAACTGATTAATATATGACGGCGCTGCTGTTTGCTGTAAATATACATAAGCGCCTAAAGTTCCTCCCGTTACGCTTGAAGTAATATTTTGAACGGTAGAATCAGGTCCGTTCCACATAATATTAAGAGAGCTGACATTTTTGCCGTTAATTTGGGCAGACAAATTGTAAGATGTGTCGCTGGACACTAATGCATTTCCGCCAACCGATATGTTAATTTTTCCGTTCTGATTTTCATAATATGATATATTAATTAACTTTGATAGGCTATTTATAGCCGCGGCTCTCTGGTCTCTCAATTCATTTGCATTACTTCCTGCATTCTGCGCATATGTAACTTGCTGATTTAAAGATGCAATCTGTTTGGTATAAGAATTTATTTCAGGTATTATTCCGTTTATAGATGTTCCAGTTGAAGCAACGGTATTTGTAATTGTCGTGTATGCATTATTAATATTTCCTGTTAAAGTTGAAGCGTCTGATAAAAGCGCGGTTCTTTGAGCGGTATTTGAAGGATTGTTTGCAACATTCTGCCAATCGTTAAAAAAATTAGTTATGGCAGAATTAAATCCGGACCCTGATGTATCGTTAAAAACATTCTGTATCTGCTGCAGCCCTTGATAAAGAGTGTTATAATAGCTGTTGTTGCTAGTTTCGCTATTAACCTCGTTTTGAACAAAAGAATCTGTCTGCCTGTGTATTGTCGTTAAATTAACTCCGGTGCCGTAAGTGTAAGGAGAACCTATCACAGCCGGAGCTTCGGTCAACACGGGATTTTCATTATTATAAAAAGGCGTATTTACATTTGCAATATTTTGACCTTCGACGTTCATTGCCGCCTCATTAGCGTTTAATGCAGAATTAGCAATATCTAATATATTATTTATACTTAACATTTTTTTGTTTTATAAGTTGTTTATAATTTTATAAGTTATTTTGCCATAAATTTATTATTATAAATTACATTGAACTATTATAATAACTACATATTTTAAATTTTTATATCTTTTACTAAACAAACTGATTTTTTTAAATTTTTATTATTATATGAAGCATTTTTATTATAATTGTAGTTATAATCTTTATTAAATAAATTAATTATAAAAGAAATAGTCAGCTGATTGTAATACATATTTTTGTTTACGAGATTACTGAGTATACTGCTTATGTTTATAATTTCATAAATAGAATTTCTGAATTCGTTTTTGATTTCATTTAATTCTAAATCTTTTTCTTCATCTTCATCATTATTTTCTTCATAGACATCGTTTTTATCATCTTTTTTGTTCATATTATTATCGTTAATTGCGTCATTCATACTTTCGCTAAATTTTATATCGGAATTATTATTATCTATATTTAGCATTAATGTTTTTAAGCTATTTAAATTTACATTAATTTCGCTTAGTTTTTCGTTAAATTCAATTAAATTATCAGAATGCGGAACATTTGATTGAACTATCTTATAAAGTTCTTTAATATCTTTCTTTATAATATTAATTAAATTTAAAAGATTACTTAAATCTATTTTTTTTATAATATTTTTCATAATATTAATTAATATTAATATAGATTTATAATATTTTATTTGACAATATTTATTAAATTTATAATCCCGGCGGCTATCTTAGAGCTATCTGCATATGTTCCTGCATTAATATTGCTTTGTATACCATTTATTTTAAAAACATTAACTGCTCCGGCATTATTTATTTGATTTTTAATATTTTCTATAAACATACCGCTATCAGATATATTTATAGAATCAGCCGGAACTGAACCTGAATTGCTAATATTTTTTGAAACTTTTTCTTTAGTTTTATAAACATCGGACGAATTATTGCTAGGTAAAATACTATTAATTTCGATTGCCATAATCTTTCCTCATTATATTTATTATTAAATTTACTATACATAGCAATCGTCATTTTTATTTAAATTCTTTAATCATTTATCATTTATAATCGTTGAATTTTAGAACATATATATAATTAATATCGGCATTCCATAAATGTTTAATATTTAATATATTTAATAAATCAAATAATCATATTTTATATTTATCAAATAATAAATAATCTTTAATTTTATTATTTGATAAATATTATTTATTATTTAATTTTAGATTACTTTTATTTTTGCCGACAATGCTCCTGCCGCTTTTATTGTTTCCAAAATAGATATAATGCTTGAAGTAGAAGCGCCCACGGCATTTAAAGCCTTAACAAGTTTTGCTACCGTTAATCCGCTTTTAATCAAAAAAGCTTTAGGAAGTTTTTTATGATTAATTTTCACGGTTATATTTCTGTTTGAAATAGCTACTGATGATATTTTAATGTTTCCACCCATTACTACTGTGCCAGATCTTTCATCTATAACTATAATAGCGGGGGTATGCGTTTTAATATTTATTTCGTTGATTAACGATATATATTTTGCTACTTTTCCGTAAAATGCAGGTTTAACGTTAACGGCTACGGCGGTAGAATTTAAATCGGATGCAATGCCTTTGCCAAATTTTGCATTTATTGCCGATGTAATTCTTTCAGCATTAATAAATCCCGGATTTTTTAGAATCAATTTTAAAGTTTTATATGAATTTAGTCCGATAGAAATTCCCTTTTCAATAATGCCTCCATTATCAATAATGCCGGCGGTCTGAAAATTTTCGGAAACAGGTATATAACCAGGCAGCGGCATAATATTATCGGTGGAAACATTCCCTCCTGTAGAAATACTCCCCTGCCCCAGAGCATAAACTTTTCCGTCAGGCCCTTTTAGAGGAGACATAAGAAGAACGCCTCCCTGCAAACTCGTAGCGTTTCCTATGGAAGCTACGGTTACATTGATTTTTTGACCTGGAACGGCAAAAGGAGGCAGCTCTGCCGTAACCATAACTGCGGCTGTATCTCTAATTTCATATAATGACGATTCATTGGTATTTACGCCTAATTTTGAAAGCATAGTTACTATACTTTGCTGCGTTACATTCACTCCCCACTGGTCTCCCGTTCCGTCAAGTCCTACTACTATACCATACCCTACCAAAGGATTGCTCATAGCTCCGTATATTGAAGTTATATCGCCTATAGTTGCGGCTTCGCAATTATTATTTAATATATTTAATAAAGCGGCATTAAATAAAAGGCTAAATATTAAAATTAAAAAAATTAAAAAATAATTTTTAAATTTTAATTTTAATGACGCTTTTTTAAATGTATAAAAATTAAAAATTTGCATTTATTTTTCTCCTATTACTATTCTAAAAGGGGACAGATTTAAATCTGTCCCCTTTTATCTGATTTGGATATGTCCCCTTTTATATACCAAATTATCTTATCTATTAAACTTATAAACTTATCTTATTAAACTTATGATAGGCAGATATAAAATTTTATATTAAAATGGCCATAAGAAATTCATAAGACGATACAGCCAGCCTGTTCCTTGCTGCCAATTTACCGGACCTTGTCCGTTAATCCATATCCTTTCATCCGCGAGTTGGCTTGAAATAATCGTATTTGCAGGAGTTATATCAACAGGTCTTGCTATTCCCTTAACTAAAATATATCTTTTTTCCCTGTTCAAAGAAACTTCTCTTTCGCCTTTTAATTCCAAATTTCCATTAGGATAAACCTTTACGACCTGTGCTTCTATAGTGGTAGATATCTGACCGGAATCGGAAACCCCGCCGCCGCCGTTAAAACTTTCAACATTGGAACCTGAATATCCCGTTGGTTTTGACGTTGAACTGCCGAATGAAAAACTGCCCTGTCCCGATGAATTTTTTGACAGCGTAGTTCCAGACGAATCCTGGGCTGAAGTCTGGTCATTAACTATTATAGTTACTATATCGTTTAAAGTAAAGGCAGTGTTATCGGTAAATAAATTTGCCCCTGAAGATGTTCCAGTCCATAAAGAACCTGCTATGTTTTTATGTATTATTGAGTTCTTTGCCGTAGGCTTTACATATGTCGGAGGAATCATAGATTTGGGAGGAGTTATATTTCCTGCGCATCCGCTCAAAGCAAAAGATAAACTGACGAGCATGATTGCTGTAAATATAATTTTATTTTTATATTTATTATTTTTAATTTTTGAAATCATTATATTTTTCATATTCACTCGCAGGTATATTTTTTTTATTTTTATAATTTTAAATTTAATTCGTTTAATTATATTATGTTTATAAAATAAATATCATAACCAATATGCTAACATTATTATATTAAAATTAAAATTAAGCCTTAACGTAGCAATAATCATATCGAAAAAAATTTACACAAAGAGATAATCAGCCTTCATCGTACTAAAATAATCAGCGAATATTAAATTTAATTCACCGTAACCAATTTATTTGTTTTTACTATTCCTGAAATAATTTTGCCTGATTCAATATTTTTTACTCTTATAGGCTGACCGTAAGCGCCGGCTTGCAGAGCCATTCCTCTCATTTTTATATTTATTCCGTATTTTTTATAAACTATTGATATAATATCTCCAAAATTAATAATCCTTTTTCTTTCCGAGTTTATTTTAATAATGGGAGTATTTTGAGGTATAAAAATCACTGCTTCTTTTCCTGCAGTTTTATTTAAATAAAAATTATATCCCTCAAAAATATTTGGAATATTAATATTTTTAATTTTCAACTCTTTTTTATTCAGAATCTGAAATTTTCCTATAGGGCATGAAGAAATAACAACAGGCGCGATTATCGTATTATTAAAGTCGGCATAAAATAATTTAATGAGTTTGTCGTTTCTTTTGTTTATTATTTTAATAATTGCCGTATGCATTCCCGCAAAACCTTGATTATAAAAATCGTATTTTATAAAATAATTCTGCATATTGATTTTATTAAAATTATTTATAGATAATTTAAAATTTGAAATATGCATATATTTAACATAATTTTTATAACCTGAAGGAATACTGTTTAAAAAAGATTTCACTATATTATTTTTTAAACTCTTTAATGAAAGAAAATTTTTACCTTTAATTTTGCCTGCCGCATTCCCTGATGCGTAAACATAGTTAGAATAAAGAAAAATTAATAAAAATAATAACATAGCTAAATTAAAATTGAATTTAAATTTAAATAATTTATCGCTTTTATAGAAATTTAAAATCATGATTATTCCCTTTTATCCTGTAAAAAATATAATTACGGTATCAAAGATGCAGCGGTTTGAAGCATCTGATTTGCAATAGTTATGGCTTTTGAATCTATCGTATAAGCATTTTGCGCCGTAATCATAGATACCATCTGTCCTACTAAATTAACGTTGGACATCTCTAAAAATCCCTGTTGTATAGTTCCTAAGCCGTTTTGACCCGGAGTTCCGACTTGAGGCACGCCTGAAGCGGATGTTTGAAGATATAAATTGTGCCCTATACTGTTTAACCCTGCAGGATTTATAAAATTGGTCAGCGTAATCGTTCCAACCTGAACAGGATTAGTTTGACCCGATACAGCCGCCGATACCGTGCCGTCTTGAGCTATACTTATAGAAGTGGCATTCGGAGGAATAGTAATAGGCGGCACCAATGTATAACCGTTTGCGTCTACTAATTGTCCCTGCGAATTAGTTTGTAAAGTTCCATCTCTTGTGTATGCTGTTTGACCATTTGTCATCTGTATCTGAAAAAAACCCTGCCCTTCAATTGCTAAATCAAGCGGATTTGAAGTTTGTTGTAAATCTCCCTGTGTAAATTCTTTTTCAATAGACGAGACTTTAGAACCCAGCCCTAACTGAATTCCTGTAGGAACCTGAGTATATTCGGATGAATATGATCCGGGAGATTTGATCGTCTGATAAAAAAGGTCTTCAAAATTAACTCTTGATTCTTTATATCCCGTAGTATTGGTATTTGCAAGATTATTAGCTATATTGTCTATTTCAATCTGCTGTCCTTCCATACCTGTTGAAGCAGTCCATAATGCTCTCAATTTGTTCTCTCCTTATATATAAAATATATAAATATAAATCATACAACCCTAAATATGCATTAGAAACTAAATAAACTTTCTGTCAATTCCTTTTAAATTTAATGACAAATTATATTATAGTAAACTATATATTCAAACTGCGGCTCCTACAGTATTTATTGCAACATTGTCAATTTGGGAATATGATTTTAAAACATTATTCATTGTAGATTTAACCTGACTTATATCTATAAGTTCAACCATACTTTGAATTTCATTAACGTTAGATTCTTCTAAATAACCCTGTTCAATTTTTGGATTTTTAAGCAGCGCAGGTCTGCCGGATTTTTTAGTCCTTGAAAATAATGTATTGCCATTTCTAGATAATAATTCAGGATTTTTAAAATCTACCGTCATTATTTTACCTGCATATTGCTCAACATTAGTTTGAGGGTCTAAAACATTTATAATTCCATTATTAGAAATAGTAACATTAGAACCTCTTTTAATGAGATTAATAGGCTTGTCGTTTGTGCCTAAAACAAGATATCCTTTTTGAGTTACAAGCTGATAATTGCTGTTTATTGAAAAAGAACCGTTTCTTGTGTATTTAATTCCTTCCGGCGTTTTAATTACAAAAAAACCTTTGCCTGAAATAGCCAGGTCTAATCTATTTCCTGTATGTTTTAACGCGCCTTGAGAAAAATTATTATAACTGTAAAGCATAATAGGATATTGATTGTCTGCAAGAGGTTTTTTATCGCCTGCATTTACGGTGCTAATAGCTTTTTGAGATAAAAAATCGCCAAACACCGAACCTTCACTTTTATATCCGACAGTATTTATATTAGCAAGATTATTAGTAATAATATTCATTTTATTGCCTTCAGATATAATTCCGCTTAAATTAATGTATAATCCGCCGTTCAATTTTAAATCTCCTTAAAAAAAATTTATTGTTTTTTATTAGTATTTTATTTAGTATTTAATTATTATATTTATACGCAATAAGTATGCCATTTAATTCAGGAAAAAATTTCTCATATTTTAAAATAAAAATGGAAAAAATTACCGTTGCTGTAACTTTATTTTTAAATTGATATTATGTATAGATATAATTTATAATATTTAAAAACCATAATATAAATCTTAATTTATTTTATAATTTCATATTTTTTAAATATCTATAAATAACTATTAAATAAATATAAATATTTTGAATAACTATTAAATAAATATAAATATTTTGAATAACTATGTTTGATCTAAAAAAAATTAAAGAAAATCCTAATGTCAATATTATTTCCCGCAGTAAAGAAATAGTAAATATTTTAAAAAATTTTACCCAAACAAAAAAAAATTTAATAGTTTACCCTTTTGTTCCTGATTCTTTAAAGGGGACAAATTTAAATCTGTCCCCTTTAATAGATAATAGCGATTATTCTACAAATATTATTAAAGTTTACAACGATATTATTATGATTGATTCTTTAATGCCTAAAGACGGCAATTTGAAAATGCTGTCTTCAACTTATCTTAAAGCTAATTTTAACTTTAATAATAATGATCATTATTTTTTATCTAAACTTTATAATTTTGCGGAAGATAATAATTATTTTAATTTTAACATTTATACGCCGTTAGAAATTTATTCAATTGAAAAAAGAAAATTTTTCAGAATAGAACCTTCTATGTCAGAACCTGTAAAAATATCATTTTTTTGGATAAATAGATGCCTTAATTTTACAATTTATGATATTTCCGGTGAAGGGTTTTCTTTTTTATCCAATTTTTATTTTGCAAAATATACGGTAATAGAAAATATGAAATTAGAATTTCCTGACCTTCCTTCAATTATAGTAAGGGCTGAAATCAAAGCATCTATAAAAAAAGATATGAAATACAAAATAGGCGTGCAAATAATTAATTTAAAACCAAACGAACAGGATATAATATTTAAGTATATATTTAAAAGGCAAAGAGAAATAGTTGCTAAAGACAAAAATATATAATAATTTTAATGCTGCAATACAAATTATTGGCATCTTCATTTCCATTAAACGGAAGGTTATAATACATCAATGAATGACAAATATTATAATTAAAAGGCTGCCGCGCCTTCTCTCCATTTTTTTAGTTTAACTAATATGCCGAAAAGTCCCCGTCCGAAAGGAAGTGGGCGCTTCACTTCTTCCTGTAAACCATCGCCTTGTCAGCCTCAAGCTGCCGCCAATTTTCAAAAAGGAAGGGTATCTATTTTATTATTTAATTTATATATAAACGCAAAAATATGAGCTATCACCTTATAAAGTTCAGGAGGAATTTCTTCGTAAATTGCAAGTTTGTCTATAATTTCTGCAAGACCTTTGTTTTCTATTATGGGAATGTTATTTTCTTTTGCTATAGCTTTAATTTTTTCCGCTAATTGCCCTTTTCCTTTTGCTATTAAAACGGGAGCTTTGTTTTTATCTTTATCGTATTTTAACGCAACAGCCGTTAATTCTTCATTAAGCCTGTTCATTTATTATACCGTCAAATTCTTCATTAGATATATTTTTATTAAATCCAATATCTTTTAAAGTTATGTTATCTTTGAGCAGTTCTTCTTTTAATATATGAATATTTTGTTTTATTAATATTTCTGCAGTTTTTGAATATGTTTTAAAATTTAAAACTAAATTGCCGTTAAAATAATAAGAAGATAATTTTAAAAGTCCGAGCGGCTTAATTTGAATTTCAACCATAAAAAAATAACCGTAAGAATTTAATTTATTTTTCTTATTTGAATCCCTGCTAATATTTTCTTCTTTTCTAGAGACTATAAATACGGATGCAAAACCGCTTAAGTTATTTAAACCGAAATTTAAAATTAATGTATTATTTTTAATATCTGCTGTTAAATTATTGATATCTATATTTAAATTTAAATTACTATCCAAAAAACTTGTAAAATTTTCTTTAATTAAATTAGATATATTTTTAATAACTGCATTAAAAAGCTTTAAACTATTTTCATCTAATGATTCATTAATTATTTTAAAAATAACATTACTGCCGTTTATAGATTCAGCAGTTAATTGCAGTGTAAAATTTTCTGCGGCTTGAGAGTTTGCAGCTGAGGACATTTTGAACTCCTCATAGATAGATTGAGGTATTACGGCTTTAAATAATTTTCCGTTAAAAGATAAAATTCCTGTAAATAAAGAGTCTGATATTTCTGCGTCAATTAATTGAACGTCAATAACATCATTAGGTTTTATTGAATCTAGTAAATTAGTTAAACTTTTATTTATTAATATTTTTGATGCATTAACGTTCGTATCAAAGTTTACTTTATTAATAAGATTATCCTGCTGTAAATTCATAGTTTAAATAAATTAATCCAACTTCACCAATTATATTGTTTAAAATTATAGCTTATTGATATTATTATTTTTTATTTTGTAGCCCCCATAAACATTGTATGTAATATCAACGGACTGCCGTTAATAGCGATAAAGTTGGATTAAGCGTATTTCATAGTTATTATATTTATACCGTAATATTAATATGATGAAAAGTATTATTTTCTGAACTGCCTGCATCAGTTTTAGTTTCTTCTTCTTCTTCTTCTTGTTGTTGTTCTTGTTTATTTTCTTCTGAATTGCCGTAATTTTCGTCAATAGGCTCTAAAACTTCATTTGTTTCGTTTACGGTATCTGATTTTTTTATTCCTGTATTGACGTTTTTTTCTTTTGATATACTGTTGGAATTTATTGCAAAAGTTTGGGGGGTAGAAGCTACCTTTTCTACTAAAGAAGCATTGGTTATAATTTGCTGAATTTCTATTATACCTGCCATAATACATGGAAAATCAATTTATTGATTTATAATTTTAGATAATTATAAAGGTTCTGCATTTCAATTATTGAAGAAAATTTACCTTCTTCATTTTCATACAATTTGTAAGTCAGGTTTTTTGAATTTTTATATTTAATAATATTGGGAATTATAAGTTCTTTATTTTTTATTTTTTTTATTGTACCGGCAGTGTTAATACATAAACCGAAATTTTCTTTATTAAAAGAACATACTACTATGTACTTAAATCTATTTTCATTCAATAAAGCAGGTCTATTATAAGAATAGTAAGTATAAGGGTTATAAGAGTTAACGGCAAAAAAATCATATATCGGAATAGCACGACCTCTATGATTAATTAATCCTAAAAGCTCTATTTTATTTGTATATAGTTTAAAAGGTTTTGTATATTTTATAATTTCAATTATATTTTCTACCGGAAAAGAAAAATAAGAATTATCAATATTGAGACTTAAATATATAATTTCTTTTTCAAGATTTTTTTCAAAAACAAGACTGTTTAAAATTTTATTATCTATATTATTATTATTATCAGGAGTTAATATTTTTTTAACGGGATATGTGTAAATTATGGCGCCTTCTTCTGCATCTTCATCTAAATCTTCGTCATTTTCTGAATTTTCAGAAAATATTTCTTGATTTAATTTAGCGCTGTTTAATGATATGACGTTAGATGCGGATTTTACGGTATTATCTTCTTTAATAATATTGTCTGTATTGTTTGTGGCTAAAAGTTCGTCAATCCAAGGACTTATAAGATCAGGCTCTTTTGTAAAAGAATTTTTCGTTAAAAAATTATTTTGCATTTTATTCCTCTCCTTTTGCCGAAGCGCTTAGAATCTCGCGAGCGGTGAGCAGATAATCAACAGACCCTCGCGATCTGGCTTCATAATAAGTTAAAGGTTTTTTAATAAAACTTGCATCTCTAAATTTTGTGTCCACATTTATAAAATTATCAAAACAATTATCTTTGTAATTATTTTTAAAATAATTCAAAGACTTTAACGATGAATTGGTTCTTTTATCGAACATAGTTATTAAAAGTTTGTAATCGCGCTTTACATTAAGCGCTTTTTCCACCTTTTGTATAGTTTTTATAAGCAATTCTACACCTCTTATAGATAAATAATCGGCTACGACAGGTATTATTATACCGTCGCTTGCTGCGATAGCGCTAATTAAAAGCACGCTTAACGCAGGAGATGAATCTATTATAACATAATCGTAATAATCAGGCAAATACTTTAATTTTTCTTTTAATTGCAGTCCTCCTCCATTAGAAGCCGAGAGGTTTGATTCTATTTTTGCAAGATTAATATTAGAAGGTATAATGTCAATACTTCCGCCCCCTTTAATTTTATATTTTTTAATAATATATTGTTCAACATCGGATGTTTCCGACATAAGCAAGCTTCCTATGGAATTTTCAACCATTTCAGGTTCAATAGCCAGATGATTAGTTAAACTTGCTTGAGGGTCAATATCTATCAATAAAACATTTTGCTCTAAAACAGACAGAGAACTCGCAAGAGTTAATGCCGTGGTAGTTTTCCCAACCCCTCCTTTTTGATTTGCAATTACATAAATAAAAGGTCTTTTTTTACAAATCATAAATATTTAAAATGTTTATTTATTTGATAGTTGACTCAATTAAATGATGCTCGCCCGTTGTAAAAATTTTATCTATATCAAGAAGTATAATGAGTCTATCGTCAAGTTTGCCTACACCCTTTATGTAATCGGAATCTAAACCTGCAACAAGCGGAGGCGGAGGCTGAATAGTATTTGAATTTATTCGTAAAACCTCGGATACGCTGTCAACTATGAGGCCGATAGTTTTACCGAGTATATTTACAACAATAATTCTTGTGTCTTTTGTGGATTCTTTTAAATTTAAATGAAATTTTTTCCTTATATCTACAATAGGAATAACTTTACCCCGCAAATTGATAACTCCTTCAACAAAATTAGGCGCCTTAGGAACTTTGGTTATCTCAACCATCCTGTTAATTTCTTGAACTTTTAATATGTCCAAAGCAAATTCTTCGCTTCCTAACGTGAATGTGACTAATTGTATTATCTCATCTGCGCCGGTATTTTCATCGGCTTTTTTATCTTTCGGCAAATTAATTGTTTCTTGCTCCATAAAAATCAACCTCCTGCGTTAATAATATTTTTATTTTTTTATTTATATTTATATGCAGAAAAAGGGGCTGATTTTTTTCCATCTTAATATATTGCAGTAATATCAAACCTGTTATAAGGGGCTGATTTTTTTCCATCTTAATATATTGCAGTAATATCAAACCTGTTATATGGAAAATTAATCCATATTATAATTATAATAATATCAAACCTGCTATGCGGAAAATTAATCTGCCTTTTTTCTGCTTTTTTTAAGTCATGTCTTTAGTCGTGTGGTTATTGACCGCTTAATTGCTTTCTTTTATAATTTCTTCCGCTATTTTATATATAGGAAGAACTTTATCTACAACACCTGCATCTATAGCTGCTTTAGGCATACCGTAAACAACGCAGGTAGCTTCATCCTGAGCAATAGTGCTGCCCCCGTATTTTTTTATAGCCGACATTCCTTCTAATCCGTCAGAACCCATTCCTGTAAGTATAACGGCAATAGATTTTTCATGATACTCTTCGGCGACTGATTTCATCATTACAGTAACGGATGGCCTATTAATAAGATGTTTAGGTTCTTCGGAAACAAATATTCTCATCCCCTCTCTTACATCTTTTTTAACGCTGAGATGTTTATCTCCGGGAGCAAGATAAGCTACTCCGGGTTTAATAATTTCATCTCCTGCAGCTTCTATTACTTTTATATGTGAAATACTTGATAGCCTTTGGGCAAACTGACCTGTAAAAGCCTTTGGCATATGCTGAACTAACAGCAAGGGAAGTGGAAAATCGGCGGAAAGCAAAGGTATAATTTCCTGTAAAGCTTTCGGACCGCCGGTGGAAGACCCGATGGCTACTATCTCTTTTTTATAATATAATTTATTAGCTAAATTAATATTGTCGTTATAAGATATCTTACCCGCATTATTATTATTATTATTTTGTAATTTATTTTTATTTAATTTATATAAAATTTGTTCGTTATTTTCAAATGACGATTTAACCGGTTTAACTCTATAAATAATTTTATTGGCGGTAATCGCTCTGATTTTTGAAATTAAATCGTCCTTAATCTTTATAATATTTAATGAAACATTTGAAAGATTTTTAGGTATATAATCGGCAGCGCCGTAATCTAAGGCGTCCAATGTAGATTTGGCTCCTTCTTCGGTAAGTGAACTCAGCATAATCACAGGCAGCGGATTTTTTTCCATTATAATTTTAAGAGCCGTCAGACCGTCCATTTTAGGCATTTCAATATCCATTGTGACAATATCCGGTTTAAGATCTACTATCTGTTTAATGGCATCTTCTCCGTCTTTTGCCTGACCGATAACTTTTATATCGAGTTCATCTTTAAGCAAAGAAGATATTGCCCTTCGCATAAATGCGGAATCGTCAACAATAAGAACTCTTATAATTTTTTCAGGCATCTAAATCCTCCAAGCATAAACTAAACATTAAAATTACCTTTTTTGTAGAATATCAATCATTGAAGCAATGTCCATAATAAGAACAACTTTTCCATCACCTGTAATAGTCGCTCCGGATATGCCTTTATAGCCAAATTGATAATCCCCTAAAGATTTTATAACTACCTCTTCCTGCCCATAAAGCATATCTACGACTATACCTATTCTTTTTTCTGCAAGAGCTACGACAACCACATAAACTTCTTTATTTGACAGAACTTTTGTCTTCCCTACAGATGTGCTTTCAATGCTGAATTCTTCGCTTAAACGCAATAAAGACAAAACGGATTTTCTTAAATTTATTACTTCATGGTTATCTATAGTTTGTATTGACGATTCAGATATCCTTAAAGTTTCAACAACGGAATTTAGAGGAATTGCGAATATTTCGTCTTCTATTCCTATTATTAAAGTCTGTATTATTGCAACTGTTAAAGGAAGTTTAAGAATAATATCGGAACCTTTACCTTTTTCAGATTCAATATCTATAATACCGTTAAGTTTTTGAATGTTAGTTTTAACAACATCCATTCCGACGCCTCTGCCTGAAATTTCGGTAACTTTGTCTTTCGTACTGAAACCAGGAGCAAAAATAAGACTCAATGCATCTTTATCGGAAATACTAAAAGCTGTTTTTTCGTCAATCAACTCTTTTTCAATGGCTTTTTTCCTTAAAATATTCGGGTCCATACCTTTACCGTCGTCGGAAACTCCTATGATAATATAATTTCCTTCATGTTTAGCCGACAATTTAATCAAACCTGCTTTCGGCTTTCCTGCTTTAATTCTATCCTCCGGCATTTCTATGCCATGGTCTATGCTATTTCTTATAAGATGAACAAGCGGATCGCCTATTTCTTCAATTACCGATTTATCTAATTCTGTTTCTTCTCCTATAATATTTAATTCTATTTCTTTTCCTAATTCTCTAGACAGATCTCTAACCATTCTCGGAAATTTGCTAAATACTTTTTTAACGGGCTGCATTCTTGTTTTCATAACTGCAAGCTGTAAATCCGTAGTTATAAGATTTAAATTAGAAACAACCTGTATTAAACTTTCAGTAAATTCATCTTCGGGATATTTAAGTTCTAATTTGGAAGCTATATTAAATATTCTGTTTCTGGAAAGAACTAATTCGCCTACTAAATTCATAACATTATCTAATCTTTCAACATCAACTCTTATAGTAGTTTCCGCAAACACGGAAGCAGTGGGATGTATTTGAGGCTGTGGCGCGGCTACATTAGATAATACCGGCGCAGGCAATACGGGAGCCGCCGATACAGTTTTTTTAGTTTCGGCAGGAATAGATTGCGGTGCCGCATGCGGAATTTGTTTCTCCGTATCAGTTAATTTTACAGTTTTATTTAAATCTTCATGATTATTAATTTTATTAATAATATTTTCTTCTTTAATATCTGCATCAAAATCATTTTTTATCTCTTGAGATTCTTTTTCTCTCTCATTATTATCATTATCTTTTTTTATCTCTTGAGATTCTTTTTCTTTTTCTTTTAATATTTGAGAAAGTTCGTCGGAAGACATTAAATTGTCTTCTAATAAAATATCTCCAAGATTTCTAACTTTTCGCTTAGGATGTTTTTCATTATTTGCCTTATTAGTTAGATTTAAAGTTTCGTCTAGTTTTGTTTCTTCAATTTTATTGTCTTTAATATCTATACTATTATTTTCAGCAATTTCTTCTATTTGTTCATGAACATGCGCGCCTGCCGCAGTATTTTGTTCGGGGGCTGCAGCTGTATTGCCGGCTCCGCCTTCATCTAAGGCAAGTATATTAAGCCTATTAATAATTTCAGCGTTGTCAAAATATCCTTCTTCGCCGGTATCATTAATATTTCTGATCATAAGCGTTAAAATATCCATAGTTTTAAGCAGATAATCCATCATATCCGATGTTAGCTTAATTTCGCCTTGCCTTAATTTGTTTAAAATATTTTCGGCGCTATGCGCAAGTTCAACAAGATTCTGAAAACCGAGAAATCCTGCCGAACCTTTAATCGTGTGGGCTGCCCTAAAAATAGTATTTAAAAGCTCTTTGTCTTCAGGATTCTTTTCCAGCTCAATAAAATTTTCGCTTAAAGTTTCAAGCAATTCTAACGCTTCTTGAATGAAATCGTTTATAATTTCTTTCATTGAATCGTCAATCATATATTAACCTCAAAAAAATTAAGAATTAAAATTAATTATATTAATTATAATTACGGCAAAAATAAGGTCATTTTAATCAGGAAATATTTTTTCTATTTTTTCTTGAAGCACTTCGGCGGTAAAGGGTTTAACAATATAATTATTAACGCCGGCTTTCACAGCCTCCACGACGTTTTCTTTTTTTGCTTCAGCCGTAACCATTAAAAACGGAGTATCTTTTATCGCTTCATTGGTCCTGACTGCTTTTAAAAGCTCTATGCCGGTCATCTCAGGCATATTCCAATCAGATACCACTAAATCATAGTTATTATCATTTATTTTTGAAAGAGCTACTTGTCCGTTTTCCGCTTCGTCAATGTCGGTAAACCCTATTTGTTTCAATATATTTTTTATTATTCTTCTCATTGTTGAAAAATCGTCTACAACAAGAATCTTCATTGATAAATCTAAAGCCATAAATTTTAACCCCTTAAAATTTTTTACAATTTTAAACTTTTAAAGAATAAAACAAAACATTCTGTAATATCCTTAATCCTACATTAGAAACTATAATATAATAATTTAAAAATTAAAATATATATTAAAATTAAAGATAATAAACAAAAAATATATATATTTTAAAATATTATAACAAAATATTAATATAATCAATCAATATTTAATGCTTTTTTAGAAATTTTTAATAAATCAGATTCCTTAAAAGGTTTTTGCAAAAACGCATAGCCGTTTTTAAGTTCCTCTTTTTTTGGTTCCATTGAAGACATAAGAATTACAGGAATATTTTTAGTATCTTCATTTTCTTTTAAATTTTTTAAAAGCGTAATGCCGTCCATTTGAGGCATATTTAGATCGGTAATAATTAAATCTATATCGTTTTTAATAGCAATTTCTAAAGCTTCAAATCCATCTCCAGCCATCATTACTTTAAAGCCTTCTTTAGCAAAAGATAAAGACAGCAGTTTAATAACAACGATAGAATCTTCAACTATAAGAATAGTTTTAGTTTTCAAACTTTTATTAAAATTTTGGTTTTTCATGGTTTTTATAATTTCCTAATCATTAATCATTTTTTTATATTTTAATCATTTTTTTATATTTTAATCATTTTTTTATATTTTATATTTTAATCATTCTTTTATATAAAGAGGTGTTTTTCCAAAACCTACTAATTTAAAAGAACTTGAAATAAAGTGTAAAGATTCTGAATGACCTAAAAATAAATAACCGCTATTTTTTAGAGCATCATATAAATTTGATATAACTACTTTTTTTGAATCATTATTAAAATATATTATTGTATTTCTGCAAAATATTATATCAAAATTTCCTAATTTTTTTATAGAATCGGAATGCATTAAATTTATGCTATAAAAACTCACCATATTTTTAATATTGTTTTTGACCTGAAATTGTTCATTATCTATTTTTTCAAAATATTTTTCTATCAATTTTGAATCAGTATTTCTCAATGTATAGCTGTTATATATTCCTTTTCTTGCGGAAGACAAGACATTTTCGCTAATATCCGAACCGATAATTTCAAAACTGAATCCTGCCGGAATTTCATTTAAATGCTCCATAATTATAATCGCCAGTGTAAATGGTTCTTCGCCGGTGGAGCATCCTGCACTCCATATTCTTATTTTTTTTGAATAATTTACAGGATGTTCTTTAATTTTTTTCAATATTTCCTTTAAAACATCCTCTTCGAAAACTTTTAATTGGGGAATATCTCTAAAAAAACTTGTTTCGTTTGTAGTTATACTATTAAAAAGTTCTTTTATTTCATCGGATTGTTTTGCAGAATATTTAAGAAGATAAAAATAATCTTCATAATTTGTTAAATTAAGATCCGTCAACTTTTTTGACAATCTGGTTTCTATCAAATATTTTTTTTGCTCATTATAAAATATTCCCGTAAGCTGATATATAAGATCTCTTATCTTATAAAAAGTTTCATCGCTAAAATCTATATTTGAAGTATTTTGCATAAATTATAACATTATTTATTTATAATAAGTTATGACATAGAAATATAATTGATAATTTTTAAGATACCAAATTTACGTCTTTATCATTATTTATTTAATCGGATTCAGACAACTCTTTTGCGACATTTCTTAAATCTTCGTTATTATCGGTTAAATAGTTTTTTATGACGGATTTTGATCTTATCCCGTCAATAATATTTAAGGATTTTAAAATACTTATTTTTATTAAAATATCATCCGAACTATGTAAAATTTCAAGTAATTTATTAAAACTGCTTTTATCTTTTAATCTCCCGATTAATTCGATAACTTTAAATTTGAACATATTTGAACAATGTTGGGGCTGTATAGCTTCAAAAAATACATTAGAATCTTTAAAACCTGATTTTAGTAATGACTCTAAAGAATTAAATTTTATTTCTTCATTATTATTATTTTTAAGCAAATCAAATAAAATATCCGTAAATTCATATTTAACAATGTTGTTTTTAAGAATCTCATTCCGGTCTTCAAGTCTGTTTGGTCCGTTTGTAAAATTACCTATAACCGACGCAAGCAATATTTTAATCTTATCGGATTTAAAACTTGATAATTTTTTTAATTTCCTGTAAATATTTGCGACATCTTTTTTATTTAAAGGTTTATTTAAACTTATTTTAAATTTTTTAATAATACGCAGCGATATTTCAATAATTTTAATATTATTTGAATTAAGATTATTAGTAAAAAATTTAAAATAAGTTTTATTATTATTGCTTAACTTTACAATGTTTTTTATATAATAATCTAAGACATCTAAATAATTTTCATTTATTGCTTTATTATAAATATTTTTAGTATAATTAACATTTTTTGATTGTCCGAGCAAATCTGCGGCAGCTTTTCTGACATTTCCGCTGCCGTCATCTAATAAAAACAAAGCATTTTTTAATACTGATTTTGAGAGTTTAGGATTACCGTAATGAATTATATGCGAAGATGCATTCAGCAAAGTTATTTTTAATTCTATAACCATTTTATTATTTTTAAAATCATTTAAAAGCACAGCAAGTTCTTGAAAATTTCTATTTTCAGACAAAATTTCAATCAAAATAGAATAAGAATTAAAAAAACTTCCTGAAGATGTAATTTTTGTTTCAAAAGAAAAACTTATAGATTCTAAGTATTTTTTTATATAAACAGGATAAGAAACTTTTCTTAGAGATTCTTTAATATATTTATATTCTTCATCGTCAGCGGTTATCAGATTTTTATTGAGATAATCCATTAAAAAATTAAAAATTTTAATAGATTTCTTTGGATTGGATAAAGAAAAATAAAATAAAATTGCTTCTTTAGTTAGTTTATCATCATAAAATTCTAATTTTAAAATATTTATTTTTGCATTTATATTTTGTATTTTTTTTATAATATAATTTTTATATTTTTTATTTTTATAATTTTCGCAATATATTCTATAAATATTTTTAATCAAATAAATTTTATCAATTCTTTTGCATCCCGTATCTAAACTTGCAATATCTATTAAAAAATCAAGCCCTGTTTCGCCGTCTATTTTAGCTATAGAATCAATTATTAATTTTCTTATAACATTGTCTTTATTTCCCCAGAACGCATATTTCAGGTCTGCAATAGTTGATTTTATTTTTAATTCTCCAAGAGAAAATATTGCAGAGGCCTTAACTAAAAACGTGTCGTTTATTAAAGCTTTTTTCAATGTCTGGACAAGTTTCAGTCTTAAAAAACCGACAGACTCTATGGCATTTGCTCTGACGATTTCATCTTTATCGGCATAAAGTTTTCTTAAACAAATAGAGGGGAGACTCCTGGGGGTAAAATTACCGAATCTTAATAATTCAGATAAAAATATTTTATATTTTACATCAGTATTATTGCAATAATCTATTAAAAAATTTCCGTTGATTTTTGCTTTATTTTTAATAATATTAAAAGCATTAGAACGCATTTTAACATTATAATTTCCTGCGACAATTTTAAATAAAATATTATTTAATAAAGGATTGTGGCTTCCCGACAGCGCATTGAATACAATCTCCGTAACGGCATGATTACTACTGTCTAATAATTCCGTCAATTGATTTAATTCATCTTCGTTATTGCGCTTAAGTATGCTATCAATCTCTGAAATTAATTCAAATTTGTTTCCTAAAGATATTTTACTAATTTTTTCTAATATATTACTCATTTGATTTTAATTGTATTCTTAATTTTAATATTGCTTTTGAATGAATCTGGCATATTCGTGATTCTGTTAAATTAAGAATTTTTCCTATATTTTTTAAAGTAAATTCATTATAATAATACAGCATTAATACGTTCTTTTCAATATCATCTAAGTTATCAATATATTTTTTTAAAATTTTCACTTTCTCATCATCAATAAGACTATCTACTACCGAAAGACCGCCACTTTCTAATGTTTCTAAACTTTCATCTGTTTTTTTAGATGCCCCGATAAAATCAATATCTGAAATAAAAGACGAACCCCTTATTTTATACATTGATTCGTTAAATTCATCTAAACTTATACCGAGTTCTTCGGCTGCTTCGGTGTCCTCGGGAATTCTACCTAATTTTTGTTCCAGCCGCACATAAGTTTTTTCAAGTTTATTTGATACTTCCCTTGCATTTCTCGTCAGGTAGTCTAATTTTCTTATTTCATCAAGAATTGAACCTTTAATTCTTGTTACGGCATATTTTTTAAAATTTTCATTTTTGGAAGAGTCATATTTTACCGAAGCGTCAATTAACCCCTCAATGCCAAATTCAATAAGGTCATCTCTGTCAACAATGCCATGATATTTAAGTGTCATAAAATTGGCTACGCTATTAACTAATTTAAAGTTTTCTTCTATAAGCTTTTTTGTTTTATCATCTAATTTATTCATATAAAATACATTCAACTTATTTCATTTTTAAAAAGATTATTAAAAAAAAATTGCAAATTTCCGTCTGAATAACTATTCTCATTTTTAGAAATTATATCATAAGCCAATTTTTTAAAGCATCCTGCCGACTTTGATTCAGGATAAAGTTCCATTGCGGTTTTTTGCATAATAACAGATTTAGAAATATTGTCGTCATATAATATAAACCCTGCATAGCTTAAAGAAACTTTAAGAAATTTATCGGCAACAATACTTAAGTGTTTATATATATTTTTAGCTTCTTTCTCATTTTTTGCCATATTTAAAATAATAGAAAAATTTTTCTGCCCATGTTTAGTGCTCATTACTTTTATAAGAGCATAGGCATCGGTTATAGATGTAGGTTCCGGAGTTACCACCGCCATTATCTCGCCGGCGGCAAGATTAAAATATATTACATTTGACGATATGCCTGCACCCGTATCTATAAGAAGTATATCAATATCCGACAAAAAATCGCCGAATCTCGGCATTAACGTTATTTTTTGCATTTCCGTTAAATTAGATAATTCCGGTATACCTGAAGAAGCAGGTAAAACTAAAATACCGTTTTTATCTGAAATAATAATATCTTTTAACTGCTTGTCTCCATATAATACGTTAGATATATTATACTTGGGCGCAAGCCCTAAAACTACGGAAACATTTCCGAGACTTAAATCTGCGTCCATTATCATCACTTTTTTACCCATAGAAGCAAAACAATAGGCAAGATTGCAAACGAGATTTGTTTTGCCTACTCCGCCTTTTCCGCTCGTCACCGATATAATTTTTGTCTGATTTAACAGTTTTCTATTTTTCATGATATTTTTTTATTAATTTTAATATTATTAAATTTAATTAGTTTATTAAACTTCACATTTAATATTAGCAAATCTCTTTTTATAATTTTATATACTATTAAAATACTTAAAATTATCTAAAATACTTAAAATTATCGTCAAATTTCAGGTCTCGGAAAAAATAAATTAAATAAATTATCTAATTTTGCTTCTTCAATATTTTCAGGAACATTTTCTCCGTTTGTCAAATAATCTATAGTTAAGTCGGACTGCAAAAAAATGCCTGCCAGATTTCCTATGCTGTATGATTCGTCAACTTTGGTTACAATTAAAGAATTTAACCCTATTTTATTATTAAAAGATTCATAAATTCTCATTGCATCGTGAGATTTAGTCTGAGCCGATAAAAGAAGGAAGTTCTTAATTTTACCCTTATAAATATCAAAAAATTTAGCCAAATTGTTTAATTGGTAAACGTTATTGTGATTTACTCCAAAAGAATCAATAATAATAATATCCGAATTTGCGTTTGATATAAAAGATTTGAATTCTTCAGGATTTTTTATAGAAGCGAAGTCTATTTTTAATTTTTTAGCATAATTTTTTAATGCTTCATTGCTGCTTATTTTTAAAATATCGAGAGAACAGAGGGAAACATGTTTGTTTTTTTCAAATATATATTTTGCGCATAATTTTGCGGCTGTTGATGTTTTTCCGACGCCGTTATTGCCTGCTAACGAAATTAGCAGTTTTCCGTCTATGGTAGAAGCTGACGCAGTTTTCTTTTCTAATCTACGCTCAATTAATTTTTTAAAAAATTTTAAAAAATATTCTATTTTTTCATTTGGCGTAAAGTTTTTAAGCACAAGGTCTTTAAAAAAAATATCATTTAATTTAACGGAAATTCTTCTGTCAAAACCTAATCTGTCTAAATATGAAAATAATTCTTCATCTATAATTTTAGAACCAGATTTTTCTTTTTTTAAAAAGTCTACCGAAAATCTTATTTCATCGAGTATAGATTTTACTTCATCAAATTTTGAATTTAAAACAAAAATAACTTTATCTTCTACAATGCTTTCAAAATTATCTTTTAGAAATTTTATGTCGTCATAAAGGGGGGTTATTAAGTCATAACTTAATTTTTTATCATTTTCTTCCCTGCCGCTTACAGAAATTTCTTCATTATAATCAACTGCCGCTACAACTTCTAAAAACGGTTTGCCAAAAAAACCGAATTCTTCGGATTTATTAACCTGCCTTGTAGAAATAATAACGGCATCTTCTCCGAGGTCTCTTTTTATAAGCTTAATAGCTTCTTTTATATCTAACACTTCATATCTTTTAATTTGCATAATCTATCTCCATATTGCCTATAGACTGTAATTTAATATTAGGAGCAATTTCTGCGGATGAGATAACGACTATACCGGGAATAATATCTTTTAAAATATTTTTTACAAAAAGTCTTATAGCCGGCGAAGTAAGAATTACAGGCGCATGTCCTCCGTCTAAAGCTTTTTTGGTCTGGTCTTTAACGGCTCCGATAATCTTTTGATATATAGGTTGCTCAATAGCTGAATAAACTCCCAGCTCTTTAGCTTTTTTATATTCATTAAGCATTGTTGATTCAAAATTTTTACCGAGTGTTATAACTTTTACAGACCCGTCCTGGTCTAAAATAGTTTTGGTAATTGTCCTTTTTAGAGCGCTCCTGACGTATTCGGTCAATAGCAGCGGGTCTTTTGTATTAGTCCCGTAATCGTGCAAAGTTTCAATAATAGTAAGCATATCTTTTATCGGAATACCTTCAGATAATAAATTCTCCAATATTTTCTGGACCGTGCTTAAAGATAAAACATTTGGAATAAGTTCGTCTACAACTTTCGGGTATTTTGCCGATAATATATCAAGAAGTTTTTGCGTATCCTGCCGAGTCAACAGTTCGGCGGCATTCTGCTTAATTATTTCAACAATATGGGTTGCTATTACAGCCGGAATTTCAACAACCGTCCATCCTGCCAATTGCGCTCTCTGCTTTTCGTTTTCGTCAATCCATAATGCAGGCAGATTAAACGCGGGTTCTTTAGTTACCGTCCCGGGAATATTTTCTGTCGCATTACCGGGGTTCATAGCTAAAAATTTAGCCGGCATTATTTCAAATCTTGATACTTCTACTCCCTTTATTAAAATAACATATTCATTAGGCTTTAAAGCTAAATTATCTTTAATGTGAATCGGCGGCACAATCATTCCGAGGTCTGACGCTATTTGTTTTCTAAGTCCTTTTATTCTTTCAAGAAGTTCTCCGTTTCTTGAAGAATCTACATAAGAAATCAGCCCGTATCCGACTTCTAATTCCATTATGTCAACCTGCATAACGCTTTCAATAACCTGCGATTCAGGAACTATTTTCTTTTCTTCTACAGCTTTTTTATCTATATCCATTTTTTTTCTGCTGTTTTCTTTGGAAATTAAAAAAGCTGTAACGGCGACAATTAAAGCTAATAAAATAAAAGGCCAGTGGGGAAGACCAGGAATAATGCCGAAAAAAAATAAAATACCTGCGGCGGTATATAAAGCGCGGGGGTAAGAAGAAAACTGTTTTGAAAATTCTTTTGAAAGATTAGTTTCTCTGCTTGCTCTTGTTATAATAATACCGCTTGAAGTAGAAACGATAAGAGCAGGTATCTGAGCTACAAGACCTTCTCCGATACTCAACAAAGTATAATAAGAAGCAGCTTTAGCTAAAGACATATGATGCTGAAAAATACCTATTAAAAGTCCGCCTATAATATTTACTACAATAATAACTATAGCCGCTATTACATCGCCTCTGACAAATTTGCTGGCGCCATCCATAGACCCGTAAAAATCGGCTTCCTTAATAATATCTGCCCTTTTTTTTCTTGCTTCCTGGTCATTTATAAGACCTGAATTTAATTCCGCGTCTATTGACATCTGCTTTCCCGGCATAGCATCCAATGTGAATCTTGCGGCAACTTCCGCTACTCTGCCTGCTCCCTTAGTGACAACTAAAAAGTTGATAACTATAAAAATTATAAAAATGACTATTCCGACAGCATAATTTCCGCCTACTATAAAATTTCCAAAAGATTGTATTACAACGCCTGCCGCATCTGTTCCTTTATATCCGTATAGCAAAATTAGTCTTGTAGCTGCTATTTCCAATGATAATCTGAACACCGTCGAAAATAAAAGTATCGTAGGAAAAGTTGAAAATTCTAGCGGCCTCAGTACATAAATAGAAATTAAAAGAACTATAATAGAAAAAGATATAGATAGGGTAAGAAAAATATCGAGCATCCATGTGGTTATAGGAAGAACCATAAGGATAATAACCATAAAAAACATCAAAGCAAGAATAATATCCGAATTTTTTAGTATAAAATTTTCGCTCTTAACTGCGCTATGCTTAGCCATTATTATTCATGCTCCAAATTTTCTTAAATTTTAAATTTGTTGAATACAAATGGGCAAGTATTTCGGCAACGGCTTTATATAAAGTGTCAGGTATATAATCTCCTGGTTCGCATATTTCGTAAAGCGACCTTGCGATATATTTATTTTCGATGACGGGGATTTCGTTGTCGGCGGCAATTTTTTTTATTAAAAATGCCATACTGTCGACTCCTTTTGCCACAACTATCGGCGCCTTATCTTTTTTGTTGTCATATTTTAGCGCAACTGCAAAATGCGTAGGATTTGTTATAACGACATGCGCGCCTTTAACTTCTTTTAATATTTTTCTGCGCGATATTTCTCTCTGCATTTTTCTTAACTTACTCTTTATTTGAGGATTACCTTCATACTGCATCATTTCATCTTTTACTTCTTGCTTGGTCATCATAAGACTTTTAGTATGCTGCCATTTTTGAATAAAAAAATCTATCACGCTCAAAACTATCATAACCGCAATGATATTAAAAAAAACTTTAGATAAAAGTTTCATAATAAAAATTATATTTTCTTCCGCATTGGCATATTCTAAAGTAAATAATTTATGCAGATAGCCGATAGCGGAAAAATAGGCGACCAATATAATGATAAAGAATTTTACAAATGATTTTAAAAATTCATTTACCGATTGAAACGAAAAAAATCTCTGAATGCCTGATATAGGATTTATCTTGGCAAAATTAGGAATAAGCGGTTCAAAGGTTAGCAAAAACCCTACCTGCGCTAAATTTGAAGCAATAGAAGATAAAAAAATGATTATTATTAAAGGCAATATAGCAAAAAGAACGGTATAAACAATATCGTATAAAACATTGAGAGTGCCTGCCTTTGTAAGTTCTATAGCAGAAGCATTAGAAAAAAAGTAAACCATTTTCCCTTCAATGATATTTCCGATATGTCTTATATTAAATGACAAATATATAAATATTACCATTAAAGCAAAAGTAGTACTGACCTCCCTTGATTTCATCACTTGCCCTTTTTTCCTGGCATCCTGTATTCTTTTAGGAGTAGGCTGTTCGGTCTGTTCTGATTTATCTGCCATAATTATTTTATTAAATGCTGCAGATTTAAATCTGCAGCATTTAATATCCCTTTAATCTCTTTAATCTAGTATTATTATTTAGCTGTTAAATTTAATACGGTTAAAGGGGACAGATTTAAATCTGTCCCCTTTAACCTAAAATTTGCTATTTAACAGTTTATTTAATTATGCAATTATTTATTCTGTTATTTCTTTATATTATTTTGCCGCTATTAAATTTAATACCGTTATATATTCGCTTTTAAGACCGTGAAATAAAAAAATAATATAATTGCTGAAGTAAGGCATAAATAAAAACATAAATACAAGTCCCGCAACTATAATCATCGGAAAACCTACCGCAAAAATATTAAATTGAGGAGCCAAACGTCCCATTATCGCAATAACTATATTTGCGAATAAAGCAACAATAACCAAAGGTATGCTCAGTTCAAATCCTATTACAAAAATACTATTGCCTTTACCTACTAAATATCTAAAAAGATAAGGAGAAAATTTAAAAAAAGTTAAAGGAATAACTTGAAAACTTTTATAAAGACCGTCTAAAACTATAAAATATGCATCTGAAATTAAAAAAATCATCAACGCTATAAAATTTTGCATATTTGCAAGCAAAGAAACTTGTTCATAGGTGTTTAAAGGATTTATAAGACTCATCATACCGTAGCCTATCTGAAAACCGGCAAATTGCCCCGCAAGTTCAACGCCGCTGAATATTATTAAAACTAAAAATCCTAATATAAGACCTATTATAATTTGAGAAAGAATCAATAAAATAATAACAGGCAGTGAAATATGGGGAATAATTTGAATTTTTACAACTAACGGGTACATAATAACAGATATAAAAAAGGCGGTTCCTATCTTAACCCAGTTAGGAACCGCTGAACTTCCGATAAAAGGCAAAATAATGATCATAGAAATAACTCTAAAAAATATAAGCATAAATTCAATTAATAGATACCTGTGAATTTCTATCATATTTCTTAACTTCCTCCTCTAATATAAGAAGGAAAATGAATAAAAATAGCCGTAGTGAAATCAACCAAAATATTTAACATCCAGGGACCGAAAATAAGCAAAACAACAATAACTACTATTATTTTTGGAACAAAAGTAATAGTCTGGTCCTGTAATTGAGTAACCGCCTGGAACATACTTATAATAAGACCTATCGCCAAACTTGCGATAAGAGGCGGAGCGCTTAAGTATAAAACGGTCAATATCACTTTCTGTATAATAAAATTTACAAACTCAATAGACATAAAATGAATTTATCTATTAATAATATAATTTAATAATATAATTTAATAATATAATTTAATAATATAATTTAATAATATAATTTACTTTAATAATATACTTATAAGTTATTTAAAACTTTGAACTAACGAACCTACAATCAGATACCATCCGTTTACAAGAACAAAAAGCATCAGTTTAAACGGTAAAGAAATCATCGTAGGCGGCAGCATCATCATACCCATAGACATTAGCAGGCTGGATACTACCAAATCTATGATTAAAAACGGCAAATAAATTAAAAAACTAATTTCAAAAGCGGTAGTCAGTTCGCTTATGACAAAAGCCGGAACGAGTACATACATAGGAACATCTTTTGGAGATTGTATTTTTTTTATTTTTGCCATTTTGACAAAAAGCTCAAGGTCTTTTATTCTTGTTTGTCTGAGCATAAATTTTTTTAACGGTTTTACACCGCGCGTATACGCCTTTTTAATTCCTATTGTTTTATTTGTATAAGGTATGTATGCATTACGGTATATTTTATTAATTACCGGAGCCATTACAAAAAACGTAAGGAAAAGACTGAGTCCGATTATTACCTGATTGGGCGGCATCTGCTGAACTCCTAGCGACGTTCTTAAAAAAGAAAGAACTACGACTATTCTGACAAATGACGTCATCATTATTAGAATAGACGGAGCAATAGAAACAACCGTAAAAATAAGAAGAATCTGAATAAGCATAGAAACTTCAGAATGATGCGGATGCTTAGTCAGAGCAATAACAGGTAAAGCAATTAAATTTGCTCCGTTTAATCTAATTTTTTTTAAAATTTTCATCAAATTTATAGCTCGGCCCCCCCGTCCGTAAGAGCGGGGAGGAGAGCTATCCTCGTTTTAGTTTTAAATTAACGGGAGTTTTTACGACGGCTAATAATATAAAACCGTCCAAGAACTCCCAAACTTGTTAGATGCGCATCGGGGT
>JAJYRF010000025.1 GCA_021794255.1 bacterium | reverse complement strand
CCGTATATATTTTGAGGAAAATTAGCAGAACCACTTATTTACTGCGGTTTTAAGTGGTGCCGAGAGGCGGAATCGAACCGTCGACACGAGGATTTTCAGTCCTCTGCTCTACCGACTGAGCTATCTCGGCGCATCATCATAATGTTATTAAATATATATTAATATTACAAAATTTAATATTATATATATAATGAAAATAAATTTAATATTATATATATAATGAAAATAAATATAAACAATAGTTAATTTAAAAATAATATCATAAATTATGTTATATTACAATATAATATTTTAAAAAAAATTTTCATAGTTCAAATATAAAATAAAATACTTAAAAAATATTGAAGCGGCTAACTTAATTATATATATTATATATATTATATATATAATGAACCAATAAATTAAGACGGTAATTTTAAAATCTTACTTCCCTAATTATGAAAATCTGTTAAAATTTTAATAGCCGGCGTCGGTTATTAAAAAACTAAAACAATTTAATATTAAAATTTAATATTAAAAAGGGGAATTAATTAAAATGAGCCAAATTCACAGAAAGTTTACGCCGGAGTTTAAATCGAAAGTCGTATTAGAGCTTTTAGAGACCGGCAAATCTGTAAACGAGATAGCTTCTAAATATAATCTTCTTCCAAATTAATTGTTTGGGTGTGAACCGCTATTTTATTATAATTTTTAGTTAAGGAATAGAAAAAATATATATTTTTATGCGTTTAAAAAGCGCTGCTTTTTGCATAAAAATATGGTTATTTTATATAAAATAGACATTTTAAAAGTTATTAACATTGTTAAAAAATTGTTAAAAAAATACTTGATTTTATATTTTAAATAGGATTATAATAATCAATGTTAGTATATAGCAGTTAAAATTGAATATTAAATTTTTTATTTTTTTAAAAATGTTTTAAGTATTTTAAGTAATAGAGGCATTTTAAGATGATTTTAGATTAAAATTAAAAATTGGCTATTCAATTTTTTTATTTTTTAGTTTATTTATTTAGTTATAGTTATATTGAGTTAGTAGAATTTATTAATTTATTAAATTTATAAATATGCTATGAAAGATAGTCAATTCAGTAAATTAATGCAGTTAAATTATACTATAAATTAGCAGGTTTAATTTTGAAGAAAATATTATATTATCCCGGATGCGTAGAATCAAATAATTTAAAAACCCAAAATAAAAATCTTTATAAAATTTTTGAACTTTTTGACATAGAGGCAGATTTTCTTGAGGAGTGGAATTGTTGCGGAGCCGCACCGGGCTATTATGACCATAAATTTTTTAATAAAGTTGTTATGCCCCTAAGAAATCTTGGATTAGCTCAAGGTAAAGGAGCCAAATATTTATATACGGGATGTCAGGTATGTAGTAAATCTATAAATAAAGCTCTTGATGCCGTTAATAAAAATTCAATGTATAAAAATCAAATAGATTACAGTCTTGAGCCATTTAATGCTACTCTGTCGGATACCGATCAAAATAGGACTGGAGCAAAGCATATACTTGATTTGATATTTAGTTCTAATGAAATAAATGATTCAGACAGTTACAGTAGCAATAATAATAATGTTGCCGAAAATAAAACCGCAGCAAATTTTTTAAAAAAAACTGTTAGAAATTTAAAAGACCATTCTATATTGTTATATATCGGTTGTTATGATAATAAAGAAAATATAGAGCAGCTAACAAAATTATTAGAAAATTTAGGTGCAAGAGTATCATTATATTCAGAGTGCTGCGGAGGCGAGAAAAATCAAAACGTTACTCCTGTGAGAAATAAAAGAATAGAAAGCGCAAATAATTTAAGTGAATTTTTCAAATTAATAAACAAAAAAGCTAATGAAACTAATTCCGATTATATTTTAACAATATGTTCTATGTGTCGGCAGAATTTAATTAATGCAATTGAAGTCTCTGATTTAGAATCATTTGCGCCAATGGTTGGATTTGAAGAAATTATCGGGTATTTGGCAGGCTTAGATATAGAATTTGGAGAATTTGCAAATTATGCGTTTGATTTATATTCGCAAGCTGTAATTTAATTTTATTTTTATAATTTATATTCTATATAATAATATAGTTCATACAATCTATATAATCTATATAAATAATGCAATCTGTATATTTTATTTCATACAATCTATACAATATAATAATCTAAAATTTATCTTTATTTATCTTTATTTATCTTTATATTTTTTTTCTATATACAGTTTATATAATACAATCTATATAATATAATCTAAAATTTATCTTTATTTTATCTTTTTTATCTTTAATATATATATATTTTTTTTCTTTATCTTTATTTTATCTTTTATTATAATTATTATAATATTTATATTTATAAAGTTAATTAATTAAATTAATTAATAAAATGGAGGGAAAAATGGATTTTGAGGAATTAAAAAAAGAAAGATTCATGAGAGTGAAAGATAACAGGCTTATAAAAATAAAGCCTGACCATCGTCCTCAGGAATCTTCCAAAGATTATGACACAATTCGTTATTCCACATGTACAAATATGTGCGAAAGCGGATGTGGCCTTAAAATATTTCTAAAAAATGGCAGGATTGTCGATGTAATGGGCGACGCTGAACATCCTCAGAATAGAGGAGGTCTTTGTTCTAAAGGCGTCGGACAGATTCAATGGTGGTATGATCCGTTAAGAGTAAATTACCCGTATATGAGAAAATCTTTAACTGATGAATTTAAACGCGTATCATGGGATGACGCTCTTGATTTTACCGCAGAAAGACTTACTAAATTATATAACGAACAAGGACCTGAAGCTCTTGCTATTTTCAGAACAGGTAGATCATCTTTTGGAAACAAAGAAGGTGCCGCAAGGTTTGGCAAAATATTCGGCACTCCGAATGTTTACGGTCAAGGTCCTATCTGCTGTGAAAGTCCCGGTGTCTCAATGAATTATGTTGTTGGAGCAAAAGGTCTCGGAAGACTTATGAATCCGTCTCAGGACTGGAAAAACTCTAAATGCATTCTTCTTGTCGGAACAAATATGGCTGCTCAAGAAACTATTACGATGACGCATCTTCTTGATGCCCGCGATAATGGAGCATTTTTAATCGGAGTTGACCCTCGTTTTAATGCAACTCTTGCTAAATGCGATATAGGAATGAGAATCCGTTCGGGTTCTGATGCTATTCTTTTTCTTGCAATGGGCAATATTATAATTCAAGAAAAACTTTATGACAAAGAATTTGTTGATAAATGGGTAACAGGTTTTGAAGAATACGCTAAAGAATGCACGCAATGGACTCCTGAACGTGCCGAAAAACTTACTTATGTTCCAAAAGAAACAATAATTGAAGCAGCCAGAAGATTTGGCGCGGCAAGACCTGCTTCCGTTACAGGAAATTTAGGAACGGCGCAAATTTATAATTCAAATAATGTAAACAGATCAATTGCAGCATTGCTTGCATTAACAGGTTCTATCGGAGTTAAAGGAGGAGGTTGGAACTGGCTTCATAATTGCCGCCCTCCGCTAAATTACGGGAATGATTTACATGACCTTCCGCTGCCGACAAGACCTCAAATCACAGATAAATTAATTTCTTGGGGTGACAGCTCAGTTCCCTGTATTATAAATGCAATGATGTATGAAAAACCGTATCCAGTGAAAGGCATTATTTGGAACGGAGACCATCTTCCGCAATTCCCTAATTCATGGAAAATGGAAGAAGCAATGAAAAGAAATATGATTAATGTTCATTTATCTATATATCCAAATCATACATATATGTTTAGTCACGTAGCATTTCCAATTGCTATATCTGTTGAAACCGACAGTGTTTGTCATCACGGCAACAATAGACTTATACAATGGCACAATAAAGTTATACCTTATCAGCACGAACATAGAGCGGACATTGACGTATTTGACGGCATTGCAAAAAGACTAAAAGATGCAGGCATAGGTCATTTCAACAAGGTTGAATTTAACCCATGGGGTTATTATGAAAATGGTCCCGACAAAGGAAGAGTTAATGAAATACATATGACCGATTTCTTTAATGATCAGGAAACTTTTACAAGAGGAATTAAATATGATGTTTTAAATCCTGAAAAAAATCCTAAAGGCGGACTTATGTGGCCTGTATTTTCTAAAGAAGAAGCTGTTTTTCAGGATGACGAAGCAGTTCTTCGCGGAAAATGGATAATGTATAAAGAAGGAGAGAATTATCCTGAATCGGATAAAAGATTTCCTACTCCTTCAGGTAAAATTGAACTTGCTTCGGAACCTCTTGAGAAAATCGGCTGGTATAAAGTTCCTACTCAGGTTGAAGGATCTGAATCTCCTCTTGGAAATTTTGAAAGAGCAAAAAAATTCCCGCTTATTTTAAATACCACGAGAATTGCTCAATCATTCCATGAAGGCGGACACTGGTGGCCATGGAACGATGAATTGGAACCGGACAGAAACATTGAAATAAATCCTGCAACTGCCGCTGTTATGGGTATAGAAGACGGAGATATGGTAATAGTAGAAAATGACAGAGGGTGGGTTGAAGGTCCGGCATGGGTTACCGAAATGGTTCCTGAAGACGGTATTTGGGCTAATTTTGGATTTGACAGATATCAGCCCTTTCATCCGTATGAGTCAATTAATACCGTTATTGACGATATTATAAAAGACCCTGTTTACGGTCAAATTCAATTTAAAGCTATCTTATGCAGGGTATATAGAAAAGGCGATGATGATCCGGACGGAACCGCTAAAAAGGTAGTAGAATTTTTACAAAAGAAATTTCCTGAGATTTGGGATCCTAAACATCAAGATAAAAATGTTATTATCGGGAAATGGAAGAACCATTGGAAAGAATATCACGAATTAAGTACTGGATGGAAAAAATTGGTTAATTTTAAAGAACCGGTAGAATGTACGCCAGTTTCATGTGATATTAGGAAATATTGATTAAATATTATATTGTTAATTTAATAATTTTTATAATATATTCATTCATTAATGAATGAATGAATATAGATTAGATTAATTATTATCAATTATTTATTAATAGTTAATTATGTCAATTAAAAATTATTTAAATTATTTATATAAATAATTTTGTTTAGATAATAAGGCGTCAATATATTAATAATATTAATAAGGTCATTATTTATTCATTATTTATTAATGTGGCCCTTATTATCTAAATTTAAACTTAATATATAACAAAATATAATAAGAAAAATATAAAATAAGTAAAATTTCAATTTCAATTTCAATAAAATATAAGATAAGAAAATAATTTTAATAATTATATTATAAGGAGTAAAATATGTCATCTGAATATGGATTTGACAGATTTCATCTTGGAGAAGAAAGAGCTGCAAGAATAACTCTTAAATCTTCTAACCCTAAATATTCTATGAAAGTTAATCTTGATAGATGTATTGGGTGTATGTCTTGCGAAATATCATGCAAAAAAGAACATAATCTTCCTGTTGGCCCTAGAAGAATGAGGGTTATTCAGGTAGGTCCTTATTTTATTAAAAAAGGTCAGCTTAAAACTGTTTATTTGCCGATGAATTGTTTTCATTGTGATGATGCCGCTTGCGTTAAAGCCTGTCCTACCGGCTCAATGCAGAAAAGAACAGATGGTATAGTATTTAATGACCCGACTACGTGTATAGGATGTAAATCATGCATACATGCTTGCCCTTTTGGGTCGCCTCAGTTTAACGATTCAACAGGAAAAGTAACGAAATGTGATTATTGCAGACATAGAATTGATAAGGGATTATTGCCTGCATGCGTCACTCTTTGCTCCACAGATGCCCTATTCTTTGGTAATATAAACAGAATTTCTACTATTGACAGAGAAAAGACTGCTCGCAAGATGACTGACCATTTCTTTGGATTTGAATTGCCGCATTCTCTAGAAGACTCTACTTTTACCGAAGATCACGACAATAGTCCTAATATATAATGACTTGATTTATAAATTTTAATAATAAAATATTTTAATGTATAAAAAATATTTTATATTTGGTAAATTTACTGCAGAAACTATGGGAATGAATATCAGGAGATTTGTTGATTTAAAACCTAAAGAAGCCTATTAATTTATTAATGGGCAGTTCGCTATAAATCAAATATTGTATTATAGTATATAGTATTATGAATAATTTATTTATAATCCAATATAACGATTTATATATTATTTATTAATATATAAAGTAAATATTTATTTAATACGGAGGTTTAATAAAAATATGGCAAAAACAAGTTCTGTTGGAACGATTTATAATGCACCTATCAGAGTGGATTATATAAGCGGCGATTTTGCTAAAGCAGAGGATGCTTTGAAAAAATCAAAAATTGCTATCGTAGGGCGAAATGTTGCCAGCATTACTCCTTATCATGCAACTATATTTGTAAATATTGAAGATGAGGAAAATGCTAAAAAAATAATAAAGGGTGCCGGTATTATAATGCATCCTGTAGAACCTTATTTTTGATTTTATCTGAAAAGTAGGTTAAATTTTAGGCCGGTGTTATTAAAATATCTATAATAAAAATATAGAATAGATAATTCCCGGCCTTTTTAATATACTTTTAGAAGTAACTTCACTAGTTTCTATCACAGATTTTAAGGATATATACATATATACATATATATGTATATATGTATATATCTATGTCATGCATAAATGTCTTAGGTAATTCACGACCTACTTTTTATATTAAGTTATACAATATAAGCGTGTAAATTGAATTAATTAATATTTTTAAAATAATATTTATTTTTATAAAAAAGATAATAAATTATTTATGATAAATAATATAAGCGATAAAGGCAAGAAACAAGCTTCAGATCTGCTGGAACTGACGGATAAATATATAAAAAAAATAAAAGCCGTAGAAGAAGTTTATATTGAGGATAGCATTGACAGGATTTTTGCGGAGGATATTATTCCTGAAGCTAATATACCTCCTTTTGTGAGATCGGCTGTTGACGGATTTGCAGTTATAGCGGAAGATTTATCGGAAAATAAAACTATAAAATTAAAAGTAGTTCAGCAAATAACCGCGGGATTTAATGATAAATTGCAGGAAATACATCATGGAGAGACTGCGTTTGTTACAACCGGAGCACCTGTTCCTCCCGGAGCAAATGCCGTTATATTAATTGAGGATACATTAGAATATTCTGGCGGATATGTTTCTTATAATAAAAGTGTTAAACCCGGGTCTTATATTTCTCCTATAGGCGATGATATTAAATCTGGTATAAAGTTATATTCTAAAGGCGATAAAATTAGGTTATGCGATATAGGTGCACTGGCAGGAATTGGATATAAAAAAGTGTCGGTTTTTAAGAAACCTGTTATCGGAATTTTATCCGGAGGCAATGAACTTATACAGCCCGGCGATGAGTTAAAATGCAATAAAATATATGATATTAATACTACCGCGTTAAAGGCATTCATAAAAGATGCAGGCGGAATCCCCGAAGTTATAGGTGTAGTAGAGGATAATACAGAAAGCATAACTAATGCTCTGATAGCTGCCGATAAATCCCAAAAATATAATTTATTGATTTCGACAGGTGGAACAGGAGCAAGCTTTTTAGTTCTTGATAATAAAGAAATTACAAATTTTTATGATTTAATTCCGTCTTCTATCAAGAAAGCCGGAAAATTGTATTTTCATGGCTTAAATCTTATTCCGGGGAAACCTACTTCTTTTGGAATACTTAACAGTAATACTCCTATATTTGCATTAGCAGGCTGGCCGTATTCTGTTATAATAACTTTTGATTTATTTGTAAGACCGTTTATTCAAAAAATGACCAATATAAACAATATTTATAAAAGATATCCTGAAATTACAGTTGTATTAAAAGAAGAAGTCCATTCAGAAAAAGGGGTAAGAAAATATTTTCAGGTTAAAGTAACTAAAGAAAATAATAAATTAACGGCTTCTGTCATACAGCCGCCAAAGCCGCCGTCTGCAGCCAGGTCGCTTTCTCCTTTGATTAAGGCAAACGGAAGTTTTGCGATGGATGAAGAAACAGTTGTTATACATGCAGGTGAAGAAGTGATTGTGGCTTTAAACGATTATAATATTTTTTAACTAATAAATACTTATAAATAATTAAATAAGAATAAAATTATCTATTATGTATAATAGATAATAGATAATAGATAATAGATAATAGATAATAGATAATAGATAATAGATAGATAAATATCAATTGCGTTAAC
>JAJYRF010000042.1 GCA_021794255.1 bacterium | reverse complement strand
CGAGAATAAATAATAGTTTAAAATAGATAGAAAAAAATAGATAAATAGAAAATTAAATAAATAATTAAATTAAACAAATAAAAATAAATAGATAAGTTAATTATTTATTAACTTATCTATTTATTTTTATTTGTTTAATTTAATTATTTATTAACTTATCTATTTATTTTTATTTGTTTAATTTAATTATTTATTAACTTATCTATTTATTTTTATTTGTTTAATTTAATTATTTATTTAATTTTCTATTTATCTATTTTTTTCTATCTATTTTAAACTATTATTTATTCTCGGGTCAAGCGCGTCTCTCACGGCTTCTCCCATAAGATTAAAGCTTAATACCGTCATCAATATTGCAATTCCGGGAAACAAAGTCAGCCACCATGCAATCATTATATAGGTTTTTCCTCTCGAAAGCATACCGCCCCAGCTCGGGGTAGGAGGCATTATGCCTATTCCGAGAAAAGCTAAAGATGCCTGAATTAAAATAGCCCCTGCAATGCCTAATGTCGCCGAAACTAATATAGGAGCTATACAATTTGGCAAAATTTCAGAAAAAATAATATACGAATCGGAAGCACCCGAAGCTTTTGCAGCAAGAACATAATCTTTCTGCCTGTTTTGTATAAATTCGGCTCTTACTATTCTTGCAACGCCCATCCATGAAGTAAGTCCTATAATTATCATAATATTTATAATTGACGGTTTTAATATTGCGCTTATAGCAAGAATAAGAAAAAAAGAAGGAAATGTAAGCATTATATCTACAAATCTCATTAATATGCTGTCTATTATTCCGCTGTAATATCCTGAAAAAGCGCCTATAATTACTCCAATAAACAATGAAATAGAGACGGCTATAAAACCTACTTCTATTGAAATTCTGCTCCCATATATGAGCCGGGACAGCACGTCTCTTCCAAGCTGGTCAGTTCCAAGCCAGTGGCTGAAACTCGGCGGTAAAAGTATTGCATTTACATTGATTTTATCAGGATTATACGGCGCTATGAAGGGTGCAAATATAGCAGCAATAATAATTAATAGGATAAATAAGAGCGAAAACAGCGCTAGTTTATTTCTTCTAAAAGCATTTATCAGTTCTTTCATTAATTATGCAATTATTATTATACTATTATAAAATATATTTATAATATTTATAAATTTTAATCGGCGAAATGCAACTTTTACTTTATTTAATTGTGCTTTTAAAATATACTTATAATTTATAAATTATAAATTATAAAATTTTAAAATTCAGGCAGATTTCTTAAAGTTTTACCTAATTCCATATATAACAAAAGTTCCATTATTTTTTGCGCATGGTCGGCAAATCTTTCATATTTTCTTGCTATAAATATATAAGTGATATTATTTTCTAATGAACTGAAGTGTTTAATTGAATTATTTATAATATCTACAATAATTTTATGGGAAAGAACATCTATAATATTTTCATCTTTTATTATAATATCTTTAAGTTCAACATTCTCTTTAACGCCGTCGGCATACATCTTAATAGCGAGCTTTAGCATTTCATCTCCTCTATCTGCAACATCTTTAAAATAAGAATATATACATTTAAATTCTTCAGATGAAGATTCTCCGTCGGTTAATTTTAATCCTACATAACAAATAGAAGCGCATAAATCACCCATTCTTTCAAGGTCGGTAATAATTTTCATAGATGTTGTAATAAACATAAGGTCTGCCGCTTCAGGCTGATATAATGCAAGAAGTTTTATGCAATTTTCATTTATATTTACTTCCATGGAATTTATTAGCAAATCATTCTGAATAGCGGTTTCGGCTAATGTTTTATCTTTTTCGAACAAAAATTTTGTTGCTCTGCTTAGCTGATTATTAACTAATTCGCTCATATCTACTATGCTTTTTTTTAAATTTATAAGCTCCCTGTCTAAAACATTCATAAAAAGACTTCTCCTATAAGAATAAAATTAAAAACAATAATTATATAATACAATAATTATACAATTATTAAAATATAATAATCCTTAGCTGTATGTTGTAATGCAAATATTAATATCGTTAATATTAAAATAATAAGTTGCACATTATAATAGCCGGCTATACTATATATTATATAACTATAATAAATTAAGCATTAAAATCTGTTTGTAATAAAATTTTCGGTTCTTTTATCTTTAGGTCTTGTAAAAAAATCTCCGGATTTACTAAATTCTATAAGCTCTCCGTTTAAAAAAAATCCGCTATAATCGGAAATTTTGCCTGCCTGCTGTATATTATGGCTTACAATGATTATAGTATAAAATTTTTTGAAATTAGCTATTAAATCTAATATAGTAGCTGTTGATGCAGGGTCTAAATAAGCGGTAGGTTCATCCATAAGCAGCACCGACGGATTTGTGGCAATAGCTCTTGCAATGCAAAGTCTCTGCTGCTGTCCGCCGGATAAAGAAAAAGCGTTTTTATGAAGCTTATCTTTTACTTCATCAAACAATCCGGCATATTTTAAACATTTTTCAACTCTTTCCGCAACAAATTGCTTATTTTTTATACCGTGTATTTTTAATCCGAAAGCTACATTTTCAAATATAGTTTTAGGAAACGGATTCGGACTTTGAAAAACCATTCCGATATTTCTTCTAAGCTCAACTACATCAACAGATTTATCATATATGTTTTTGCCGTCAAATAAAACTTCGCCTTTAAGCTTTGACCCTTCCGTATAATCATTCATTCTGTTAAGCGTTCTTAAAAAAGAAGATTTTCCGCATCCTGAAGGACCCAGTATAGTGCATACTGAATTTTTTTTAAAAAATAAATTAATATCTTTTAAAAGATGATAATCTCCATAATAAAAATTAAGATTTTTTACTTCTATTTTAATTTCTTCCTTATTATTATCTATTACATTATCTATATTACTTTCATTACTTTTATCAATATCAGCCATTTTCAAACCTTTTTTATTGTTATTTTATAAATCGTTTATAAAATATAACATTTAATATTTCTTATATTTATTCTCGTATTTGCGGTAATATTTTATATATTTTTATTAATTTTATATATAATTTTTAAAAATTGCTATAATTTTTATATTAAGACTAAAAAATTTTAATTAAATATTTAATTTTATTTGCATAATATACTTTAATACATACGACAGTTAATTATGCTAAATTTTTTTTAACTAAATATTTAATTTTATTTATTTATTATTTATTTAATTTTTTTATTTAAAACATTTCAAAAATTTTAACAGTTAGCCAGCTGATAAGCCTCATTCCGATATCAACAGCAAAGACAAAAAACAATAAAACAACCGAAGCGGCTTCAGCTTTATAATGAAGAATATGAGACGGTTCATGAATATAAATAAAAATAAGCATAGCAAGATCTCCGACTGCTCCGCCCGGTCCGGTTATGCCTGTAGGCATGCCTGTATTATAATAATTAGTAAAAAGCAAGGGTGCCGTCTGCCCTATAATATTTAGTACGCCGAGAAGTACGGCAGTAAATATTCCGCCCATAGCCGCTTTAACTATTACCGATTTAGTCGCCTGCCATTTCGTGGCGCCCATTGCTAAGGCGCCTTCAATGTACGAAGCCGGAATCCTATTAACCGCCTGCTCGGTTAAAAGCGTTACTATAGGGGTCATTATAAATCCTAAAGTAAGCCCTCCAGCGAGAGCTGAAAATCCAAAATGAAAACCTAATCCTGCATTGGTGGAAAAAATATAAAAACCCATAATTCCCCAAACAACCGAAGGTATTCCTATCATAAGCTCATTTAACAGTCTTATAACGCTATTAGTTCTTTTTTTGCCGAAAAGCGACAGGTATAATCCGGAACCTATTCCAAGCGGAATAGCAAGGCAGGAAGCTAATACGACAAGATATAAATCTCCTACTATCGCATTTAAAATTCCGCCTTTTGCGCCGATAGGAAAACCGGACGGAAGCGTTGAAATAAAATGCCAGTTAAGATATTTATATCCTATAATAATACTGCTGTATATTATATGAAAAACCGGAAAAGCTCCTACTATGAAAGCAAATGCCGTAAAACCGTAAGCTATTCTATTATATATTTTTTTCCTTTTAATATATGATTTATTGACAGGAAAATAATTATTGGAATCGTCTGTTTTTTTAATATTGTTTGTTTCTGCCATATTCAGAACATTGTATTGGAATATTATAAAGATTTATTATAGAAAATTTATAATCAGCATCAATATGATGAAAATAAGGTCTTACTGTTATATTATTATATATTAACCGCCGCCGAATTGAGCCCTTGAAAGCTTTCCTCCGATTACTCTTTGCAACACATTTCTCCCTATCAAATTAACAATCAGGCTGAGAAACAGCAAAATTAAAGCAAGCTCAACCTCGCTTGAAGCATATATAGGACTTATAACTGCAAAAGTAAAAGTATTTGCAAGCAAGGCTGAAATAGTATAGCCTACGCCGAATATTGATTTTGGGATTATAGCCTGATTTCCTATCAGTAGTACTACTGCAATTGTTTCTCCGACTGCCCTGCCAAAACCCAATATTATTCCGCCATATATACCTCTGTAAGAAAAAGGCAAAGATACGTCTTTAATAACATCAAGTCTTGTAGCTCCCATAGCTAAAGCTCCGTCTTTTGTTATTTTTGGAACAGCCGCTAGAGAGTCTTTCGTGATGGATGCTATAATAGGCAGCACCATAAAAGCAACAACTATAGAAGCTGCTAATATACCGTATCCGATATTTTCGGTAACTTTTAAAAAAGGTATATAAGAAAAATGCGCCTTAAAAAAGGGTTCAATATGTTTTCTTAGCCATGGCACAATAGTAATGACCCCCCAAACACCGAAAATAACACTTGGAATACCTGCTAAAATCTCAATAATTATAGTAAAAAACCCTTTCAAAAATTTTGGACAGTATTCTTCAAGAAATATACCTATTCCAATACTGAAAGGTACCGCAAATAATAAAGCTAATACGGTAACCATAAAAGTTCCTGCTATAAATGTTGCAGCTCCGAATATTTCTTTTGGAGGATTCCATTCTTTTGTCCATAAAAATGCTATTCCGAAACGGCTGAGCGCAGGATAGCTATAATATAATATGACAGCTACAACGGTAAAAAAAATTAATATTATTCCAAAAATAAAAATAGAAAGAATAAATTTAAATAAATCGTCTTTGTATTTTAATTTTAGTTTTAACATTTAATATTAGTATTTTTTTGGTAAATTAAGATTAAGTAAATAGAAAAATAATTAATCATATTATATGTAACATATAACATGATTAATGTACATCATTATATTATAAGGTATTAAGCTTATATAAATTATGCTATATTATATAATAAAATATCAATCAGTTGAAATACAAGACATATTAATTAGCTTTTTCCGCCATATAATCTTTATCAAACATTTATTAAACTTACGTGAAAATATGAGCAATATCTTGCATATATCCATATATTAAACTATTAAATCAAAATAATACGCCCTTTTTTATAAATTTATAAAAAAGGGCTTTTATTTATAACTTATTTTAATAACTTACCCTTAAAAGTTTGTTTTAAAAATTAATTTAATTCTCTTTACTTAACTTTTACTTAACTTTTACTTAACTTCAGCTAATAATTTTTTAACATTACCCATTACAGATTTTGGTAACGGAGCAAATCCTGTTTTTACAGTGTATTTAGAATCCTGACCAGGTCCTAATGCCCAGTTGACAAGATTTTTTATTATTTTTGTGGTATTTGGATTAGACTGTTTTTTCCTAATCATCCAGAATTCAAAATTTGAATCTGGATATGCATTTTTTGCGCTTACATTCCATACTATAGATCTGTCAAAATCCGCAGGAAAATTTCCGCTCTTTAATGCAGAATTACCGGCAGCGGCAATTGTTTTAACGGAACCGATTACATAATTACCTGATTTATTTAGCAATGCAGCGCTTGAAAGATGATATTCTAATATCCAGCCAAGTCCGACATAACCTATACCTCCTTTTGTGCTTCTAACTGCGGAAACAACCGCATCGCTTCCTAGATAGCCGCTTCCTGTAGGCCAGCTTGGAGATAAACTTCTTCCAACTTTTTTTGACCATGTTTTTGATGTATCGGTTAAAAGACTTGTAAAATCAAAAGTCGTTCCGCTTGCGTCTGCTCTGTGAACTACAAAAATATGTAAGTTTGGAAATTTATATTTTGGATTTAACTTTTTAAATATTGGATTATCCCAATTATTAATCTTACCGAGATAAATATCTGCAACTAATTTTGGCGTCATTTTAAGACTTACTTTTTTTGGTATTCCCGGTATATTGTAAATTACCTGCGCATCATCAAGAGCAACCGGAACGTTAACTAAATCAGGGTATCTTTTCTTAAACGCTTTAGTCAGGTAAGCATCTGAAGCACCTATTGTAATGTTGCCGTCGGCTGCGTTTGATATTCCGAAACCTGAACCTGTGCTTGCGACAGAAACTGTCACATTAGAATGAATTTTGTGGTATTGCACTGCCCAAACACTGTTTAAAGGGTATAGCATTGTGGAACCAGAAATTGTAATAGTTCCTGAAGGCACGCTTGAAACTGATTTTGCAGATGGGGTCGGCGCTTTTGATTTAGCGCAGCCTGTCAAAGCAGCCGTTATCATAACAATAAACATCGCGGCATAAAACACTAATGCTTTTCTTTTTGTTAATTTAAATTTCATCAGAATCACTCCTTTAATTAGACTTTAATTAGATTAGATTTGATAGTTAATTTTAAAAAGTAAAATTAAAAAATAATATAAAAATAATAATTACTCTTTTCACTTATTTATTTTATTAATTACTTTTACTGAATTAGCTAATTATTATTTATTATAATCATATTATAATAAACGGATAAAAATATAAATATGCGCATATTGTATTTTATAATTATAATATAATATATAATATAATATATTAATACAATATAATAATATCAAATTTTATGTTATATTTTTATTACAATTATGTTAAATTTTTATTACAATTATGTTACAGTTTTGTTACGGAAAAATAATATTAAAAATAATATTAAAAATAATATTAATGTTAATATTAATGTTAAATAAATTATAATTCGATTATTATTTTCAAATTTGTATAAACAGCAATAAATTATCTTTTAGATAATCATCATTTTTATGTTTTGCAGCTTTATGATTTACAGTTGATAATGCAAATTTGTCTCGTCTGCAAAGGAAATCAAAAATGAAATCTCCCAACACTACTATACAAACGAAAAAAATCCCCGTTGGTTAATAGTTAAATATTGTTAACCATCAACCAACGGGGATTGTATAATTTATCTTTATTTAATTAGTTATTTAAAAAGTTATCTAAAAAACTAATTAATTAATAATTAATAATTATATTTGATTATAATATTACATTGCATTAAACCATAACATTTTCATTCATGAATAGTTTTAATTTTAAATTATTTACGCTGGCTGAACATTAATATTAACACTGTTAATAGTCGTGCCTGTTCTATTTATTAAATTATTTAATTGAAATTTTTTACCGTATACATGTATTCTTTGATTAGATTTAATTTCCTGTTTATTTTCATTTATAGCTTTTACAAGTTTTGCGTTCATATCGTGACCTGTCTTTTTTGCTATAACTTTTCCTCTAATTCTATAACCGGATATATAAAGGTCTCCGATTAAATCTAACACTTTATGCCTTATAAATTCATCTTTGTATCTTAAACCTTCTTTATTTAATACCCCTGTTTCGTTTAGAACAAGAGCATTGTCAAGACTTCCTCCGAGCGCAAGACCGTTTTTTTTCAATAATTCAACTTCTTTTAAAAATCCAAATGTTCTAGCTTTAGATATTTCAGTATAAAAATTAGATGCATCAATTTTTAATTCAAATAATCCTGAACCTACAAACGGATGATTGAAATTCATTAAATATGATATTTCAAAATCGTCGGACGGATAAATTGCAATAGGATAATCGTTTTCTTCACAGCTTTTGCTTTTAATATTATCGCTTGATGATACTACAACAGGCTCTAAAATTTTTAGATATTTTCTTTGTGCGTTTAATTCTTTAATTCCGCTTTCAAATATTGCTTCATAGTATACCTTTGCGCTACCGTCCAAAGCAGGTATTTCTTCGCCGTACACTTCTATTAATGCATTGTCTATGCCTGCTCCCCATAACGCCGACATAAGGTGTTCTACGGTTGATACGCAAACGCCGTTTTTGCCGATGCTAGTTCTTAAATTTGTAGAACAGATATTTTGGGAATCTGCCTTGATTATAACATCAGAAGAAAGGTCTTTTCTTATGAAAGTAATTCCCTTATCAGCCTGCGCAGGTTTTATAATAATAGAAACGTCTTTCCCTGAATGAAGTCCTACTGATTTAAGATAAACAACGTTTCTAACGGTACATTGAAATTCATCGGATTCCTCTATAATTATTTTTTTGTCTTCCATTTTAAAATTCCTTCTAAAATTTATTTAATATTTATTATTATTTAATTACTATTTTATTCCTTATTTATTTCATCAAATTTATAGCTCGGC
>JAJYRF010000082.1 GCA_021794255.1 bacterium | reverse complement strand
TGCTGGCTTTTTTAACTGCGTTTAACTGCTGTTTTTAACTGCCATATTTCGAAGTGTTTTACAAGTATATTATACGGTTAAAATTATGTCAAGCTTTTTTAATGATTTGTTAACAATTTATTTTAATATTTTAATACTTGATATTTTAATACTTGAATTAATATTGCAACTAATTATATATACAGCATATTAGATAATAAATATTTTAATTTATTTAATAACATTACAACTGATATATATTATTATATCTTTTAATTAAAAAATAATTAAAAAATGCTATTTAATTTTAATTTTTAATTTTACTTATTATGGATTTAATTTTAATGATTTAATTTTTAAAATTATTTCACCTTTCCTTTCTTAATATTTTAATTATTGCGATTAATTATATATTTGCTTATTTTTTTAAATTAAAAAACCGAAAAAACAGGGACAACATCATAATGTTAGTCTGTATTTTCGGTTTCAAAAATTATAATAAATTTATTAACTGTTATAAATATTAATCTTAATGCATCATATGCATCATATGCATCATATGCTGCATCATATGCATCATTTTTGTTTTCTGCATCTTTTGTTTATGCATCATCCGCATAGTTTTTATCCAGTTCGTTTTTGCAAGCCTATGATATAATGATTTTTGAGAAGGATAAAGAACGTTATAACCTTTTATATGAAAGGGTATCATTACATATCCAAGATACGTTTCTGCGCTTCCGACGGCTTTTACATCGCTAATCAATTTGCTTATACTTGGATTATTCTGCTTGGCATCCATTTTATATTGTTTTAATGCTTTTTTAAACATCATAACTCCTTTTATAGTATTATGCATCATTTCCATAGTAAGCATTTTTTCCTGTTTAATTTGCGAAGAGTTAAGATTAAGAGCTTTGGCATGCATTAAAACCCAATTTGGACCGGGATGAAATCTGTAAAAAATAGGAACAAATTTTAAATTATTGCGCTTAAAAATTTTCAGCAATTTCATCATCTTAACTTTATTTATCATCATAGCATTTGACTTAACGGTATTAAGACCTAAAAAAAATATTAAGGACATTAATGCAAATAATGTAGCTTTTTTAATCATGTAGGTAACCTCCGTTTAAATAATTCGTTTAAATAATTCGTTTAAATAATTATTGTTAATTTTATTATAGTATTATAGTTAGACTAATTATAATAATTAGAACAGTATGTAGTATGTAAAAATTCTAATGCTTTAACTCCCATATAACCATATAACTGGAGAAAACTTAAAGACTTTTTCATTATAATTCATTATAAAATTATATTATCATAACATGCTTATATCGTCAACTCTTTTTGCATATTTCTATTCAACCGTTTAAATAAAGTTCCATTCCCTGCCCTTAATAATTATTTAAATATTCTTTAAAAATAATTTTCAATCGGCAAGTTTCAGATAGATAATGGATAACATTTGATTTATTCTTAATATTTTATTATAATAAGAAAGACAAGTTCAAGTTTTATTTTTAAAAATATACGCACTATAATGCATAATGCATAAATAAGTTTTATATATTAAATTTATACATTCTGCATAATCCAATAATTAATATTTATAAATATTTATATTTGATGAATATAGCTATTAAAAGACAGAATTTTTTACGGTTTATTATTTTTATTCTTGTGATTAATTTATTATTTATCCTATTTCTTTCTGAAAATTCGAATGCTTATAATTTTAACGTTAAGAATAATGCATTATTGAAAAGGAAAGTTGATTTAGCTATTAAAAACTTAAAAAAAATTATAACAAATAATAAAAAAAATAAAATAAATGAGGCAATAACATTAAAAGATATTATAAAATTTGCATTAGAAAATCCTAAAATTAAATCCGCATTAAATAAAATTAAAGGATACAAACAAAATATCAAAATTGATAAAAGTTTGCCCGACCCTACATTCGGTTTTACTTATAATAATGCAAACGGATTTAATAATCCCGAAATAGGCATAGTTTTAGGAAGCAATTATACTTATTCTTTTAATCAAGAAATTCCTTTTCCTACAAAGTTATTTTTAAAGAGCAGAATAGCTAAAATGCACTATAAATCTTTAAATGATAATTTTATCGGGTTTTCTTTGCTCACTGTATTAAATGCTAAATATTTGTATTATGATTTAGCTCTTACAAATAACTATATTGCAATTATTAAATATGATTATTCGCTTTTGAAAATGATTAAAAAGATAGTGCAAGAAAGTTATGTCATTAAAAAAACTGATGCTACCGGTCCCGTAAGACTGATGCTTGAAATGATAGATATGAAATCCGATTTGATAACTTTAAAAGTAAGAAGAAAAAAATTTTTATTATTTATTTCGCTGATAACCGATAAAAAATTTAATTATATAAAAAATAATTTAAAGCCGGCATTTCCCTTACATATCTCATATGATAAGTTTAATTGTAAAAAACTTTTACATATAGCATACCGACGCAATCCATATATAAAGTCGGCTGAATATTTATACAAACAGTCAAAACTTACACTCAGCCTTGCCAAACAAGGTTTTTATCCAAATTTTTTTGTTTCTTTAGGTTATGGCTACAGGTATTTTTACCCTCCTGTTCTTACCGCAGGTATCGGTTTATCCGTGCCTTTATATTTTAACGAAAAGCAGATCCCTGATATTAAAAAAACTAAAAAATATATGCTATCCACAATTTATAAAAAAAACTGGGTATATTTAAAAATAAATTCCGACATAAAAAACTCTTTAAATTATTTAAACAAATATTACAAATTATATATCGCTAATAAAAAATTGTACTTGCCTGAGTCTATATTTTTACTTAATTTATATACTAATAGTTTTGAAGTCCATCATTCATCAAGTTTTGCAATGGTAGATGCATTTAAAAAGGTAGTTAAATCTGAATTAAATGTATATAAATATAAAGCTGATTATCTGAAAAAGGTAGCTTTTTTAAAAACCGTGATTGGAAAAATTTCCTCAAATTATAAAAAAATTGCCTATAAAAATGGAAATATTTATAAGAAATGAATATAATTACTAAATTTAATAAACCTAAATATATAATTCTATTTTTAATCGGGATTATTATTGCCGTTATTGTTTTTAATATATTATTTATTTTTTCTAATCGGCATCATATAGTTAGAAAAAAAATTATTAATAACATAAAAATGGCAAAAGGATATGTTCTTATAAACAAGCAGGAGAGAAAATTATATAAAATTAAGATTATATCGCCAATGGAGATTATCGTTTCTAGAAAAATAACGCTGGCCGGCAAGCTCACTTATGCTGCTCCTTTAGTAAAAAATATATCACTTAAATATAGCGGATATATTGAAAAATTATATGCCAATAGACCAGGGCAGGCAATAAAAGTATCGCAGCCAATTATAGAAATTTATTCTCCTACTGTTTTAGATGCTGAAAATGATTTTATTTTAGCTTATGAAAATTATTTAAAAATTGACGGCACTGAATTTAAAATAGGGCACTTTAATTATAGCAAAAAGATAGCAAAAAGTTTTTATAGCGCAGCCAGGACGAGACTTTCATTGATGGGAATATCTTCAAGGCGGATTAATTCGCTTAAAAATAATTTGGCTGCCAAAACCAACATAATAATAAAATCGCCTGCAGGCGGAGTTATTGTTAAAAAATTTATTAATTCAGGAAGCCACTTCAATGTAGGACAGAAACTATTAACAATTGCAAATTTAAATAAATTATGGATGACGGTAGAAATACCTGAAAAATTAACGGCATATATTTATAAAGGTCAATATCTCAGCACTTATTTTGACGATATTCATACAAAGTATAAAGGCATAGTTTTGTCTATGTATCCATTCGTGTCTGCTAAAGAAGATGCAACAAAAACAATAATTGTATTTAATCATCATAGTTTATTAAAACCAAATATGTACGGTAAAATAATAATTAAAACTCCGCCCGTTAAAACACTTGCCGTGCCTGCTAAAAGTGTTTTAATAATAAATAAAACGGCTTATATTTTGGTTAATGGCGGAAACGGTTATTTTATATCTCAAAAAATTAGTATAGGCAAAAAGTATCATAAAGATTATCCTGTAATTAAAGGTTTAAAGAAAGGCGAAAAATTTATTAATTCGTTAAAATTCCTTATAGATTTTAAATCATAATATTTTATAGCAAAAGAATTTCACGAGGCTACAAGCCATATAAACGCATGCTATTTATGGCGAAGCGGTCATCCAGAATAAAATTTTCTATCGGCAATTTTGGGATATTATTAGGATATTTGACAAGCTATAATTTTTGTGATAGGCTAAAAATCATATAATATAAATATAATAGATAAATTGAAATGCTAATTAATAAGCTCATAAATTTAATATATAATTATTTTAATATATAATTATTTTAATATATAATTATTTTAATATATAATTATTTTAATATATAATTATTTTAATATATATTTATTTTAATATATATTTTAATATATAATAGTTAAATAATTAACTAACTTATGATTAAAATGATTAACGATATCTTATATCTTGACAATACTACCTTTGTTCTTTGACAATTAACATTCACTATAAAAATGTTAATTTTTCATTATCTTATATTTCCATCATACTTCTAAATCAGCAAATAACCTTTTATGATGAAGGGATGTTCTATATGTTATTTTGCGATTAATTGTTTGATTCCATCTGCAATTTGTCGTATTAAATTAAAAATTAAATTAATTAACGGAGGTCATAATGAAGTTACTTATTTACTTATTTGCTTTAGTATCTCTTTTTGCATTTGGCGCAAATGCAAATGCAAATTTATTAAATCCACAGGGTTCAGCCCCAATGCCGGCGGCAGGCCAATATTCATCTAACAGATATGCACCGCCACCGGGAGCAAACACGCCTGCAATTAATAATACAAATAAACCTTCAAGATTAAATATAAGTCAGGCTAAGATTAAAACTGTTAAAAAGGTTGTATCAAAAGCTATAAGCGCTCTGGCAAAAAATAATTATACAAAATTTAAATCAACCGCATCATCTAAATTCAAAAGTATGGTGACTAAAACTAAATTTAATAAAGTATCTAACTCACTCAATAATAAATTGCAGTTAAAAAACGGCTACAATATTAAATATTTAGTTGCGTTAAAACAAGCCGGATTTAAGTTTTATATGTGGAAGTTAAAATTGGCAGCCGGAAAATCAATTTATATTAAAACTATAATTAAACATAATAAAATAGCAGGACTTATGTTCCTGTAATTTTATTAAATTATAGGATTATGTTATAAATTTACTCCCTTCATCATACTGTTTTTATATTTTTTATATTCAGTTTTATTCTTACAAATAAATAACCTGTAATTCATTTTCCGCTTACGCTTATATAGTTGAAGATGAATTGCTTTTTATTTATATAGCAATTATCATAACGAAAAATAAAGTGGTATAATTATACTATAGTTGAATTGATTTATAATTAAATTTAAATTAATAAAACAATATAAATAATTTTTAAAAAATAGGCGGGAGGAGGGAAGTTATGGCTAAAATTAATAATATTATAAAAGATGTATTAGATAAAACTGAAATGCTGGTAATCGGGACATGCGGCGCAGACGGCATACATTTATCTGCAACATGGGGAGAATATGTAAGAAATATCGGGTTAATTGACGATGAAGTAATTTTAATACCTGCAGGGGGGTTAAATAAAACTGAAGAAAATTTAAAACTTAAAAATCATATAGAAGTTTTAATCGGTTCTAAGCAAGTTCAAAGCAGTCATGGTTCAGGACAAGGAATAAGTATTTTTGGAAAAGGCGAATTTGTATATTCAGGCGAAATTTTTAATAAAGTTAAAGAAAAATATTCATGGATAAGAGCAGTTTTAATGATAAAAATTGAATCATTTAGCACGCAATTATAATTATTAGTTATAATATTAACGCACAATAATTTATTCAATTTATATATATATCCCAAAATTGCCGGTAGAGATTATTAAATATACAGCAATATTTTAAGAACTCCGGACGAGCCGTCTAAATACCGACGGCTATAAACCGTACCCACCTATGCGGGAATGACACTAATAAATTCTCTATCGGCAATTTTAGAAAATTGTTAGTTATAATATTAATATAAATAAAAATGCTGCAATTAAATTAAAATTAAGCCTATAAATTAAATTAAGAACTTTGCATTTAAATTAAAATTTATTATATTTGTTTAGAAAAGTATATTTGAGCACCCATTTGTTTTATCTGGTCAAGCTGTATTTCTATTGAATCAATATGATTTTCTTCATCTTCTAAAATAGATTGTAATAAATCTTTTGTTCCATTATCGCCTAATTCTGCGGTAAGTTTAATATCGTCATTATAATCTTTTATAGCCTCTTCTTCAGAGATGCGGTCGTTTTTAAATTGTGATTCCACGTCCGCGCCGATATGTAATTTTTTTAAATCTGAAACTATAGGTATTCCTTCTAAAAATAAAATACGACCTATAAGTTTTTCTGCGTGTTTCATTTCGTCTATCGCGCGTTTTTCAATTGTTTTATGCAATTTTTCATATCCCCAATTATCGCACATTTCTGCATGAACCATATATTGATTGATTGCGGTTAATTCATCTGCTAATCTTGCATTAAGTTTTTCAATAATTTTCTTGTTTCCTTTCATTTAAGACCCCCGTAGATTATTTAGTTATATTTATTTAGTTATATTATTTACATAATCATATTTGTATAGCTATAATTATATATATTTATATTAATGATAAACAAAATAATAATTAATTATAAAAATATATTCTAATAATACAGCTAAAACATTATTTTTTATCATATTCATAGTTTTGTTTTATTATATCAATTATATCATAGTTTTTAAGATATCATATATAGATTGAAGAAGTATTTTTTAATTTTTTTTTAAAAAGCAAGAATTGTATAAATTAAAGCAGCATTTGATTTATATACTTAATTATGTTAATATAATCACAGTTATAGCAATAAAAGGCGATAGTTTTATTAATTTAAAAATTAATTTTTAAATTTTAAGGGAGAGATTATGAAATATGTTATTCAAGTTACAAACGGCACTATAATGCCTGCTCTTTCGTTTAATGTAATTAAAAATTTGTCTGCCATAGAAGACACTGAAGAAATTAATGTTGTATTTTTTGGTCCGTCGGTAGTTTCGTTGCTTCACCATGCCCAGCTTAGAAATCAGTTAAAAGAAAGTCTTAATGAAAAAACAAAAATATATGTTTGCAGAAATGCAATGAATATGTTTGACCTAAAAGATAGCGATGTGCCGTATTATGCCACAATAGTTCCCGCAGGCGTACATGAAATTGCAAAATTGACAAAATCAGGAGCAGTTTATATTGCGCTTTGATGTGTAAAAAAATAAAGAAATAAAATTATAGAAAATCCTGATTTTCAGGAATTATTTGAGTAAAACTTTATAACCGTTCATTACTTTTTATTTTTTATTTACAATTACAATTAATAATAACTGCAATTATGTAATAATATTGTAACGGCATATTGACGTATATAAATCAACCAGCAATTGCTTATTACTTATACTTGTGTAGGTTAATATCAATAATACAAGCGTATATCGTTACTATATTATTACATAATTATTATATTAGTTGTTAATTATCTTAGAATAAACGGCAAATCTTTTTTTATGATAAAAGTTAAAGTGTAGTCTCCCGGACCCATAATAAAAATTGAAAGAGCTATTGTAAATTCGGTAAGGGCATATTCATAGCCGTTTTTCATAACGTCAAATCCGTGAGGCAAATGCAGAATAAATATCGCGCCAAGCATGACTATCATGATATTTAAAGCACCTATTCTTGTAAGTACTCCGGAAACCATCGCTAAACTCCCCGTAAATTCTGCTATTCCTACTAAAATAGCAATTATAATCGGAAAATTCATATATCCGGCAAAACCTGCAATGCCGGGACCGTCAAACCAGTTAAACAAAATACCGCTACCATGATAAAAAAAACTTAAAAACAATACAAATCTTAAAAAAAATAATGCTGTAGAATTTGCTTTCATTTTTATTTCTCCATAAAAAAATTAATAAATATAATATACAGTTAAAAAATAAATTTTATATTTTTAAAATTTATTTTTTTATCAAAAGCAGATTTTAACAAATTTAGATAAATCATAAGTTTTTATGGCTTCCGTCGCAATATGGAAAGTTTTTTGATTTACCGCATTTGCAAATATATATGGTCTCATTTGTCGGTTGTAAAATAAAAGGGGTAATATTTCCTGAAAGCGTTTTATGCGTTCCGTCGCAATAAGGCATATTTTTAGATTTTCCGCATTTGCAAATATAGGTTATTTCTTTAATTCCATTTAAAACTAACGGTTCTTTTTTCATAATTTTTCTCCTTTTTATTAATTAATTAATTTTTTGTTAAAATCTGCATTGATTTTATAATACGATTAATATAAAATTAAGTAAAGTACGCACTTTTAAGTAAAGTACGCACTTTATTGTTATCTTTATTGTTATCTTTATTGTTATCTTTATTGTTATCTTTATTGTTATCTTTATTGTTATCTTTATTGTTATCTTTATTGTTATCTTTATTGTTATCTTTATTGTTATCTTTATT
>JAJYRF010000060.1 GCA_021794255.1 bacterium | reverse complement strand
GAGGATATAGATTTAGAAATTGTATGGAATACGGTAAAAACCGACTTCCCAAAACTTAATAACAATATAGAAAACGTGATAAGAGAAGAACAAAAAATTACCCAAAGACCCCAAACCCCTGATCCCGCCACCCCTGCTCAAGATATCAAGAACCAGCCGAAGCCTACAATAAAATTTCGCCGGTAACCCTGCAAAAACCACTACATAAAAAATAGCGCACCGCTAAAACAGAGTAAATAAGCTATTTTATAGATTATAAATCCTGCTTTGGGAGCAGGGGGTCGCTGGTTCAAATCCAGTCATCCCGACCAGTAAAATAAATACTTTGCGGTAGTTTAAATTATGTTTATTTTTTAGTTTTAGATTGTATGCCAAATTGTAGTTGGTTTAAAATTTGTTTTTATGTTATATCTATCTAATGTTATATTTATACAATAATGATTCAATCCGCCTCTAAGTTTTTACAGTATATTTTTGGCACTATTACTTATTATTACTATTGATATTGTGTAAAATTGCATTTACTTTAGTTGTTCTTACGCTTATTTTAATTTTAATTGCATTCATTTCAAGTTTTTCATTAAAATATACTTTATGAGGCGTCAGGTATTCTAAAAACCTTATAAAGTCTTTCCTTATTGCATGAAGCAAAGATTTATAGTTTTTTATCCGGTGTATAGCTGCATTACTAAAAACTAATTTCGGGCAGTTGGAATTAAACTTGTTAATATTATTACTATTTCAAGTATTTATGTATTTACCTTATAAATATTATATAAAAAAGAGGTAAACATAATAATTCATTTGCTAAAAATAATTTAACAGACCATTTGTGCAGATAATTAAATTGTTTTCTTCTCGGGTCTTCTTTTGGCGTAACTGTAATTGAAATCATTTGCTTTTTTAAGTTGTTCATTCTTTTTGAAATAAAATTTTCTGAAAATATTATTAAAATTAGTATAATAAACGGTACAAGAATAATAAATATATTGCTATATTTATTTATATACAGCATATATCCTAAAATTATCATAACAGGCTGTGTAATAAATCCTAATATTGAAAATTTATGCAGAAGCGATCCGACTATATTTCCGGCTTCGTCTCTTGATTTTATTGTTTTAAATATATAAGGAGCGGTAAAATATCCTATAAAAATACTTGAACCAAAAAATATTGATAAACAAATACTATAAACATATAAAAATATTATTAAAATCATTAATTTACCCTTATTAAACTATAAGCTAAGCTGATAAATCTTTAAATAAAAATAATGCATATAGCTCTTTTATTGTCTATATCTCTTAAATAAATTAAAGAGGATTAGACAATAATTTTACCTAAATTAATTATCTTTAATTAATTATCTTTTAATAAATAATTAATTATCTTTTAATAAATTTACAACAAATTGTTTTGCTGTTCTTCCTGAACGCGAACCTTTTATTGTTGCAAAATTGACTGCTTCTTTCCTTACTTTATTTAAATTAAGGATTGAGATGCCCAAATTATATTTTTTTAAATACATTTCAACTATTTGTATGTACGTTTCTTGATCAAAGCTATAAAGTCCAAAACTAAGACCAAATCTGTCGCTTAATGATAATCCTTCCTCGTATTCCTGCTCGGGATGTATAAAATTTTCAAGATTATTTGACGGAGCAAATTTTTCTGTCGTCAAATGTTTTTTATTAGAAGTTGCGTAAATAATAACATTTTCAGGAAGTTCATCTAAGCCGCCGTCAAGAATTGATTTAAGTTTCTTATAAAATAATGAATCTGCATCAAATGCTATATCGTCAAAAAATAATATAAATCTATAAGGTTCATCTTTTACAACGGTAATTAGTTCGTAAATTAATTCAGCGGTATCTTCTATGACTTCAATAAATTTTATTTTATTAATGTAGGGTTCATCGCCGAAAGATTTTGTTATTGCTCTAATTAATGAAGACTTTCCAGTTCCCCTGTCTCCCCATAAAAGAACATTGTTGGCAGGTTTTCCCGAAGCAAATTTAAAAGTGTTTTTAAAAACTTCTTTTATAATATCGTCAATGCCGATAAAATCAGATATCGCTAAGGAATTAATATTCTTGATAGGTTTTAAAATATATTTTGAATCAGTTTTTAAAAATTTAAATGAACCGTTATTTTGTAAATCTTTTTTATCAAATAGAACGCAATTAAAATATTGGAAAGATGAATTAATTTCATTAATATTAATTTTATTATTTGCGGCAGTGTTGTTCTTATTATTAGTAATATCATAATTGTTACTGTTGAAATTATTTAGACTTTTGCTATCATGGATTTGCAATATATTAGCTGCTGTCTGCAACACATTAATTAAAGTATTAAATTTTTCATTAAATTGAGAAAAACTATTATGAATATTATAAATTAGTTTATTTGTAATTTTAAATTCTTCCTGAAAAGATTTTAAAATATTATTAAACTCTTCATTTTTATCATCTGTTGTATTATTAATTTCACCGCAAGTATTATTTAATTGTTTCATTATTAATTAATATTAATTAATTTTAAATTTTATTTTAAAAGTGCTTTATTTAAAATATTTAAAGAATATATAATAAATTTATAATTATTAAATTATTTAAATTATTTAAATTATTTATTAAATGATGCATTAAGCTTTATAGAACAATATGAAGAACACATTGAACACACCTTATCATCTTTTAATTTTATAGCTGAGCGCATTTCTCTTGCTTTTTCAGGATCTAAAGCAATGTTGTATTGACCTTCCCAGTTCATAGTTTTTCTGAAGTTGCTCATTGCAATATCTTTTTGTATAGCATTTTTAACGCCTTTGGCAATATCGCCTGCATGTGCTGCGATTTTAGCTGCTATTACCCCATTTCTAACATCTTCCGCAGATGGAAGTCTCAAGTGTTCGGCAGGCGTAACATAACATAAAAAGTCGGCGCCTGCTCCTGCCGCAATTGCACCGCCTATAGCACTTGTAATATGGTCATATCCGGGAGCAATATCTGTAACAAGAGGACCTAAAACATAAAATGGAGCTTCGTTGCATAAACTTTTTTGAAGTTTTATATTAGTTTCAACCTGATTTAACGGAACATGACCGGGACCTTCTATCATAACCTGAACGTTTTCTTCAAATGCTTTTTTTGCAAGTTCGCCAAGCGTTATAAGTTCGGTTATTTGAGCTCTATCTGTCGCATCTGCGATGCTTCCAGGTCTTAAACCGTCTCCAAGACTTAATACTACATCATTTTTTTTAGCTATTTTTACAAGACGGTCATATTGTTCATATAAAGGATTTTCCTTATTGTTTTTTATCATCCATGTAGCTATTAACGAACCCCCTCTTGAAACTATGCCAAGAATCCTTGATTGTCCATTCATTTTTTTTATTGCTTCCAAAGTTAACCCGCAATGAACGGTAATAAAATCAACACCTTCTTCACATTGTCTTTCAATAACCTCAAATAATATTTCAGGGTCGAATTTTTCTATAGGGTCATTTTTGTCCATTAAATACTGAAATGCTTCATAAAGTGGCACAGTTCCTAAAGGTATAGTAGAGTTTTTAAGTATTTTTTCTCTAAAGTCTTTAATATTTCCGCCTGTTGACAAATCCATTACGGCATCGGCGCCGCTGTCGATTGAAACAAAAAGTTTTTCTAATTCTTCGTCAATACTGCAGATGTCACCTGAAGAACCTATATTGGAATTAACCTTAGTGGATAAGTCTTTTCCGACAGCTAAGGGATTTATGCCGTGTACTTTATTTTTTAAAATTATCGTATGCCCGTTTGCAATGTCACGCATAATTTTTTCTGGTTCGATATCTTCTCTATTTGCAGTAAATTGCATTTCTTTAGTTATTATATTTTTCTTGGCCGATTCAATTTGGTTCATATTTTTCCCCTCTTTTATTATTAATGGCAATAGCATTTTAATTTTACAGACAAAAACAGAAGCGCTTATTAAGTGTAGTATAAATGTAGTATAAGTGTAATATTTATATCACTGTATTATCAACAGCAACATAATATTTATTATTATAAATTTATATATTAAATATTTTATAACATTTAATATAATTATATTAAATGAATTAAAATTTGCTATTGCAGAATTAATGTTATAATTATTTTATATTATATATAACATAAAAAGCTGTATTACAGTATACCATAATATAAGTATACAATATATAATAGTTTTTTAAAATGATTTTTTAATTAATATTTTAATATATTGTTAATAATTTTTATATTTTCTTTAATATCTATATTTTTTTGTTTAAGAATCCCTGATTGAATTGCTACATATTTTGTTCCCGTGTTTCTAATTGTCTGTATATTGCTATTATTTATTCCGCCTAATGCAAATACAGGTATTTTTGTATTGTTAATTATTTTTTTTAGAGGTTCTAAACCTTGCTCAAAATCCTGATTTTTAGTTTTAAAAATAGGGCTAAATGTTATAGCGTCTGCCCCGTTTTTTTCAGCATCTAACGCTTCTTCATATGAATGTGATGAATAAAATGTTATTATTTCTCTATATTTTTCTTTTATCGCTTTTATCGGAATGCTATTTTTATTTAAGTGTATTCCATTGGCTCCGAGTGCAAGTGCAATATCTATTCTGTCATTTACAAAAAAATAAATATCTTTATATTGTTCAATAATTTTTTTTATCTTTTCTCCAAGATTTATAATTTGTCTAACCGTTAAATCTTTTTGTCTCAGCTGAAAAGCTTTTATGCCGTTATCAAAACATGTCTTTAACGTATCAAGATATTCATATTCGGAAGAAAAAAATTTTTTATCCCCGATAAGATATATATTAAATGATATAGGAGATTGCATATTGTAATTCTGACGGGATTTATTTATGAGATTATATTTTTACATTAATTAATAATGCAGCATATATAGTATTTATATATTTAATATATTTATTATTTATTTTTATATTTTTATATTTTTATATATGTAGCATTCAATATATTTAATATATTATTTGAAATCAAAATCAATTAGTTAAGATAGTTATAGTATCAAAAGAATATAATTATTATATTTCTAAAAATAAAGCTTGTCAATTAAAACTGTTTATTATACAATTTATATAATAAATAAATTATATTGATTAATAATTATTATTATATTAAGACTTGAATTAAATAATTTTTGTGATATGCTGTTAACATTAGAAAAGAATAAAAATACAATTAATAATAAAAATATTAATGATAAAAATATTAATGATAAAAATATTAATGATAAAAATATAAAAACTTTTAAATAAATATAACTATAATTTTTGTTAAGTTAAAATTAAATTACGGAGGTATTATTATGTTGTGGAAATGTTCTATGTGCGGGTATATTCATGATGGCGATTCAGCTCCCGATGTTTGTCCTAAATGCGGGGCACCTAAAGAAAAATTTGAAAAAATTGCTCCAGATGTTGAGCAGATTATTATTCGTTCGAGAAAGACCAATCAATTACATATGGATTTGACGCATTTGCTAACAAAGATTATTGTAATTTCAGAAGAAGGTATAACAGATAATCTTGATCCAAATTGCGTGACTATATTCCAAAAAGCTAAAAAATCAGCTTTTGAATTGAGGCAAATGTCAAAAGCTGAGATAGTATCTCATATAAATAAACAAAAATGGGGTTAATTTAAGTATTAAAATTTTTTATATTCTATTTTTTATATTTAGACATCAACATTCAATATCTAATTTTAATGTCTAACTAAATTGATAAATTTAAAATAAACCAAAGTATATATATGTATATTTAATTTAATTTTTAATTATTGATAAATTTAATATACTTTATACTAAATTGATAAATTTAAAATAAACCAAAGTATATATATGTATATTTAATTTAATTTTTAATTATTGATAAATTTAATATACTTTATACTAAATTGATAAATTTAAAATAAACCAAAGTATATATATGTATATTTAATTTAATTTTTAATTATTGATAAATTTAATATACTTTATACTAATACTTTAATAATCAATATTAATATTTAAATTTATATTAAATTTTTTCTTGTAATAATAAAAACCATAAATTTCTTAAGAAATTTATGGTTTTTATTATTACATATATTTATATACAATATATAATTATTTATATAATTGATAAATTACTACGCTATGTTTAGCGATGCCAGCAAATATTATTTTTATAATAATAAAATTAAAAAATTAAAATAAAAACATATTTTATCTTGACTTATTTGTTGATTGAAAATAAAATATTTACATATTAAAAATAATAAAAAGAAATAATAAAAAAATATAAATATTATAAATATTAAAGAATAATTTAATAAATTTATTTTATTACAATTTATAATGATTCTATTTAAATAATATATATATTATTATATTATATAAATGTGAGGATGCATATGCAATTAAATAATTCTGTCCGTTCAATGTTTGTTTTAAATATGGTATCAAAATTTTCGAGATGCCTCGACGATTCTAATTCAATTTGTTCTGCAGTATGTCCTTTAAGTTCCTTCAGAGAAAAAGCCGCAGTCAATTTTAATATAAATTTTGATTACAAGGGTAATTTAGATTATGCGTTATCAATGTTTAATATAGCTAATAACAATAATTCAGGTTCTATAAATAATTCAGATGCAAGATCATCTAAGGTTATGCACGGATTATGCGAAACTTTATTTAAATCAGGATATTTTAATGAATTGAAGCATCAAGAGTCAAAACATAAAGTGGCCATTATAGGGTCGGGACCGGCAGGATTGTCTGCATCATTTTTGCTGGGTAAATGGGGGGTTGCCGTAGATGTTTATGAGTCTAAAAAATGGCTCGGGGGACTTTCTAGAAATTCACTGCCGATACCTAATATGCATGAAAAAATTATAGATAAAGAAATTAGGTCAAAATCACCTTCTAATATTAATTATTTAACTGAAAAAAGAATATTGGAAATAAAATTGCTTAAAGAAAAATATTCTGCAGTGATTGTTGCCATCGGCGTTTATACAGATAAAGATTTAATGACCTATTCCGGAAATGAAAGTTTCGCTGAAATTAGTGATAATCCAACAGATGCATTTATAAACAATAAAAATTTTAATTCAATAAAAAATAAGACAATTGCTATTATAGGATATGGAAATTTAGGGATTGGTCTTGCAATAAGATTAAAAAAAATGGGTGCCGAAAATGTTTATTTAGTATTTCCTAAAGATTTTGAAAATGTTCCGACTTGGGATAAACAGATTATTAAAGATTTTAATATAGGAATTAAATTTTTTATGTTTGAATCCGATAATTATATTATGGATTCTTTAGATATTAAATCAAATAAAATTATAAAACTTCATCTAAACAGAATAGGCAGCACGTCATATTACGGTTTTAGTCCCGATTATGATGACGTTTACGAACTTGATGCCGATGAAATATTGTTTGTAAATTCGCCAAAAATTTATAATGAATTTTGTAAAAAAAATAAAATGATATGTGGAGACGCAAGAGGTTTAATTAATATAAATAACGATAACTACATGACTTCCATAGAAGGAATTTTTGCTGCAGGGGACGCAATTTTAGGCGGATCATCTGTGCCCCGTTCGGCTTTGAGCGGAAAGATGGCTGCGATTAATGTTTATAAATATCTTGAGAAATTATAAAATTTATTGCATAATTATGCTTATACATATGGTTTATATGTTTGCTTGATGCATTGAATGTATTAAATGTATTGATTTTTTAAAAATATTAAAGTTAGTACGCGTAAATTTATATAAAATGTATTATTAAATTATTAATAACAATATAAAATAAACAAGAATAAGCAAATAAGTAAAAGAAATATAATATATATTATATAGTAAAATATTTTAAAGATTATTTTTTAACTTATATATTTAAAAAAGGGGTTTATTATGGATGAGAAACAGGCTGCAAAAATAACATGGGCGATTGTTATAGTAAGCGTGATTGCTATAGTGGCTTTAGGCATTTTTGCCGCATCAGGATTAAATTATACTATATTTTAATATTTAAATTATGATTAAAATAAAAAAAATTATAGCACTTCATTTTTTAATTTCTTATAAGTCTTATAATTTATAATTTATAATTTTTATAATTAAGTTTAATTATAAAAATATTTTTTAATACAATATATTTAATGATATTTATAAATTAAATATAAGACTCCAAAAAAGATATAAACAACATGTCATTTCTTAATTGGTAAAAAGAGGATATTTTCATTTTGCCTTGACACAAAAAAAATAAAACATCTTGACTTTTTAGTTTATTTATATTATCATTTAAAATCTTGCTATCAAGAGCCGCTAGCTCAGCTGGTAGAGCACCTGACTTTTAATCAGGTGGTCGTGGGTTCGACCCCCGCGCGGCTCACCACTCAAAACCGCAGTAAATAAGGCATTCTTGCAACATTCCTCTTGACAGGCATATCCTTTAAAATGGTAAAATAAGGTCAGATTTGGTAAAATTTTGTCCCAAAATCGTCCCATATTTGAGGAGAGAAAAAATGTCGGAAAATTATACTGCTCCCATTTGTCAAGACAATTTTTTTATCTATCTACTTCCTCTTTTTATTTCCTTTTTATTATTCTACATAGTTATAATCTTTTATATCTTTTTATGGAACATCAAGAGGGGTACCC
>JAJYRF010000081.1 GCA_021794255.1 bacterium | reverse complement strand
TCTTACTAAAATGCACTACACATAATACATAATACATAATACATAATACATAATACATAATACATAATACATAATACATAATACATAATACATAATACATAATACATAATACATAATACATAAACTATAAATTAACAATAAACGGTAGAAGATAAACGATATATGATGATATATAATATATTATATATGAAATTTTTTAACAAGTCTGCAATACAGCGCGATATTTTCTTCCGCAAGTTTATGAGGATTAAATTCCTCCGTTATTTTTTTATAGCAATTAGTTCCTAAGTCAGTAAGCATTTTTTTATTATCTATAATGTTAAGTATTTTATCGGAGAGTTCGTTAAAATTATCTTTTTCGAACAAAATACCCGTTAAATTATTATTTATAATTTCAGGAATTCCGCCGATATTAGAAGCTATCACCGTTTTTTTTTCCATGCAGGATTCGATTATAATTCCGCCTAATCCTTCTAAACCTGAAGGGACAACAATTAAATCACTGGCACTGATATATTTTTCAACTTCTTTTTTAAATCCGGTCATTATAATATAATCGCTTAAATTGTTATTAATTATAAATTCTTTAACGGTATCAAATAAATCGCCGCTGCCTATAATCAAAAATTTTATATCTTTTCTTTTTTTAATTATCTGTTTTGCCGCATTTAAAAAAGTCGTATGCCCTTTTTCATTTGACAATCTGCCGATAATTGAAATAATTTTTTCATTTTCCCGTATACCGAATTCCATTTTAACATCATTAACGTTATTTATTATTTTATTTGTTTCTATTGTTAATGGTGTTTTAGTTTTTGCAGCTACTTTAGTTTCTATGCCCGATTTGATTTTTATTTCTGTTCTATTTTCTAATTTATTTATTTGTTCTTTGTTGTCATAGTTATTATTATATTTATTATAATAGCCTGTAAATCGAATGTCGTATATAACGGTTATTTTGTTTTCTTTAATTCTTAAATCGTTAATTAAAATATTTTTAATATATTTTGAGATTGCGATATAATGATCGGTTAGAAGATAATATATTAGAAAACCTTTTAGTATACTTATGTTATAAGCAACATGCCTTGTTAAAATTTTTACTATTCTTCTGCCGGACAAAAAACAAGCTATACCGCCAAGCATCTGATCTTTTGATGAATGGAAAATAATAATATCTATTTTATATTTTCTTAAAAATTTTGCGATTTTTATAACGGCAATAATATCTCCAAAATTTTTCATTTGTATTGAAAAATTTGGAATGCCAATATTGTTAAGTTCTTCTTCATAAACCTTATTGGCATTATGAATAGCATAAAAATTAAAATGATAATTACAATCTGAATTATCAGGATAAATATATGGTTTTGATAATTTTAAGGAATTAATTGTTTTTTCTATAGCATTTAAACAATTAACCGTGCTTTTTTGCGCTCCTCCATATTGGTTATAGCTGTCTATGTGGAGTATATTTATAGTTCTTATTTGTTTTTTTTGGTTCATTTAAAGCTGCTTATTAATTAATTAATAAATTTATTTAATATATATAATGTATTAGTTAAAACAATATAAAAAATTAATAAAATAATTATAATTTTTTAATACAGTACAGTCTATTGCCATTAATAATTATAGCATTCAGTCTTTGCTTGTAGCTAAAATAACATTAGCTTAGTTGTTTAAATACAAATCATCCTAAAGATACATACTATGGTTTATAGCCGACTACCGCCGGCTTGATTTTAAACATTATTATATAATATCAGAGACTGAAATGATACAACTTGTGCCAAAAATGCACTTTATTGTGAACAATATTATATAATATTGTTACATAATTATAATTATAAATTATAATTTATAAAATTAACATTCATAATCATAATTGAATTCAAAATTAAAATTAATAATTAAATTAATAATTAAAATAAAGATTAAAATTCATAATTAAAATTAAAACAAAATACAAAAATGAAAGATAATAATTTATCTATTTATATTCATGTTCCTTTTTGCAAATCTAAATGTAATTATTGTAATTTTTACTCAATAAATTCTGAAAATATTAAAAATATTAAATTTAAAAATATTGATAATATACATAAAATATATTTGCAATCCCTAATAAAAGAATTAAAAATTATGACGGAAAAATATAATTTGCATAGCAGGGTTATTAAGACTATTTATTTTGGCGGAGGAACGCCGTCCATTATGGATATTAATTTTTTTGAAAAAATGATGAATAATATTTATAAAATATTTACAGTGTCTGATAATGCGGAAATTACGGCAGAAGTAAATCCTGAAAGCGCCGGCAATGATGCTAAATTAAAAAATTTGCGCAGTTTAGGCGTAAACCGCTTATCAATAGGCGCTCAAAGTTTTAATAATAATGTTTTAAAATTTGCTGGCAGGATCCATTTGCTTGCCGATATTCTGCATTGCGTAGATGATGCAAGGAAGAGTAATTTTAATAATATATCTCTTGATTTAATACTGGGGCTTCCGGGACAAACAGCCGATGTTTTGCAAAACGATATAAATTATTTGACTGAAATAAAGCCTGAGCATATATCGGCATATATTTTAAGTATAGAAAAGGGCTCTAAGTTTTATAAAAATTTTAAAAAACTTAGAGCCTTAGCAGGAGAAAATTACGAATTTAATGAAAAGGCATCTAATGAACATCATAGTCATTATGTTTATGATAACGAGGATGAATATAATGAAAATTACAAATATTATAAAGACAATGAAGATTATGAAGATAAGTTAGCCGATTTATATATAACTACAGCCGAAGAATTTAAAAAATATGGATATAATCATTATGAAATTTCAAATTTTGCATTAAACGGATTCGAAAGCAGACACAATATAAATTATTGGGAAAGAGGCGAGTATATTGGGCTGGGACCTTCGGCGTCTTCGTTTCTTAAATTAAGCAAAGATGATAATAATGACGATAACAAAAATGGCAATAATTGCAACAATAATAATAATGATTACAACAACAATAGTAATAATAAAAAAAATGAGGGTAATGACAATAATAATGTTAATAATTTAGAAATCAGAATAACAAATGAAGCAAATATAATTAAATATATTGATAAAATTTTATTTTTTGAAAAAAATATATTACAATTAGAAAATAAAAAATATAAATTTAAAAAATTTAAGATTGATGAAGAAATTTTAACAAAAAACGATATAATTAATGAAGAAATATTTTTATCTTTAAGAACAAATAAAGGAATAAGTTCGGAAAATCTTTATAAATATGTTGACAAAGAAATAATTAATAATTTTATCAAAGCAGGTTTTGCCGAAGTATATATAAAAGATATATGTAATGAAAATTTTATAGAAAAAGAAAGTTTTATGAAAAATGTGATAGAAATTAAAAGTTTAACTAAAATAATAAATGTTGACAATGCTGTCACCGATAGTGTTGATAATAATATTAATAAATTTAATTCTATTTCAAATAATTATATAAATAACTATATAAGATTGACACTAAAGGGATTGCTTATATCTTCCGAAATTTTTTCTAAAATTTTAATTTAATTTATTTTAATATATTTATAATATGAATTGACATATTCCTATTCCTATAAAGGCAGGAGGATGAGCCGTCTAAATACCGACGGCTATAAAACGTGCAGGCATCAATCAACGGCAACTATCGGTAAATTATATTTATTTATGAAAAATAATTTTTTATCAAATATTTTTTTTTAAATAAATTTATGATACAATTATAAAACTAAGGATTAAAACATAAATATAAATAAAATAAACATAAATATATATAAATAAATTATATTTATTTATATTTTTTTTATGGAGAGATGGCCGAGCGGTTGAAGGCGGCGGTCTTGAAAACCGTTGATGGTAACATCCGGGGGTTCGAATCCCTCTCTCTCCGCCAATTTACACATTTCTAAAATCTGGATTGGTTATCTCTGCCATTCTCAAATAATTTAGTAATGTTGAATTGCAGCAAATTCCGCACCAATTTATTTTGAGATATACAAAGAAAAATGAAATTGTTTTTGTTCCATTTTTGGGAAGCGGAACAAACAACTGCTTATGAATCATAAAGTTTGAATAGAAATTTTATTAGGTATAGATATTCAAAAAGAGCTTGTTAATTATGTAAGAAAAAACATTGAAATAAAAAATAGTTTTTCCGATTTGAAAAGGCATAGAAGGTTTTATTTATAAAATTTTTTATTATTATAAATAATTTTGCTGATGCAAATAAATTAAAATGTGATATAATATAAAAGTAAGCAAATTTGATATGTTAATTAATTAAATAATTAAATAATTAATTAATTAAATAATTAAATAATTAAATAATTAAATGTATGATAGATTAGGAGGTGTTTATTATGACTCAAGCAATTAATCCGCTTCAGCAGCAGGGAAATTATCTATATCAAAAAAATCAAGCTGCCGCTTCAAATGGACAGTATCAAAATATTCAAGGACCGAATGATGTCTATAATAAAACTGCGGCTGTCGCATTAAATACCGTCAAAACATTAGATAAAGGTTTAGTTAATGCATTAAAAGTATCGGTGGCAGGTTTAAATAACAATACAAATAAAAATGCTGCTAAAGCTGCTGATAATGCAGCAACTGGCGCCAATAATAATCAATATAATAACCAAGCTCAGATTCCAAACGCGGCAGGCACTACAGGTAATTTTATAAATAAAATTATTTGATTTTATGTTTTTAGGCGACTATTAAATTGTTTTATTTATTATGCAGCGGTAATTAAAACTCTATGAAGGGTATTATTCTTGCAGGGGGAAGCGGCACGCGGCTTTATCCTATTACTTTAAGCGTGTGCAAGCAGCTTCTTCCTATTTACGATAAACCTATGATTTATTATCCTTTATCTTCTTTAATGTTTGCAGGTATCAAAGATATACTGATTATATCTAACCCCGAAGATGTGTCAAAGTTTAAATCAATATTTAAAGACGGAAGTTCAATAGGCTTAAATATATTATACAAAGAGCAGCCTGAACCAGGCGGTCTTGCTCAAGCTTTTATAATCGGCGAAGAATTTATCGGAAGTGATGATGTCTGTCTTATATTAGGCGATAATATATTTTACGGTCACGGTTTGCCTAATTTATTTAATCAAGCAAAAAAAACCGTGCAAAATGAAGGAGGGGGCGCAATATTCACATATTATGTTGAAGATCCTCAAAGGTACGGTGTTATAGAATTAGACGTAAACGGCTTTGTAACTTCAATTGAAGAAAAACCTCAAGAGCCAAAATCCAATTATGCCGTTACAGGAATTTACTTTTATGATAATAGCGTAATAGAAATTGCTAAAAATATTAAGCCTTCAAAAAGAGGAGAACTTGAAATAACAGATGTCAACAATGTTTATTTAAAGAATAAAAAATTAAAAGCTTTTCAGCTCGGAAGGGGTCATGCGTGGTTAGATACCGGTACTCCCGAAAGTTTGTTAGATGCGGCTGAATTTATTGCTATGATGGAAAAAAGACAGGGTCTTAAAATCGGCTGCATTGAAGAAATAGCATATAGAATGGGATATATTAGTATAGATGGTCTTAAAAAAGCAGCAAATACTTATAATAAAGGAAATTATGGCAAGTATCTCTTAAAAATTCTAAATAATTTATAAAAAGTAATATTTTTTTGCTTTTTATCTGCACAATTCTCCGTTTTTTGATTGATTATTAAATGGTTTATAAAAATTAATAATATTGTTTCGTCCCGTATCAAATGTCTTATATCATAAATCGTAAATAAAATACCATACATTATAATATCATATATCATATATCATATATCATATATTGGCATAATAATATATGCCAATATTAAATAGTTAAATAGTTAAATAAACATCATATATATCACACATAAAATATCATATTATTTTTTTTGGATTATATTATTGGCGGTATCTATTATTTATTATAATTAATTTGACGGCAGAGCAATAATGATTAATCCATTGGATATATATGACAGCACTGTTATTTATTATAATTAATTTCCAAGCAAAACCTGTTTATTGCTGCTTATCAATTTATTTAAAATATTTAAAATAAATATTTTAAATAAATCTAAAAATATTTTTTTCATTTATAATATATTTATACTTTGTTTACAATACTGTTCTATAATTATAATAATAAGATTTATATTTATATAATAAGTTATAATAAGTTAGCTTTAGCACAGAATGAATAGTTTTATAACTTTTTATAGCTTTATAGCTATAGTTATAACGATAAGATTTATATATATAAATTATAAATTATTATATCTTTATTATGATAAAAATTATAATGATTGAAGACGATAACGAAATAGCAAGTCTTTTAAAAGAATATCTACATAAGTTTAATATAGAGCTTATAAATTTTGAAAGTTCAAAAGAAGGGCTTGTAGCAATTAATAATAGCTACAATAATTTTGACCTATTAATTTTAGACCTTACTTTGCCCGATATTGATGGACTAAAGGTATGTAAATTAGTTTCTGAAATTTCGGATATACCTATTATAATTTCTTCGGCTAGAAGCGACGATGCCGACGTAGTGACGGGTCTTGAAATAGGAGCTGACGATTATGTTTCAAAACCTTATAACCCAAGAGAGCTTGTAGCCAGAATAAGATCGGTAATAAGAAGAAAAGACAGAGAAAATGATGGACAAAAGCTTGATGGAACTTATGTTTCCGATATAAATTCAATAAATATTTATTCAAATAATAATGCAGAAATAAAAAATAATAATATAAAAAACAATATAAAATATTTTGAAATTTATGAAGATAAAATGATTATAAAAAAGGAAGGGGAAACATTAGATTTAACGTCTGCCGAATATGAATTATTCTCAATTTTGCTTAAAAATAAAGATAGAGTTATAACAAGAGATTTTATTCTTGAAAATATGAAAACAATGAATTATGAAAGCATTGACAGAAGCGTAGATGTAATAATAGGAAGGATAAGAAAAAAAATATCGGACGACCCTAAGAATCCAAAATACATTAAATCAATTAGAGGATACGGATATAAATTTGTAGAGTAAAGAAGCTGCACCAATTGTAACAGGTATAATAAAAGAACATCGGATGCAGATATAAAAGAATGGTATAAGTTTTTAAAATAAGAATAAATAAAAAATTAGGCGTAGCCTACTATCATACATGAAGAGTTATTGCTATCGGTATAAATTTGTGGAATATAAAGCAATATGACAATAAATAGACATTCAGTTTTATTTAAAATTAATATTACTTTTATTTTAAGTTTTACAATATTACTGTTTTTTTATCTTTTTGCACATAAAATTGTAAATCATATTGAAACATTTCGTTTTATAAGAAAGATGATATTTCTGGCAAAAAACAACAAATTAGCTAATAATAAATTTTCAGACATAGATTTAATTAAAAATAAAAATATTGCCGATAAAATTTTAAAAAATGGAGAATTAATTTTTAAGAGAACTCCGCCCAGGATAAATTATACTTTAATTTTATTAAAGTATAATGGAAGCGAATATGTATATTTAAAATCAAAAACAAATAATGCCGATTTTTTGGTAAAAAGAAATATGAGAGCTAATATACAGGAAATTTTATTGGCTGCATGGCTTAGTTTAAATTTAATTCTTGCTTTTTTATATATTAGCATATACAGGTCTATACATCCTTTAAGTAAATTTAGAAATAAAATGGAAGAATTTAAAAAAGGCGATATAAATATAGATTTAGATGAATACATTCAAAGAAAAGATGAAATAGGCTATATTGCAAAAGAATTTAAGGAGGCAATTAATAATGTTAAAAAAACTTTAAATACAAGAGCATGGTTTATAAGAAATGTTGCGCATGAATTAAAAACTCCTATTACCAAAGGGAAGATTGCATTAGAATTGTTAAAAAACGAGAATGAAGATAAAAAAAGAATATTTTCAGATATTTTTACAAGGCTTGAAATGCTTATAAATGAATTATTCGCAGCAGAAAAAATAGCAATAAGCGATACAATTCTTAACTTAGCGCCATGCAATTTTACCGATGTTATAAATAGGGCTAAAGAACTTCTTTTTATAGGAGATGGAAATTCAAAAATAAATATTATATCGGATGAAGACTATATCGTTAAAGCGGACTTTGAATTACTGAGCATAGCTATTAAAAACTTATTAGATAATGCAATCAAATTCAGCATAGATAAAAAAATAGATAAAATAGATAAAAAAGTAATTATTAATGTAGAAAAAGGCATATTAAGTTTTATAAATGCGGGACAAAAACCGTCGATATCTGAAGAATTTATGTTTGAGCCTTTTTTGAAAGACCTTTCTTTAAAAAATAAAGACGGTTTCGGTTTAGGTTTGTATATAACTAAACAAATATTAGAAAAGCACGGACTAATCATAATATATAAATATAAGGACAACAAAAACATTTTTTCAATTGATTTAAATAAGATAATATATTCTAAAAAGCAATTAATTTAGTTTGCCAATCTTTAAATAATAAAAATATAAGAAATATAAGAAATATAAGAAATATAAGAAATATAAGAAATATAAGAAATATAAGAAATATAAGAAATATAATAAATATAAGAAATATAAGAAATATAAGAAATATAATAAATATAATCAAGATAATTATATTAAAAAGCAATCATGATAAAAATAAATATATAAATAACAAAAAAATAACAAATTAAAATATTAAATGTTAAAGGAGACTAAAGTCAACCACCCGCCGCTTATAGAAGCGGGGGCTTGAAAAAGCCGGTTGATAAGCAGGGATTAAATTATGTTTAATCAGCAGTTATCTAAGAGAACC